>ONQP01000038.1 GCA_900319975.1 uncultured Bacteroidales bacterium | reverse complement strand
CCGTAGGACGATGCATACAGGTCGCCGTCCTGCGTGAACAGGATGTGCTGGATGTCGTAATCCGTGATCTGCGTGAAGCGCTCGAAATGCATGTCCTCCGGCTCGCCGTCCGGATGGTTACAGACGAACAGGCCCATCTGGCCGCCGGCGTAGAGGCGGCCGTCCGGCCCCAGGGCGAGGCAGCGGAGGCGGTTGCGGCGCTCGGTCGGGAAACTGAGGCGGTTCTTCTTGCTGATGAAGAGCCGCTCTTTCTCGTCGAGGTCCACGTAGGCGATACCGTCGTCGAAGGTGCCGATCCAGAGCCGGTGCGCGTCGTCCTCCAGCAGGGAGAAGATGTCGTTGCTGTTGGGCCCGTAGAACAGGTCGTCCTTGCTGTAGCGCGTCATGCTGTGCCGCACCCTTTCGTTGGTCTGCACGCTGAGCTCCAGCAGGCCGGCGCCGCGCGTGCCGACCCAGAGGTTGCCGTCGTGCGCGTCCGCCAGGGTGTAGCCCGAGCGGTCCAGGAGCCAGACGTCCACCTCGTTGTACGACTCGTCCAGCACGTGCAGGCGGCTGTCGCGCGTGGCGGCGAAAATCAGGCCGGATGCGCCCTGCAGCAGCGCGCGGACGCTGTTTTCCGGCCCGGCCTGGCGGGAATCGTCAAGGGGCTTGAGCTTGAAATTCTCCCGGTGGAAGATGACGCGCTCCAGGCCGCCCCAGCCCGAGCCGATCCACAGGTTGCCCTGGAAGTCGGACAGCAGGGCGGTGACGCCCGTCTCGGAGGTCCAGCCCGGTTGCAGGTTCGGGTTGAAGAATGGTAGCAGGCGGCCCGCATCGGGGTCGTACCAGTTGAGGCTGCCCTGCGTAGAATAAATCCACAGGTTGCCCCTTGTGTCCGTCAGGCCATGGAAGGGGCCTTCGCCGGCGCTCCGCCCCTCCAGGGCGATGTGGCGGCGGGTTCCGTCGTCCAGGTTGTACAGCTCGAAGCCGTCCCGGTCGGTGCCGAGCAGCAGCTCCGGTCGGCCGGGGATTTGCGTGATGAAGGTGATGTCGGCGGCCAGCTGGGCGGGCAGGGAAGTGAATTGCTGGTCCTTATAGCATAAGAGTTCGCCCGCGGAGCCGATGTACAGGCCGCCTTCGGCCGTCGTGGCGCAGAAGGCGGGAATCTCCGTCGACAGGCGGCCGTTGCGGTAGATGCCCCTGTCGGTCAGGATCCAGTCGCTTCCGTCCGGCCCGGCTACCATTCCCCGAACGGTGACGTCCGCCCGGAGGCGGCAGAAGCTGGAGAAGGACGCATCCAGCATCTCGCCGTTCAGCGTGAGGAAATAGAGAGCATCCGGCTGCGGCCGGAAAATGCCCTGGATGCCCTGGCCCCGGCTGTCCACCGGATCCAGGGCACCGGATTCGGGATTGAAACGGAACAGTCTGTTGTCGTAGGATACGGTCAGGATCTCGCCGTTCTCCAGGATTTCCACGTCCACGAAGTGGTTGCTCCGCGGATTGTCACTGTCGTCCGGGTCTCCCGTCCTGTAGTTGTGGAACGTCCGCCCGTCGAACGAGTACAGGCCGCTCCAGGTGGCCAGCCACAGCTGGCCGTGGCGGTCCTGCACCATGTCCTCGACGGTCGTGCCGGAGAAATTGTTCTCCCGTCCGTAGCGGGTGAAGCTATGGGGCGGCTGCGCCCACGCCAATGCGCATGCAAACAGGCTGAAAACGGCAAATAGGACTTTTTTCGACATATTACGGACGCTTATCCGTACAAAAATACACTTTTTCTGTAATGATTTACAAAAATCCACCTATTTAGGACCATAATCAACACAATTTTCCATCCGCCTTGCTACCTTTGGACTGCATTAAGACAAGCAGTCCTAACCTTAAACAATATCCTGGATACTAACGGTTAATAATTGGTTTTTCGGGACGCGCACCAGGAGCGCGTCCTTTTTTGTGTCCGTTGCTATTCGGATCCGGAGATAATCCGGCTTTCATCTACGTTCTTCCGGACGTCCACGTACTTCTTCAGGCCGCTGTGGTATCTGAACTTGATCGGTTTGAGCGGGGGCCAGTAACTGATGGCGTAGTTCAGGACATACTCTTTCCCTTCCTGCAGTCCGTCTACCGTAGAAGATACCCTTTCGATCAGGCAGTTGCAGTCGGCCAGTGGATCCAGGTTGATCGTGTAGTTGATGACGTTCCCTTCCACCTTTTCGACATTCAGCGTCAGACCGTTCATTTGGATGGCGCAGTTCAGTTCGGCGTCCAGGAGGGTCACGGCCAGGCCTGCGGGCGTGTGCTCGAGCACCAGCCAGGTGGTCTTTTCTTTGTCAGATTCGCCTTTGGTGTCCATGGCTTTCGTGCCGCCGCAGTTCGTCCAGGCAAGGTCAATGGAATGAGGGACTTCGAAATTGGGTGTTTCCGCACAGGCGGACAGCAGAAGGCAGGCCGCCAGGGAGGTGAGTAAACAATAGTTCTTCATGATGTTTTAATTATGTTCTACCTATATAACGTTTAAAAACGTAATATACTGCGAACATCAATACTGTGCGACGAACTCGTAGACGATGTTGCCCTGCTGGCGGGCGGGAGCGTCCGCCTTGGCGGAGAATTTGGAGAGCCGGGCGGCGCGGATGGCGAATTCCTTGAGACACTTGTCGGCCGAGGAGACGCTTTCGTCGACCTTGGCTTCCACGACCGTCCCGTTCGGCGCCACCTTGATCAGCACCGTCACCTGGCCCGCTCCCATGCAGCGATAGGCCGGAATCGGCAATTTGCTGGCCTTGCGGCCTTCGAGATAATAAGAGATGACGGACGGCCCGCTATAGGCGGGCGCGTCCTGTTTCTGGGGCTCTTCCTGCTTCTTGGCGGGTGTTGGATCCGCGTAGTCCTCCTGCTCTACCTCGTATCCCTTCGCAAGCTCCGCCTGGAGCCGCTCCGCGTCTTTGTAGAGCTGTTCCGCGTCCGTGCCGCGGTCGTCCTTCAGGGCGGACCTGTTGACGGCTACGCCGCGCACGGGTGGGGCCGCGTCGATCTCCTGCTGCAGCCGCTGCGCGATGCTTTCCTTGAACTCCGCTTCTTTCTGCAGCCGCTCGATCTCCTCCAGCATGCGCTCTTTCTCTTCCAGCTGGGAGAAATCCATCAGGAAGCCTTTTTCCTGATGGACGCTCCAGTCGAGGCCGGCCAATAACAAGACAATCACCACCGCGAGGTGAACGATCACGGTGGTGTAGATGCCTGCCTTTTCTTCTGCGGAGAGCCGGCGCATGGGCGATTAGAATTTGTCCTTCAGGGACTTTTCGATGGTGGCCGTGATCACGTCGATGGCCACCTTGTTGTGTCCGCCCTGCGGAATGATGATGTCGGCGTAGCGCTTGCTCGGCTCGATGAACTGGAGGTACATCGGCTTGACGGTGCGCGAGTAGCGCTCGATGACCCAGTGGACGTCCTTGCCGCGCTCGCTGATGTCGCGTGCCATCACGCGCATCAGGCGGTCATCGTCGTCGGCATCCACGAAGATCTTGATGTCCATCTGCTCGCGCAGGCGCTTGCAGGTGAAGATCAGGATGCCCTCGATGATGATGACGTCGGCGGGCTCCACCCGTACCGTTTCGGTCTTGGACCGCGAGCAGGAGATGTAGGAATACACCGGCTGCTCGATGGCCCTTCCTTTCTTGAGGTCGCTGAGCTGCTTGCACAGCAACTCCCAGTCGATCGCATCGGGATGGTCGAAATTGTGGTTGCGCTTCTCCTCGTCGGAGAGGTCGCTGGAATCCTTGTAGTAGGCATCCTGGGGGATTACCACCACCCGTTTGTCGTGCAGCTGCTCAGTGATGGCC
Organism: uncultured Bacteroidales bacterium; assembly: GCA_900319975.1. GTDB lineage: Bacteria > Bacteroidota > Bacteroidia > Bacteroidales > UBA932 > Cryptobacteroides. The sequence goes on along the minus strand of ONQP01000038.1, from coordinate 10,417 downwards.
TTGACGACGGTCGTCTTGCCTGAACCGGATCCGCCGGCGATACCGATGACTAACATAGTGTTTTGTTTTTACGCCGATTAAAATTCCGCGTTCTTGGGGGTACGCGGGAACGGAATGACGTCCCGGATGTTGGACATGCCGGTGATGAAGAGCAGAAGGCGCTCGAAGCCCAGGCCGAAGCCGCTGTGCGGGCAGGAGCCGAAGCGACGGGTGTCGATGTACCACTCGAGGTTCTTGCGGCTCATCTGGAGCTCGTCGATGCGCTTCTCGAGCTTGGCCAGGTCGGCCTCACGCTCGGAACCGCCGATGATTTCGCCGATCTTCGGGAAGAGGACGTCCATGGCGCGGACGGTCTTGCCGTCTTCGTTCTGCTTCATGTAGAAGGCCTTGATGTCCTTCGGATAGCCCGTCAGGATGACCGGCTTGCCGAAGTGCTTCTCGACCAGGTAGCGCTCGTGCTCGCTCTGGAGGTCGATGCCCCAGGCGACGGGATACTCGAACTGCACGCCGTTCTTGACGGCCTCCTCGAGGATGCGGATGCCCTCGGTGTATTCGAGGCGCACGAACTCCGTGCCGATGACGCTGCGCAGGCGCTCCACCAGCTCCGGATCATAGCGGTCGTTGAGGAACTGGATGTCGTCCATACAGTGCTCCAGGGCATAGCTGACGAGGTGCTTGATGAAGTCCTCGGCCAGGTCCATGTTGTCCTTGATGTCGTAGAACGCCATCTCAGGCTCGACCATCCAGAACTCCGCGAGGTGGCGCGGGGTGTTGGAATTCTCGGCGCGGAAGGTCGGTCCGAAGGTGTAGATCTCGCCGAGCGCCGTGGCGCCGAGCTCGCCCTCGAGCTGGCCGCTCACCGTCAGGCTGGTCTGCTTGCCGAAGAAGTCCTTGCTGTAGTCGATGCGGCCCTTCTTGTCGCGCGGGATGTTCTCCAGCGGCAGGGTCGTGACCTGGAACATCTGGCCGGCGCCTTCGCAGTCGGACTCGGTGATGAGCGGGGTGTGCAGGTAGACGAATCCCTTGCTGTGGAAATACTCGTGGATGGCGAAGGCCATCTGGCTCCGGAGCCGGTAGATGGCGCCGAAGGTGTTGGTCCGGGGGCGCAGGTGCGCGACGGTCCGCAGATACTCGAAGGACGTGTCCTTCTTCTGCAGCGGGTAACGCATGGGGTCACAGGTACCATAGACCGTGATCTCTTCCGCTTTGATCTCCACCGTCTGGCCGCTGCCGACCGATTCCACCAGCTTGCCGTACACGCCGATGCAGGCGCCCGTCCCGATGCGGGAAAGCACGGGCTCGGTCGTCTCGTTCTTGTCGACGACGATCTGGATGTTCTTGATGGTCGAGCCGTCGTTCAGGGCAATGAACGCGATCTCCTTGTTCCCTCTCTTCGTCCTGACCCAACCTTTGGCCAGAACCTCACGGCCTGCTTCCATCGCGAGCAGGTCCTTCACCTTGGTACGAAGTATTTCCTTCATATGATTCTTTATATTTTAAAAAGCAGCCCTCGTTGAAGGGGGCTGCTCGTATTCGGTACTGCGTCCTGCCTATTTCGCAGGCTTTCTCGCAGTGTAGCTGATCTTCAGTGCGGAGCAGCGACGCAGCTCCTGCTTCACGTCGGTCACGATACCCATTCTGACATCCTGGTCAGCACGGATGGACACGGTCATAAGACTGCGATCCTTCTCGCTCTTGGAGTCACGCTCTGCAGCGATGAAGTCACGGATGTCGTCCGTCGTACGGAAGGAGTCGTTCAGCTGGATACGGGGTTCGTTTCCATACTGAGCCTGGTACATCAGGGTCGGGGAACCGATGTTGATGTAGCAGTTGAGGTCCTTGCGATCGAGTTTGACGACTTCCGAGGCTTCCGGAGTCACCACCTTAACCTTGTTCTCGGTCTCACGCATCTGCGTGGTGACCATGAAGAAGAACAGGAGCATAAACACGATATCCGAGAGTGAACTCGAAGTGATTCCCGGCATTTCTCTTTTGCCGCCTTTCTTGAATCTGGACATATTTATACCTCCTATTTTCTTCTAGCGCCAACGTCCTTAGGTTCAGCCTCGGAAATCAGCTGAGGGATACAGGCCTTGACAACCTTCTGCTGGTCCTCTTCGAGCTGGAGGTATTTCTTGCCATACTCGCGCATGGAGAAATCGTCACGGATCTCGTTGACGGCCTTCACAAGTTCGTTCTGCACTGCGATGTAGGCGCGGTAGCTGGTACCACGGTCATTCTGCAGGGAGATGACGCCCTTGGAGACGGCGTAAGTGCCTTTGCTGTATCCTTCGATTTCCTTGACCTCCTTTTCGGAGAGGTTCGGGTCGTTGGTGGGGTTGGTTAAGAAATCTTTGACTTTGTCCTTGAGCATCGAGATATCGATGGCGTCGCCACCGGCATAAATCTTATCGGAGGAGTTGATCCTCACCTGGATGAGGTTACGGCGATTGATCTGCTGGTCCTGTTTCTCCTGGTCCGGGGTAGGCATCGGAGGGAGCTGACGGGAGAGTCCGAAGTTGGAACCCATCGTCGTTGTCATCAGGAAGTAGCACAACAACAGGAACGCGATATCGGCCGTAGAACTCGAATTGATTGCTGGTGTTTTCTTCGCCATGATATTACTTCTTATTCGCGATAGCCAGACGGATTTCGCCGACGACGATGGCGAGGATAGCGCCAATGCCGGTGATCATCGTCAGGTTAAGCACGGTATCAGACATTTTGTAGATGCTTTCGGAGTATGCCTTGCCGTTGTAGCCGACCGGTGCTCCGCCCTTAGCGAACAGGTAGGCGACGAAGCAGAGGACGGCGATGCCGACCAGCACGATGCCCATCTTGACGAGGGACTTGGGGTTGTTCTTGATGCTGACGAACAGTCCGATGACGATCCAGCAGAACAGGGCGAGCAAGATCATGATCGCGGCCCAGGTCAGCAGGGCGTTCGTCGGAGGAAGCGCGACCTGATTAGGCTTGGGGGTCGCGAAACCGGAAACGAAACCCCAAACCAGGAGCGCGACGCTGACGAGGATCAGCACCACCATACCCCATTTGAGTATTTTGTTGAGTTTCATTATAATCAGATTTAATTACCTGGGGTTGGTGAATTATTTCTTGTTGCTGTACTTGGTGAGCACGTCGATGAGGCAGATGGAGGAGTCTTCCATGTCGATGGTGATGGACTCGATCTTCGCAAGGATGTAGTTGTAGAAGACCTGGAGGATCATGGCGACGATGAGACCACCGACCGTAGTGATAAGGGCGACCTTCATACCACCGGCGACGATGTTCGGGGAGATGTCACCAGCGCTCTGGATGGCGTCGAAGGCGTTGATCATACCGATAACCGTACCGAGGAAACCGAGGGACGGGGCGATGGCGATGAACAGGGAGATCCAGGAGAGACCGCTCTCCAGCTGGCTCTGCTGAACGCTGCCGTAGGAGATGATGCTCTTCTCGACCACGTCGAGACCCTGGTCGTAGCGCAGGAGACCCTGATAGAAGATGCTGGCGACGGGACCCTTGGTGTTGCGGCAGACCTCTTTGGCCTTCTCGATGCCACCTTCGTTGAGGGCGGCCTCGACCTTCTCGACCAGCTTCTTGGTGTTGATCTTGGAGAAGGAGAGATAGAGGATACGCTCGATGGCGAGGGCAAGACCGATGATCAAGCAGATGATGATCAGGGACATGAACTCCGGACCACCTTCGATGAACTTGGTCTTGAGGGCCTGGTTGATAGGCACCTCGCTGCCGCTGAGGAGATCGGCTGCGCTCATCTCTTCCTGGGCGAATGCGCTAACTGCAGAGAGGGCCATGGTGGCTGCACCTGCCAAAAACATGAAAAACTTTTTCATAATGAATTTAATAATGTATTAGTTGTGATATATTCTATGCGCGTATATCTAAAAGCGGTGCAATTTAGCAAAAAAAATCCATTTATCAATATTTATTTTGAGATTTCGCCTTTCAGGTTGCGCTCCAAAAGTACTTTGACTTTGTCGTTTTCGGCGTTCCCGCCCATCAGGTAAAAGAGCTTTCCGAGGGCGCTTTCCGTCGTGATGTCATGCCCGCAGATGACGCCTGCGTCCTTCAGGGCGCGGCCGGTCGCATAGATGTCCATGTCCACGTCGCCGCTCAGGCATTGCGTCACGTTGAGCAGGATCTTGCCCCGCGAGGCCGCTTCGCGGACGAGGGCGAGGAACCACGGGCGGCAGGGGGCGTTGCCCGAGCCGTAGGTCTCCAGGATGACGGCGCGCGAGCCGTCGCCCAGGAGGATGTCCCGCACGGCCTGCTCCGTGATGCCGGGATGCAGCTTGAGGACGGACACGCGGGTGTCCAGCTCCGTGTGGATGGACACGCCCTTGCGGCGGTCGTAGTCGTTGTGGATGAAGCTGTTGTTGTATTTGATGCTGATGCCCGCCGTGGCGAGCAGCGGGTAGTTGGGCGACTTGAAGGCGTCGAAGCCCGTGGCGTTGACCTTGACGCTGCGGTTGCCGCGGAGCAGTTGCGAATTGAAGCAGATACACACTTCCGGCACCATCGGGCGTCCGTTCGAATCCTTGGCCGTGGCGATTTCCACGGCCGAAATGAGGTTCTCCTTGCCGTCCGTGCGCGGCTCGCCGATGGGCAGCTGGCTGCCCGTGAAGATGACCGGCTTACCCAGGTTCTCCAGCATGAAGCTCAGCGCGGAGGCGGAGTAGGCCATCGTGTCCGTGCCGTGCAGGATCACGAAGCCGTCGTAGTCGTCGTAGCGGTCGCGGATCAGCGTGGCGAGGGACTGCCAGAGGGCCGGCTCCACGTCGGACGAGTCGATGATGGGGTTGAAGGTATAGGAATCGATCTTGAGCGCGAACTTGCGCAGCTCCGGCACTTCCTCGAGGATGCCGCTGAAGTCGAAGGGCTTGAGCGTGCCGTCCACGGGGTCGGCCTTCATGCCGATGGTGCCTCCGGTGTAGATCAGCAACACGGAAGTGGGACGGTTCTTCTCGGGGAACAGGTTGAGATTCAGCTTCATAATGCAAAAAGCGTTTTAGCGTTGGCTGTGGTCACGGCGGCGACTTCCTCGGGGCTGACGCCCTTCTGGCGGGCGATGAAGTCGGCGATGAAGGGGATATAGGCGCTCTCGTTGCGCTCGCCGCGGTGCGGGACGGGAGTGAGGTAGGGAGCGTCGGTCTCCAGCAGGATGCGCTCCAGGGGAATGTGCTTGACGGTCTCGGCGAGGGAGGCCTTCTTGAAGGTGACCACGCCGCCGATGCCGACGTACCAGTCGCCGTAGCGGCGCAGGCGCTCGAAGGTCTCGACGCTGCCGCCGAAGGCGTGGAGGTTGCCCCGCAGGTGCAGGTGCCGGCAGTCTTCGATGATCCGGAAGAAGTCCTCCGTGGCCTCGCGGAGGTGGATGTTGACGGGCAGGTTCCAGGCGGCGGCGAGCTCCAGCTGGACGCGGAAGGCTTCCTGCTGCTCGGCCTTGAAGTCCGCGCCGTAGTGGTAGTCCAGGCCGATTTCGCCGACGGCCACGATGTCGCGGTCGCGCCAGGCCTCCAGGGCGTCGATCTCCCGGCGCCAGTCCTTGTCGACGGAGCCGGGGTAGAGCCCCAGCATCGGACGCAGCACGCCGGGATGCCGCTCCACGAGGGCGAACATCCGGCCGCGCTCGCGCGAGTCGATGTCGGCCTGCAGCTGGACCGTCACGCCGGCTGCGACGCCGCGCGCGACCACCTCGTCTTCGCATCCGGCGAAGGCTTCGTCATAGGCGTGGCTGTGCGTGTCGATGTACTCCATATATATCCTGCAAAGTTAACCAATTTTTACTTTGATGGCGCATCTTTGCAGGAGATCCATCTCGATGAAACCCTCCTCTTCCAGGAGGCCCGCCGTCCGGGCCACGTCGGCGTAGTCCAGCTGCGTGGCGCGGCACAGCTCGTCCAGCCCGATGCCGCGCTCGGCGCGGATCAGCTGGGCGATCCGCACCAGCCGCTCCACCTCGGCCTCCGGGAAGGCGGGGCCGAAACGCTGGCGCACGGCGGTCTCGAGGTCGGCCGCGCGGGTGCGGCGCAGCCGGCCCAGGCCGAGCGCCGCCGGCAGCGCCTCGGGCACGGCCACGGGTGCCGCCACCTGCTCCTGCAGCAGCTGGTTGCAGCCCTGCGAGCGGAGGTCGTCGATGCGCCCGGGCACCGCGAACACGTCGCGGCCGTAGCCGGCGGCCAGCCGCGCCGTGATCATCCCGCCGCCCTTGAGGCGGGACTCGACGAGGACCGTGGCGCCGGCCAGCCCGGCGATGATGCGGTTGCGCCGCAGGAAATTGAACGCCGAGGGGATGGTCCCGGGCGGATAATCCGTGACCAGGGCGCAGCCCGGCGTGTGGCACATCCGCTCCACGAAAGGCGCGTGCCGCCGCGGATAGACGTCGTCCACGCCCACCGGGCTGACCCCGATGGTGGTCAGCCCGCCCTCCAGCGCGGCGGCGTGCGCCGTAATGTCCACCCCGAGCGCGAGCCCGCTCACGACCACCGGCCGGGCGGGCGCCCCGGCCAGCGCCTTGACGATGCGGCGGCAGCATTCCCGCCCGTAGGGGCTCTGGTCCCGCGTCCCGACGATGGCCACGGCGGGGCGCGGCGCGAACAGCTCGGCCACCGGCGTGTCGCTGCGCACATAGAGCAGCAGCGGCGCGTCGGGGCATTCCCGCAGCGCGGGCGGATAGCCTTCGGCGAAGATGTCCAGGAACTGGCAGCCCTGCGCGGAGAGCCGCTCGAACTCGGCCAGCGCGGCGTCCAGCGCCGCCGGGCCGATCTGCGCCGCGCGGTCGTTGTAGGGGCCGAAGAGCGCGCGCCGCTCCTCCGGCGAGAGGTCGAATACGGCGCCGGCGGAGCCGAGCGCGTCGAGCAGGCGGTGGGAGAATTTCGGCGCGTTGCCGAAAATGGCGTTGAGCGCGATGGCGCTCACGAGGGGAGAATCGGATCCTTTCATTTCTCATAGTCTTGAAGTCGGATCCAAAAATAAAGGATCCGGCAGACAAGGTCAACCGGATCCCGTAAGAATCGTATTTTTTATTGCGTTTGCAGATTATACAATCAGCAGCGCATCGCCGTAAGGCCCGAAACGGTAGTTGTTGTCCAGGGCGCTCTGGTAGGCGTTCATCACCTTCTCGTAGCCGCCGAAGGCCGCCACGCTCATCAGCATCGTCGATTCCGGCAGGTGGAAGTTGGACACGATGGCGTCGGGAATGGAGAAGTCGTAGGGCGGGAAGATGAATTTGTTGGTCCAGGTGTCGGTCGGGCGCACCTCGTGGCTCGTGGTCACGTAGGTCTCCAGCGCGCGGATCACGGTCACGCCGACGGCGCAGATCCGGCCGCCGCCGCGCTTGGTCTTGTTGATCTCCTCGGCGGCCTGCTCGCTGATGATGATGCGCTCGCCGTCCATGCGGTGCTTGGAGAGGTCCTCCACGTCCACGGTGCGGAAGTGGCCGATGCCCATGTGCACGGTGATGAAGGTCTTCTCGATGTCGTGCAGGATCATGCGGTTGAGCAGCTCGCGGCTGAAGTGCAGGCCGGCCGCCGGAGCGGACACGGCGCCTTCGTGCGTCGCGAAGATGGTCTGGAACTCCTCGGCGTCGCGGGCGGTCGGCGTCTCCTTGACCCACTCGGGGACCGGCGTCTGGCCGAGGGCGAACAGGGCGGCCTTGAACTCGTCGTACGGGCCGTCATAGAGGAAACGCAGGGTGCGGCCGCGGGAGGTCGTGTTGTCGATGACCTCGGCCACCATGCTCTCGTCTTCGCCGAAGTAGAGCTTGTTGCCGATACGGATCTTGCGGGCCGGGTCCACGATCACGTCCCAGAGACGCTGCTCGCGGTTGAGCTCGCGGAGCAGGAACACCATGATGTCGGCACCGGTCTTCTCCTTCTTGCCGAACAGCTTGGCCGGGAAGACCTTGGTGTCGTTGAGCACGAAGCGGTCGCCCTTGCCGAAATAATCGATGATGTCCTTGAACTGACGGTGCTCGATCTCGCCGGTGTCCTTGTGCAGGACCATCAGCTTGCACTCGTCGCGCCACTGCACGTGCCCATCCACTTCGGGCATCAGCTCCGTGGCGATACGCTCCTTGGGGAGTTCGAAATCAAATTGTGAAAGCTTCATACGTTCCGTATTGACAAAACATTCTATATACGGAAGAAAGGTGCAAAAAGTTTCACACCCTGTGCTTTATTTCTTCCGGGCCGCCGCCTGCCGGTTCTCGATGATCTTGAGATTGCGCTGCGCGGCGAAGTCCTCCGGGTCGAGTTTGAGGGCCTTCTTGTAGTACTTGGCGGCCTGCTTTTCGTTGTCCCGGGCTACCAGCCAGTAGGAGCCGAGGTTGTCGAGGAAGGCTGGATTGGCGGGATAGCGCTTGTTCATCTTCTCGGAAATGCTCCGGAAAAACTCATAGCAGGCAGGGCTCCCGACCGCGAAGATGCCCGCGCACATCTCGCCGACGCCCTGCTGGACGACTTCCGCGCCAGCGGGCGCCCCGTCGAGCGTCCAGGCTGTGCCCTTGGACGCGTCGCGGTCGATCAGCCGGTTCAGCTCGATCACGGCCAGGTCCGGACTCTCCTTCTCGTAGGCCAGCAGGGCGTCGGTCTTGAGGAACCGCCAGCGCAGCTCGTCCGGCTGCGCGGCGATCTGCGCGTCGAGGACCTTGATGGCCTCGCCGAAATAGGTCTCGTCGAAGAAATCCTCCTCGAAATAGGGGACGTCCTTGCCTTCGGCGTCCTTCAGCGTCAGGGACGGCGCCTTGCCGAGATATTTGCGTGCGCCCGGGACGGGCACGATCTCGGTGCGGCGGGATTTCTCAAGATAATATCTGAAACGGGCCGTCGGGACGGCCGCGTCGTCGGGGAAAGCCTCGCCCCAGCGGTCGAGCAGCGTCTCCACGCCCACGCCGGCGTAGCCGAGGGTGCGGACGAGCCGCTCGTAGCGGGCCTGGAATTCTGCTGCGGTGGTCTGGGCCGACGCGACGGCGCAGAGCGCGGCCGCGACGACCGAAAGGAATATCTTGGTCTTGTTCATGCTCAAACGTTCATCAAAATCCGGCGCCCCTTCGGGAGGAGGTTGTTGCATCGCGAACCGATGTTCTTGACGAATCCCAGCGGGTGCCCCAGATAGGTCACTACATTGTAGCCGGGGGCGGCCTGCGGCAGCACGAGCGCATCCCGGTGCAGGAAACGCAGGGCCGTCTGCCGGTCCACGTCCACGGCCGGGTAGTCCTTGCTATCAAATTTTATGCTCAAAGCGTAATCGGCGTCCGGGATGAAATCCTTTCCCTTCGCCTCGCCCTTCCGCAGCCCGCTGCGCAGCGGGTGCAGCAGCGCGGGATCCGCCCCGCGGGCGACGCGCTGCGCGGCCGTCTTGCGGAGCGCCCCGGCCCACTGCCCCTCGCCCGGCACGACCCCCGCCTCCAGCAGGTGTCCGTGCGGCGTCCGGCGCACGCCGTATTCTTCGAATTCCACCTCCGGCTCCAGGATCTCGCCGCCCAGCTCGGCGGCCGCCCAGGCGAGGTTCTCGTCGTTCTCCGCCGCCTCGTAGGTGCAGGTGCTGTAGAGCAGCCAGCCCCCTTCGCGCAGCGCGGGCCAAACGTCCGCGAGAATGCGCTTCTGGCGCGCCGCGCACAGCTCCACCACGGCGGGGCTCCACTCCTCGCGGGCCCGCGGGTCCTTGCGGAACATTCCCTCGCCGCTGCACGGCACGTCCGCGACGATGATGTCGAAATAGCCCTCCAGCCGCGCGAACGCCGCCGGGTCCACGCTCGTCACGACCACGTTCGGGTCGCCCCAGCGCGCCACGTTGTCGTCCAGCACGCCCACGCGCGCCTTCATCACCTCGTTCGCCACCAGCACGAATCCGTCCCCGTACGCCTCCCGCAGCGACGCCGCCAGATCCGTCGTCTTCCCGCCCGGCGCAGCACATAAATCCAGTACGCGTACTGGACTTATGCGTTCTTTCGCTTTCACCCCCTGCGCCCCCTCGAGGGGGATGGCCGGATAATCGCTATCGCGATCCGGCTCGCTCGCGGGACCTTCAGCAATTTGCGGGGGCTCAGTCCTGCCGGCAGCCAAAAGCTGTCGGAAGAGATGTCCGACGAACATGGCGGACGAATCCTGGACATAGTAGCAACCCGCGTGGAAAAGCGGGTCGAGCGTGAAGACAGGACGCTCGGAGAGGATGCGGCCATACGGCGACCAGGGCACCGGCGCGCCTTCCGGCCCCGCCAGCCCCTTGAACGGATGCAGCCGCACCGCAACGCCGGCCTGCTCCTCCATTACTTCCTGAACTCCTCCGGAACGTCAGGCATCCGGCCCTCGGACGCGGCCACCAGGCCGTCCACCATCTTGTCGATGCCCTGCTGGATCTTGCCGCCCAGCATCGTCTTCATCATGAAATTCAGATT
>ONQP01000118.1 GCA_900319975.1 uncultured Bacteroidales bacterium | reverse complement strand
TCTGCGGACCGTCGGTCACCCAGCCGGGCATCTTCAGGCCGAAGGTGGCCTCGCCCAGGCCGTTCATCTCGCCGCAGCACGGCAGCTCGCTGGCGCGGAACATGGTCACAGGCCACTCGGAGATGGTCTCGGTGAGATCCTTGGACAGCTCGATGTAGTCCATCGTACCGTCGATGATCTGGGTCCACTCGTGGACGAAGATCATGTAGATGTGGCCGTCCTCCTCATACAGGGTGCCGTCGATGCAGTCCCATTCGTGGGGCTGATAATCATAGCCGGGCGTGACGGAGAAGGGCACGAAGGGACCCTCCGGATTGTCCGCACGGAGCAGGTAGGTCTGGTTGTGGGGCACATTGTAGCGGCGCGGGACCTGCTGGATGAGGTCGCTGTGGTCGCTCCAGGTGCCGGCGTAGTAGTAATAGTCGCCGATCTTGTGGATCTCCGCCGCGGCGGCGAAGCCCGCCTTCTCGCACCAGGTACCGCTCAGGTCGATGACGTTGTACGGTCCCTCCCACATCACCAGGTCCTTGCTGCGGTACTGGCGTCCGCCGGAGCTCGTGAGGTAGTAGGTCTTGGTGACCGGATCCGGATAGATGAACGGGTCGCTCATCGAGAGGTCGTTGAAATGGACCGTGCGGATCTTGTTCATCTCGGCCATCCGGGCCTTCATGCGGGCGGCCATGCCGGTGGTGTCGCGAGGCGCGCCGGTGGCCATGCCGCCGAAGTTCTTCTGGCCGGGATCGGCCAGCGGAGCCTGCTCGCCGGGTTCGATCTTGACCGGCTCGGCCTCCACCGCAGCCGGGGTGTTGTTGCCGCAGGAAGCCAGCGCGAGCGCGGCGAGGGCGACAAGGGATAAGTTCTTGATTTTCATGTTTCTATTTGTTAAGTTCGCTTATTACCAGCCGGGGTTCTGCTTGAGGTTGGGGTTGGCGGAAATCTGCTCGAACGGGAACGGGAGGAGATTGTACTTGTCCTGCCAGCCCTTGCCGGGGCCGTCTTCCTCCACGACATTCCACTCCGTGGTGCCCGGCTTGTAGCCGAGGAACTTGTACAGCTTCTTGCCCTTGTTCGCAAGCACCGTCGGCGCGTCGCCCCAGCGGACCAGGTCGAAGAAACGCTCCTGCTCGCAGAAGAGTTCGGCGCGGCGCTCGTCCTTGATGTCCTGATAGGTCATGGAAGCAAGTTCGGGGATCTGGGCACGGCGGCGGACCTCGTTCAGGGCCTTCAGGCCGCTCTTGTCCGCGTCATTGTCCACGAGGAACTTGGCCTCGGCGTACATGAGCAGCACTTCCGCGTAGCGGAGCATGGGGGTGTTGGCCTTATACCACTTCCAGAAGGGCGGGCTGGTCCCCTCGTATGCCTCGCTGAGCCATCCAAGGCCCCGGAAGGTGAAATAGCCGGCATTGTGGTAAATGACCGCATTCTCCTTCATGCCAGGCGTTACGCCAGGGGCATAATCCATGGCCAGCACCTGCTCGTAGGTGTGGATCGTGGACTTGAAACGCGGCTTCTCGACACTGCCTTCATGGGCCGCCAGGAATTCGCCGAACTCCTTGGACACGGCGTTCCAGCCCCATCCGCCGAAGAAATCTTTCGGGAGATTGATACCGCTCGGCCAGCCGGTCCAGGTGTGACGGAGGTCATTCGACGGGTCGCCGGGGAAACCGTCATTATCGCCGGAATTGTGCTCGAAGAGGTACTCCTCGCAGAAGTCGCCCGCCTGACGCTCGATGATGAACATGTCGGGGACCAGGCCGTAGAGGTTGGAGTCGATCACGGTCTTGAGATCCTTGACCGCCTCGGCCAGCACGGCCTTGTCGTTGAACTTCTGACCGTACCAGAGGCCCACCTTGCCGCGATAGGCCAGCGCCGCGTGCTTGGAGATACGGCCTCCGAAGGCTTCCTGCTGCCCCCTTCCGGAGATGGCGGGGAGCTGCTCCGCGGCTTCCTTCATCTGCTCGAGGATCCACTTGATGGAGTCCTCGGTCGGGTTGTTGGACTGGTTGTATTCATCCTGCGAGAGCAGGTGGTCGGGAAGCGGCGGGGTGCCCCACCAGCGGACGGCGTCGAACATCGCCAGCGC
>ONQP01000086.1 GCA_900319975.1 uncultured Bacteroidales bacterium | reverse complement strand
CTTTCTCCTCCTGGGTTTCCGAGCACCTCTCCTACCCGGATGAGGCCAAAGAAGCCGGCATTTCTGGCCGGGTCATGCTGCAGTTCGTGGTCAGCGAGACCGGTAAGGTCGAGGGCGTGAAAGTCCTTCGCAGCGTCCATCCGACCATCGACGCCGAAGCCGTCCGCGTGGTCCAGTCTTCGCCGGATTGGACGCCCGGCCAGCACAAAGGCGTCGACGTCAGAGTCACGTATCAGTTCCCCATCATCTTCACGCTCAGATAACGTTTTCCCCTTAGCTGCACTGCCCTATGCGCCGTACCCTCATCCTGCTGTCACTCCTCCTGGCCCCCTGCGTGCTCGTCGCGCAGGACCTCACGGAAGTCCGCGAGCTGAAACAACTGTGGAAATTTGACGAAGCCATCGCCTGCCTGACGCAGATGATGGAGGAAGAGGGCTCGAAGCCCGTGTTCCTGGAAGAGCTGGCGGACTGCCACTACCAGTGCGGCAATTACGACGAAGCCCTGAGGCAGTACAACCTGCTCTCCCTGGCCAACCCCGGAAAGCTGCTCTACAAGCTGCGCATGATGAGCTTGCTCAACCGCGGGCACAGGTACGAAGACGTCATCCACATCGGTCGCGATGTCCTGCAGCGGGATTCCATCATGCAGGTGACCATCCTGGTCGGAGACGCATTCAACCAGCTGGAACAGCGGGATTCCGCGGAGTGGTACTACCGGAAGGCGCTGGCGCGCCGTGCGCACAACGAATCCGTCGTCAGCAAGTTGTCCAACATTCTCCTCGGCCAGAAACGTTTCCAGGAGGCATACGACCTGGCCGGCGCTTTCCTCGCCGAGGAGCCGGACAACCTGACCGCCCTCTCGGTCTACGGCGTCGCCCAGTTCGCGATGGAGCAGTACGAAGACGCCCGGGCCAGTTTCAAGCGGATGCGCGAGCTGGAGGACGATTCCTATGCCGTCCACTACTATCTGGGCAAATGTGCGCAGAAATGTCTCATCCCGATGGAGGCGGAGGAAGAATTCGTCCTGGCCTGGGAACGCGACACCACGGATGTCGGCCTGGCGATGACCATCGCCCACCTGAAAGGCGACCGCCGGGCCCCCGACTGGGAGGACTGGTACAAAATCGTCCTCAACAGGCTGACCCCTACGCCGGAGCAGATCTCCGAACTGGCCTCCGCCCATCAGGGCTACGCCTATGCTGCCTACAAGAGCTTCCGCACGGACCTCTGCATCGAGCACTACAAGCTGGTGCTGGAATACAATCCCCAGTACTACGCGTCGGCCAGACCCTTTTCGGCAAGGGCACGCGCGGCCGGGAGATCTGCGATGCCGGCGCCGAACGCGTCCAGGCGGAGCTCTTTATGACAGAAAAATAAAGAAAAAGAACAAGATAAGACCTCGATACCTATTCTTTTACTTTGATTAACTATAAACTATACCTAAATTTACAGCCAAAACCGACCGGTCCCTGTCGGCTGCCCGTACGCTATCAAAAACGTCAGACAGAAACTTCTTGTTAAAGGGACCAAAACACACACAACCCCCGACCGGCCGTACCATAGATACGGCCGGTCTTTATTATGTCCGGATGTGTCAGTCTTCGGAAGCGATCTCCTTGAGTTCGGCGCGGTAGGCCATCAGGAGGCGGGACTTGGAGATGAAGCCGAGATACTTGCGGTCGGCGTCGATGACGGGAAGCCGCCAGGCGCCGGTCCGCTCGAATTTGTTCATCACCGATTCCATCTTCTCGCCGGCGTAGATGAAGTCCGGCGCGGATTCCATGATGTTGTAGACGTGGAGCTTGTCGTATTTGGCGCTGTCGAAGAGCACGCGACGGGTAGAGGCCACGTCCACCATGCCCTGGAAGCGCCCCTGCCTGTCGATGACCGGCAGGACGGCGGCGTCGCTCCCCGTGACGACCTCCACGACCTCGCGCAGCGTCGCGTCGATCTGCACACGCGGGTATTTGTCGCGGATGAGCGTGTCGGTCTGCAGGAGCGTGAGGACCGCCTGGTCGCTGTCGTGCGTGAGGAGGTCGCCGCTCTGCGCGATACGCTTGGTGTAGATGGAATATTTCTCGAAGACGCGCACCGTGCCGAAGGCGACGGTGGCGGTCAGGATGAGCGGGATGAGGAGGTCGTAGCCGCCGGAGATCTCGGCGATGAGGAAGATGGCGGTCATCGGGGCCTGCATCACGCCGGCCATCAGCGCCGCCATGCCCACGAGCACGAAGTTCTGCTCCGGCACGCTGAAGCCCAGCAGATTGAGGCAGCGGGCGATCACGAAGCCGAGGATGGCGCCGGCGAACAGGGTCGGACCGAAGGTACCGCCGACTCCCCCGCCGGCGTTGGTGGCCGTCATCGCGAAGACCTTCAGGAAGAAGATCAGCGCGAAGAGCACGGGCACGCCCCACTTCCAGTCCAGCAGGAAGGACAGGACGCTGCGGCCCTCCAGGGCCAGGTCCTCGCCGTTGAGCAGGGCGCCGAGCGAGTCGTAGCCCTCGCCGTAGAGCGGCGGGAAGAGGAAGATCAGCAGGCCCAGCGCGCCCGCGCAGAGCGCCCAGCGCACGTAAGGATTCTTGATCTTGCCGACGCGGTCTTCCAGGCGGAGGGTCATCCGCATGAAATAGAGCGAACCGAAGCCGCCGACGATGCCCAGGACGATGTAGAACGGGAGGTTGCCCATCGAGAAGGGCGTCAGCGTGCAGGCGAAGATCGGGGTCTGCCCCCGGAAGATATAGGAAATCACCGTGGCCGAGATGGTCGAGAGCAGCAGGGGCAGCAGCGACCGCATCGACACGTTGAAGAGCAGGATCTCCAGGGTGAAGAGCACGCCGGCCAGCGGGGCTTTGAAGATGCCCGCCACGGCGCCGGCGGCGCCGCAGCCCAGCAGCAGCGTGATGTTGCGGTAGGACAGGCCGCAGATGCGGCCCAGGTTGGAGCCGATGGCCGCGCCCGTGTAGACGATCGGGGCCTCGGCACCCACGGATCCACCGAATCCGATCGTGATGCTGGAGGTCAGCATCGAGGACCAGGTGTTGTGGGGCTTGATCTTGGAGTCGTTGCGCGAGACGGCCAGCAGGGCCTTGGTGACGCCGTGGCCGATGTTGTCCCGGATCAGGTAGCGCACCAGGACCAGCGACACCAGCATGCCGATGCCCGGCAGGACGAGGTATTGCCAGTCGTAGCTGAAATGGAAGTCCTGGTTGAGCAGGAGCTTGACGGTGTGGATGGCCCAGTCCAAAATGACGGCGGCGCACCCGGAGAGCACGCCGACCATCAGGCTGAGCAGCAAAAGCTTGCTACGCTCTGGAATATGTTCCAAAGACAGTTTCACGCTTAGGCGTCGGCACCGTCATCGTCACCCCCGTACTGGGAGATATTGTCGTCCGGAAGCGGATCGTCGTCGGCGCCGGGAGCGGCGGAGGTACCGGCCACGGATTCGGCCTCGGCCTCTTCCTCGCCCTCGAGCCAGCGTTCGATGTCGTCAGGGTTGTCGATCTGTACCTTGATCTTCACCAGATAGATCGCATCCGGGATCTCCACCATCACGGCATAGAACGGCGTGCCGTCCGGCTTGGTGTATTTGGTGAGATCGGGGAGATAATCGCTGAAGCCCTTGGGATATTTCTCGGCAAAAGCCGCCGCGAGCTCAGGAGACATATTTTCGTAACTGACGATGTGACGTTTTTTATTATCGGAAGCCATATAGGTTAGTACTAAATTTGCTGCAAGTATAAGGCCTATTTCTTAAAAAACAAAGCCTTCTGGGCCTTTTTTTTCATCGGATCACGTTCCACGAACACAGGCTTCATCGTGCGCGGATCGATCCCGCTGTAGAACATCACGGAGGACGTCGTCATCGGGGTCGGCATGAAGTCCTGGACCTGCTCCATCCAGATTCCTTTCAGACAGGGATTTGCGGCGAGGCGCTTCATGTCTTCCAGCTTGCAGCCCGGATGGGAGGAGATGAAATAAGGCACCAGCTCGGTGTGGGTGCCGTTTTCGCGGTTGATCTTGTCGAACTCCTTGCGCAGGCGCTCGAAGAGCTTGAACGAGGGTTTGCCCATATAGTTGAGCACCTTGTCCTCGGTGTGCTCCGGCGCCACCTTGAGGCGGCCGGAGGTGTGCTTGAGCATCAGCTCGCGCAGGTAGGGCTTGCCGGTCTCGTCCACGAAGCCTTTCTCGTCGAGGAAGAGGTCGTAGCGCACGCCGCTGCCGATGTAGGAGTGGCGGATGCCCTTGACGGCGTCCACCGCGCGGTAGAGCTTGAGCACGCGCTCGTGGGAGCGGTCCATGTTGGGGCAGGGCTTCGGGAAGAGGCAGGACTGGCGGCGGCATTTGGCGCAGAGGTCCTGGTTCTTGCCGTGCAGGCCGTACATATTGGCCGTAGGCGCGCCCAGGTCGGAGATGTTGCCGTGGAATTCGGGCATCGCCGCGAGCTTGCGCACCTCTTCGAGGATCGAGCGCTCGCTGCGCGACTGGATGAACTTGCCCTGGTGGGCGGCGATCGTGCAGAAGTTGCAGCCGCCGAAGCAGCCGCGGTGCGTGATGATCGAGTCCTTGATCATGTCGTACGCCGGGATGCGCTTGCCCTTGTAGCGGGGATGCGGGAGCTTGGTGAACGGCAGGTCCCAGCAGGCGTCCATCTCCTCCGTCGTGGCCGGCGGACAGGGCGGATTGACCTGCACGTAGCCCTGGCCGACCGGCTCGACGAGCGTCCGCGCGTGCATCATATTCGCCTGAATCTCAATATGATGGAAATTCTCCGCGAACGCCACCTTGTCCTGGCAGCACTCCTCGTAGGAATGCAGGATGATCGGATCCTTCGCAGCAGATTTGCCCTTGCGGTAAAAACCGATCTGCGGCAAATTCTCGATTTGCCGCAGATTGCGGCCGGCCTCGATCGCGCGGGTGAGCTCCAGCATCGTCCGCTCCCCCATCCCGTAGCAGAGCCAGTCGGCCCCGCTGTCCACCAGGATGGACGGCATCAGGCGGTTGTCCCAGTAGTCATAGTGCGTGAAGCGCCGCAGGGACGCCTCCACGCCGCCGATCACCACCGGCACGTCCGGCCAGAGCTGCTTGAGGATCTTCGAGTAGACGGTCACGGCGCGGTCCGGCCGCTGGCCGAACTTGCCCTCGGGCGTGTAGGCGTCGTCGTGGCGCAGGCGCTTCGCGGCCGTATAGTGGTTGACCATCGAATCCATCGCACCCGAATTGAGCGCGAAATAGAGCCGCGGCCGCCCCAGCTTGCGGAAATCCCGCAGGTCGTCGCGCCAGTTGGGCTGGGGCACGACCGCCACGCGGTACCCGGCTTTCTCCAGGTACCGCGCGATACAGGCCGTGCCGAAACTCGGATGGTCGACGAAAGCGTCTCCGGTGAAGAAGATGATGTCGATCCAGTCCCAGCCCAGGCGCTCAACTTCCTTGACGGAAGTGGGAATGCTACATTCTGTCCGGTAAGTCAATGCCCAGGATCTTCATGCCCTTGCGCAAGACGCCGGCGAGCGTGGAGATCAGCTCGAGACGCATCTTGAGGACCTCCGCATCCGGCTCCTTGAGCACCGGGGTGTCATGGTAATACTGGTTGAACTCCTTGGCGAGATCATAGCAGTAGTTGGCGATGACGGCCGGCGAGAACGCCGCGGCCGCCTCGGCCACCTTCTGCGGATACGCGCCCAGGATCTTGACCAGACGCACCTCCTTCGGGCTCAGCTCCACGGCGGGGTTGAGACCGGCCTGCAGGCCCTGCTCGGCCGCCTTGCGGAGAATCGAGCAGATGCGGGCGTGGGTGTACTGGATGAAGGGACCGGTGTTGCCGTTGAAGTCGATGGACTCCTTCGGGTTGAAGAGCATCTTCTTCTTGGGATCGACCTTGAGGATGAAATACTTGAGGGCGCCCAGGCCGATCATCCGGTAGAGCTTCTCCTTCTCCTCGTCGGCGATGCCGTCGAGCTTGCCGCTCTCCTCGGAGGTGGCCTTCGCCTCCTCGTACATCTTCTCGATGAGGTCGTCGGCGTCCACGACCGTGCCTTCGCGGGACTTCATCTTGCCCTCAGGAAGCTCCACCATGCCGTAGGACAGGTGGAAGATCTGGTCGGCCCAGTCGAAACCGAGCTTCTTGAGGATCAGCTTGAGGACCTGGAAGTGGTAGTTCTGCTCGTCGCCCACCACGTAGATGTGCGAGTCGAGCTTGTATTCGCTGAAGCGGCGCTCGGCGGTGCCGAGGTCCTGCGTGATATACACGGATGTGCCGTCGGAACGCAGCAGGAGCTTGCGGTCCAGGCCGTCGGCCGTGAGGTCGCACCACACGGAGCCGTCCGGATCCTTGACGAAGACGCCCATGTCCAGGCCGCGCTGCACGAGTTCCTTGCCCAGGAGGTAGGTCTCGTGCTCATAGTAGGTGCGGTCGAAGGTGATGCCGAGGGCCTTGTAGGTCTGCTCGAAGCCGGCGAACACCCAGCTGTTCATCATCTCCCAGAGCTTGCGGACGGCGGGATCGCCCTCCTCCCACTGGACGAGCATCTCGTGGACCTTGTCCATCACGGAAGGGTCTTCCTTCTCCATCTTGGCGAACTCCACGTAGCAGTCGCCCACCAGGTGGTCGCCCTTCTTGCCGGTGCTCTCCGGCGTGGCGCCGTTGAAGCGCTCCTGCCAGGCATACATCGACTTGCAGATATGCACGCCGCGGTCGTTGACCAGCGTGGCCTTGATCACCTCGTCGCCCGCGGCCTTGAGCAGGTCGGAGACGGAAGCGCCGAGGAGGTTGTTGCGGATGTGGCCCAGGTGCAGGGGCTTGTTGGTGTTGGGCGAGGAGAACTCGACCATCACGCGGCGCCCCGTGGCGGGCAGCTGACCATAGTCAGCGTCCTCCACGATGGCCGCGAGGGCCTCGCGCCAGTAGATGTTGGACAGGCTCAGGTTGAGGAAGCCCTTGACGGAATTGTAGGCGCTCACCTCGGGGCAGTTGGCCACCAGCCAGTCGCCGATCTCGACGCCCGTGGCGTCGGGGCTCTTGCGCGAGGTGCGCAGCAGCGGGAACACGACGAGGGTGAAGTCGCCCTCGAACTCCTTGCGGGTCACGGCAACCTGCATCGCGGATGCCTCGACGTCGGCGCCATAGAGGGCTTTGACGGCCTCTGAGGCCTTCAAAGCGAGAAATTGCTCCGGAGTCATCAGCCGAGATAGGTCTTGAGCAGTTTGCTTGCGGAAGGTTTCTTGAGCTTGCGGATGGCCTTCTCCTTGATCTGGCGGACACGCTCGCGCGTGAGGTCCAGGCGCTCGCCGATCTCCTCGAGGGTCATCTCCTGGCAGCCGATGCCGAAGAAGCTCTTGATGATCTCGCGCTCGCGCGGCGTGAGGATCTGCAGCGCGCGCTCGATCTCGGTGCTGAGCGATTCGTTGGTCAGGCCGCGGTCAGCGCTCGGGGAATCGTCGTTGGGCAGCACGTCCAGCAGGCTGTTGTCCTCGCCCTCCACGAAGGGGGCGTCCACGCTGACGTGGCGGCCGGACACGCGCAGGGTGTCGGCGATCTTGTCCTTGGGGATATCGATCATGTCGGCGAGTTCGTCGGTGGACGGCTGGCGCTCGTTCTCCTGCTCGAACTTGCCGAGGGCTTTGTTGATCTTGTTGAGCGAACCCACCTGGTTGAGCGGCAGACGCACGATGCGGCTCTGCTCGGCGAGGGCCTG
>ONQP01000054.1 GCA_900319975.1 uncultured Bacteroidales bacterium | reverse complement strand
AGGCTGACGGCATTGACCTGCGACGACGTCCCGATCCGGTAGCGCGCCACCGGCGCCTTGCCGTTCAGGATAGATTTCGAGAATCCCTTCGCATCCAGCTTCAGCAGGCCGGTCTCCCCTCTCACCAGCAGCGTCGTGCTGCCGGACACGGCAAACGCCGACGCCGTCGAGCGGTGCGTCACGTCCAGGTTGGACGAGCCCCCCTGCTCCACGAACAGCGAATCACAGCTCACCGACAGCGTCGCATCGGCCTTGCGGTCCAGCGACAGCCGGACCCGGTCGGCCTTGAACGCCACGGAAGCGATCCGGGCGTTGTCCGACAGCTTCACGCTCACGCTGGCACCGTCGAAGACCAGGTCGTCCGCCGCCACCAGGGCGGCACGCCCGTCCAGCGACAGTTCGCGCAGCGTCTCGGGCATCGTCACCTCGATGCGGAACTCCGGACTCCGGGAATCCTTGCCCTTGAAAAGCTTCCGCACCTCCCCCGGCACCTTGCGCTCGTCCATCGTCACCGTCAGCGTACTGTCCGCGACAGAGAACTGCACGTAATCTCCGAACAGCTCCTCCACGGCCATCCGCGCGCGGTACTGCTTGCCGTAGCGGATGTCCAGGCTGAACTCGCCGCCCAGAACGATGCGGCTGAAGGCCGGCAACTCGTCCTTCACCGTCGAGCGGACCCGCTGCGCGGAGAGCGGCAGCGAGCCTGCAGCGGCTATCGCGATAAGGACAAGTAAAAGTCTGTAATTCAATCGTTTCATATGCTGAATTAATCGATTAATGTCCCCCACTCCTCGGTCTTGGCGTCCAGGTCCCGCTTGCACTCCAGGTACTCGCGGGTCAGGTCCATGATGTCGTCCTTCTCCGTGGGCGCGGCCAGGATCGCCTCGATCTGCTTCATCCGCTCCTCCTGCTTGGCGATCTCGCACTCCAGGTAGGAGATGCGGTTCTTCTTCTTGCGGTCCATCTTGTTGACCTGCTTCCGCTCCTCGAACGCGTTCTTCTTCTGCTCCTCCTCCTTGCGCGCGGCGGCCGTCGGCGCCGGCGCAAGCTTGCGCTCCAGCTCCTGGAGCGTCTCCAGCTTGCGCTTCGCGAGGAAGTCGCTCACCGTGCCGAGGTGCTCCTTGACCTGTCCGTCGCGGAACTCGTACATCTTGTCCACCAGCCCGTCCAGGAAGTCACGGTCGTGCGAGACGACCAGGAGCGTGCCGTCGTAGGCCTTGAGGGCCTGCTTGAGAATCTCCTTGGACTTGATGTCCATGTGGTTGGTCGGTTCGTCGAGGGCCAGCAGGTTGTAGCTCTGCAGCATCAGCTTGGCCATGCCCAGGCGGGCGCGCTCGCCGCCGGACAGCACGGACACGCGCTTGTCGATGTCCTCGCCGCGGAACAGGAACTGGGCCAGCAGGTCGCGTAGCTTGCTGCGGATATCGCCCACGGCGATGCGGTCCAGCGTGGAGAACACGGTCTCGTTCTTGTCGAGGATATCTTCCTGATTCTGTGCGTAGTAGCCGATCTGGACATTGTGCCCGAGGCGGGATTCGCCGCTGATCGGGTCCAGCTCGCCGTTGATCACGCGCATCAGCGTGGTCTTGCCCTCACCGTTGCGGCCGATCAGCGCCACCTTCTCGCCGCGCTTGATCTCGATGTCGGCGTGGCGGAACACGACCTTCTGCGGGTAGCCGACGGTCAGGTCCGTGGCCTTGTAGACGACGTCGCCGGAGCGCGGCGCGGGCGGGAACTTGACCGTCAGGCGCGCGTTGTCCGTCTCGTCGATCTCGATGCGGTCCAGCTTCTCCAGCGCCTTGATGCGGGACTGGACCTGGTTGGACTTCGTGGGCTTGTAGCGGAAGGTGTTGATGAATTCTTCCGTCTTCTGGATCATCCGCTGCTGGTTCTCGTAGGCCGCGACCTGCTGCTGGATGCGCTCCGCGCGAAGTTCAAGGTATTGGGTATAAGGTACTTTGTAGTCGTGAATGTGACCGAGCATCACCTCGACGGTACGGGTCGTGACCGTGTCGAGGAAGCGGCGGTCGTGGCTGACGAGCAGCAGCGCGCAGCGGCGGGCCTTGAGGTAGTCTTCCAGCCACTCGATGGACTCGATGTCGAGGTGGTTGGTGGGCTCGTCGAGCAGCAGCACGTCCGGCTGGCGGAGGAGGATCTTCGCCAGCTCGATGCGCATGTTCCAGCCCTGGGAGAAGGTCTCGGTCAGGCGGCCGAGCTCGTCGTCCAGGAAGCCGAGACCCAGCAGGGTCCGGCGCGCCTGGACCTCGGGCGGCTCGCTGTGGCTCATCTCCAGCCGGTCGTTCAGGCTGGTCAGGCGGTCGATGAGCGCAGCGTAATCGTCTGACTCATAGTCCGTACGCGTCTCCAGCTCCTTCGTCACGGAAGCGATCTCCCGCTCGATTTCGGCCGTGTTCGCGAAGGCGGTCATCGCCTCCTCGAGCACGGTGCGCCCGCGGTGGTGCTCCATGATCTGGGGCAGATAGCCGACCGTCAGGTCGCGCGGCTTGTCGATCCGCCCGGAGGTCGGATTCTGCAGGCCGCATATCATCTTCAGGATGGTGGACTTCCCCGCTCCGTTCTTGCCCACGAGTCCGATCTTGTCGAACTCGCTCACGTGGAAGTTGATCTTGTCCAGCAGGACAAAACCACCATACGCAACTGTCACATCCTCAATTGAAATCATACAAAGATCAAAGTATCAAAGAATTCCGGGCGGTGGAAGTCCGGTTTGGGCGTGTCGATGGGCGCCCAGCTCACGAAATGCGGGACCGGCAGGCCGTCGCCGCATTTGTAGAAATTCCCGCGCGCCTGCAGGCCGTCGAAGCGCTCCAGGCCGAAGGTCGCGGCCGGGATGTCGAGCGCGACCTCCCAGGCCGTCGGCTCCTGGCGCAGGCCGAACGGCGCGCTGCCGAGCGAACAGCGGCGCACGATGCCGTCGTAGGCCGCCTGGGGCAGCGATTCGCGGTCGCCGCGCCCCGTGCCGCGGCAGAGCAGCACCTTGCCCGTGCAAGTACATTCCAGGTTATAATAATAGCCGTCCGCGCGCGGCGCGAAGAAAAACTCCACGCACGAATCCTCCCAGACGCGCTCGCGGTCCGCGGCGCAGACCGCCCGCACGGCGTCCTCCCGCACCCGGTAGGTCAGGTGCAGCATGTCTCCCGTGTGGTAGATTTCGAACTGGACGTCCGGGCAGGACGGGAACGCCTCGGGCCAGTTTATGCAGCCGATGCGTCCGCTTCGGGCTTCTCGGGTGATTTCGAGCATAGCAGAATGGCGATTTCGTACAACAAATACAGCGGAGCCGCGACGATGACCATCGAGAGCGGGTCCGCCGGCGTCACGATGGCGGCGATGAACGCCACCGCCACGACGGCATAGCGGCGGCCCTTGTAGAGCTGTTCGCGCGTGAGCACGCCCAGCCGGGAGAGCAGCCAGATGACGGTCGGGAACTCGAAGGCCACGCCGACCATCAGCACGGTCGAGGTGAACATCGACATATACGAGCTGATCGTGATCGAGTTGGTGATCAGGTCGCTGACCGAATAATTCAGGAAAAACTGCACGCAGGCGGGCAGCACCAGCACGTAGCCGACGGCCGCGCCCGCGTAGAACAACCCCGTGGCCATCAGGAAAGCCGTCCCCACGGCCTTGCGCTCCTGCTTGTAGAGCGCAGGCACGATGAAGCGCCACAGCTCCCAGATGACATACGGACACGCAAGGATCAGGGCGGCGCTGAAGGCGGCCTGCAGGTGGACGAAGAACTGCGCGGACATTTCCACGTTGATCAGTTCGAGGTCGAAATGCCAGCCCAGGAGCCTGTAGAGGAAGAAATCCTCAGACGCCGGGGCCAGGACGGCCGCGAAAAGCGGACGCTTGAACACGAAGCCCAGCACAGCCAGCAGGCACACGGCAAGCAACGAGCGGAAAATCGTTCCTCTCAACTCGTCGAGATGGTCCCAGAAGGACATC
Source organism: uncultured Bacteroidales bacterium (assembly GCA_900319975.1). Taxonomy (GTDB): domain Bacteria; phylum Bacteroidota; class Bacteroidia; order Bacteroidales; family UBA932; genus Cryptobacteroides. The sequence continues at coordinate 6,865 of ONQP01000054.1, read as the reverse complement.
TCCTGCTCTTTGCCCGACTCCCCCACGCTCTACTGCTTGGGGTCCTCCTTGGGTTTGTCTTCGTCGGACTTGTTGATCTGGTCCTCGACCTCGTTCATCCCTTCCTTGAAGCTCTTGACGCCTTTGCCGATGCCCTTCATCAGTTCGGGAATCTTCTTGCCGCCGAACAGGAGGATGATGAGCAGGGCCAGGATGACGATTTGCCAGGGGCCGATCACACCGAGGGGATAAGTTAACATATCGCTGTGGTTTTAGGGTTATTTCAAAGCGTTCAGCGAAGCCTCCAGCGCCTCGATGCGCGCCAGGGCATCCGCCTCCTTCTTGCGTTCGTTCGCGATCACGGCCTCCGGCGCGTGCGCGACGAACTTCTCGTTGGCGAGCTTGCCGCGCACCCCGGCGAGGAACTTGCGCTGGTGGTCCAGTTCGGCCTCCAGCTTGGCCTTCTCCTCGTCGGCGTTGACGAAGCCGGACATCGGGATGCTCATCTTGCAGGTGCCCACCAGGAAGGACACGGCAGCGCCCTCGGCGACGCCTGCGGCCACGTTCGCGATGTTGGCGGCCTTGCGGATCACCGGGAACAGCTCCTCGTCGAAGCTGCCGTCGATGAACAGGTCGAGCGTCTCCTTCGGGGCGATCTGCTTCTGCGCGCGGACGGCGCGGATGGAGATGATCGCCTCGCGGGCCTGCTCGAAGCGCGCCAGGAAGTCGCTGTCGTAGGGACCGGCGACCGGCGTGCGCTCGAACATGATGGTCTCGCCGTCGCGGCGCTCCTCCATGGCCTGCCAGAGCTCTTCGGTGATGAACGGCATGATCGGGTGGATCAGCTTGATGAGTTTCTCGAAGAAGAGCACGGCGGCGCTGTAGGTGCAGCCGTCGATGGACTTGCCGTATTCGGGCTTGACCAGCTCCAGGAACCAGCTGCAGTAGTCGTCCCAGAAGAGCTTGTAGATCGCCATCAGGGCGTCGTTGATGCGGAACTTGGAGTAGTGGTCCTCCACCGTCTCGATGGTGCGGGACAGCAGGTTGTCGAACCACTTCACAGCCACGCGGGCGGCCTCCGGCTGCGCGGCGTCGTTGTCCACGTTCCAGCTGCTGACGAGCCGCCAGGCGTTCCAGATCTTCGCGCAGAAGTTGCGGCCCTGCTCCACCTGGGACTCATCGTAGAGGATGTCGTTGCCGGCGGAAGAACAGAGCAGCATGCCGAGCCGGACGGCGTCGGCGCCATATTTCGCGATCAGGTCGAGCGGGTTGGGGCTGTTGCCCAGGGTCTTGCTCATCTTGCGGCCGATCTTGTCGCGCACGATGCCCGTGAAATAGACGTTGCGGAACGGCACGTCGTGCATGAACTCGTCGCCGGCCATGATCATGCGGGCCACCCAGAAGAAGATGATGTCCGGGCCGGTCACCAGGTCGTTGGTCGGATAGTAGTAGGACAGGTCGCGGTTGGCCTTGTGGTCCGGATGGCCGGGCAGCTCCGGGTCGAACACGGAGATCGGCCACAGCCAGCTGGAGAACCAGGTGTCGAGCACGTCCTCGTCCTGCTTGAGGTCGGCGGCCGTCAGGGACGGATCGATCTTCTGCGCCGCTGCGAGGGCCTTTTCGGCATTCTCCTCGACCACCACCTGCCCGTCGGGCAGATACCAGGCCGGGATGCGCTGGCCCCACCACAGCTGGCGGGAGATGCACCAGTCGCGGACGTTCTCCATCCAGTGGCGGTAGGTGTTGCGGTATTTGTCCGGGATGAACTTGATGCGGCCGGACTCGACGTGGTCGAGGGCGCGGGCCGCCAGGTCCTCCATCTTGAGGAACCACTGCGCGGAGAGCTTCGGCTCGATCACGGCGTCGGTCCGCTCGGAGTAGCCGATCGGGGAGATGTATTCCTCGACCTTGACCAGGTTGCCGGACTCCTCCAGCATCTTGGCGATCTTCTTGCGGGCGTCGAAACGGTCCTCGCCCACCAGGATCTGCGCCTGCTCGTTGAGCCGGCCGTGGTCGTCGATGATGTCCAGGACCGGGAGGTTGTGGCGCAGGCCGATCTCATAGTCGTGGGCGTCGTGGGCGGGCGTGACCTTGAGGCAGCCCGTACCGAAGTCCATCTCCACGTAGTCGTCCTCGATCACCGGGATCTCCCGGTTGATCAGCGGGATGAGCACCTTCTTGCCGCGCAGCCAGTGATGGCGCTCGTCGGCAGGATTCACGCAGATCGCGGCGTCGGCCATGATGGTCTCCGGACGCGTCGTGGCGATCACCAGGTACTGGTCCGTGGGATTGCCGTTGCCGTCGGACACGAAATATTTCAGGTGATAGAAATGACTCTTGGTGTCGCGGTGGATCACCTCGTCGTCGCTGATGGCCGTGAGGGCCACCGGGTCCCAGTTGACCATCCGCACGCCGCGGTAGATCCAGCCCTTCTTGTAGAAATGGCAGAAGGTGGCGAGGACGGCCTCGGAGAGCGCCGGCTCCATGGTGAAGCGGGTGCGGTCCCAGTCGCAGGAAGCGCCGAGCTTGCGGAGCTGCTGCAGGATGATGCCGCCGTGCTCCTCCTTCCACTCCCACGCGTACTTGAGGAATTCCTCACGCGTGATGTCCTCCTTGGAGATGCCGCGCTCCTTGAGGCGCGCGACCACCTTGGACTCCGTGGCGATGGAGGCGTGGTCCGTGCCGGGCACCCAGCAGGCGTTCTTGCCGTCCATCCGCGCCTTGCGGATCAGCACGTCGTTGAGCGTGTTGTTGAGCACGTGGCCCATATGCAGAATGCCCGTCACATTGGGCGGCGGGATGACGATCGTATAAGGTTCGCGGTTGTCCGGTTCGGAATGAAAACACCGGTTCTTCAGCCAGTAGGCGTACCACTTGTCCTCCACTTCGGAGGGGTTGTATTTCGTGCTAAGTTCCATAATCCACAAAAGTACGCAAAATTCTGCAATTTCCGTATATTTTTCGGGGTCCGACACCTCTTTTTACCGCTTTTCGGAGCATTCCGGAAGTTTTTGTTTTTCGGGAGATTTCTTTTTACATTTGTCAGACAAACACTAACCGAAAATCCAGTTATTATGGCAAGATTCAAATGTACAGTCTGTGGATATATCCACGAGGGAGATGACGCTCCCGCAGTGTGCCCCCGTTGCAAGCAGCCCCGAGAGAAGTTCGTAGAACTGCTCGAGGGCGGCGCCACCCGCCCGGTCGCGGCGGCCCCGGCCGCGAAGAGCCTGGCCGGCACCAAGACCGAGAAGAACCTCCAGGAGGCCTTCGCCGGCGAGTCCCAGGCCCGCAACAAATACACCTACTACGCTTCCAAGGCCAAGAAGGACGGCTTCGTCCAGATTGCCGCCCTCTTCGAGGAGACCGCGGCCAACGAGAAGGAGCACGCCAAGATCTGGTTCAAATACCTCCACGGCGGCAGCGTCCCCGACACGGCCGCCAACCTCCTGGACGCCGCCACCGGCGAGAACTTCGAGTGGACGGACATGTACGCCCGCATGGCGAAGGAAGCGCGCGAGGAGGGCTTCGACGAGATCGCGCAGAAGTTCGAGATGGTCGGCGCGATCGAGAAGCACCACGAGGAGCGCTACCGCAAGCTCCTGAAGAACATCCAGGACAAGAAGGTTTTCTCCAAGGACGGCGACGTCATCTGGCAGTGCGCCAACTGCGGCCACATCGTCATCGGCAAGCAGGCCCCCGAGGTCTGCCCGGTGTGCGACCACCCGCAGAGCTACTTCCAGGTGGAGGCAGTCAATTATTGATCCCCCGCTCCGGCCGGAGATCAAATGGAGGGCGTCCCGCGGGGCGCCCTCCGTGTTTTTTGTATGGAGCAAATTTCGTAAATTTGCGGACATTCGATTTTCGCAATATGGACAACAACGATAACAAGAAGCAGCTCAATTTCGAGCTGAAGCCCGAGATCGCTCAGGGCACCTATTCCAACCTGGCCATCATCAGCCATTCGCGCAGCGAGTTCATCATCGATTTCGCCGCCATGCTCCCCGGTCTGCCCAAGCCCGAGGTGCGCAGCCGCATCGTGATGACGCCGGAGCACTGCAAGCGCCTGCTGGGCGCCCTGACGGACAACATCAGCCGCTACGAGGCGCAGTTCGGCCCCATCTCGCTCGACGCGCCGGAGCAGAAGAATACGTTCAACCTCGGAGATTTCGCGCCCAATGGCACCAAATCTTAAGGACATCAAGGCCATCGCCTTCGACATCGACGGCGTGGCCACGGACGGCGGCATCATCCCGGTCGGCCCGACGATGGACGACCTGGTCCGCGTCTTCAACGCCAAGGACTCCTTCGCCACGCGTTTCGCCGCGAAGCAGGGCTTCATCATGGCCGTGATTTCGGGCGGACAGACGACGGCGCTGTTCAAGCGCTGCGCACACATGGGCGTCAACGAGGAGAACCTCTATCTCGGCGTGCGCGGCAAGCTCAAGGTTTTCAACGAGTTCTGCGAGCGCAACGGCCTCAGGCCCGAGGAAGTGGCCTTTTTCGGCGACGACATCCCCGACACGCAGGTGCTGCGCGCCTGCGGCTTCGGCATCGCGCCGGCCGACGCGGCCGCGGAGGCCAAGGCGTCGGCCGACTACGTAGCGAAGGCCCCGGGCGGACGCGGCTGCCTGCGCGAGGGCATCGAGATGATCCTGCGGGCCCAGGGCAAGTGGGTGTTCGACGAGGACAAATACGATCAGGTCTATTAGTATGAAGAAGATCATTCTGGGCAGCAATTCCCCGCGCCGCCGCGAGCTGCTCGCGGGGCTGGACCTGCCGTTCACCGTCGACACGGGCAATACGTTCGAGGAGCGGCTGGAGCCGGGCGTGGAGGCGCACGAAGTGCCGATGCGCCTGAGCGCCGGCAAGTCGCACGGCTTCCACCGGCCGCTGGAGGCGGACGAGGTGCTGATCACGGCCGACACGGTCGTGATCGTGGGCGACGAGGTGCTGGGCAAGCCGCATTCGCGCGAGGAGGCGGTCGAGATGCTGCGCAAGCTGTCGGGCCGCACGCACGAGGTGGTCACGGCCGTGACCATCCGCGACTGTGCGCGCGAGGAGACCTTCGGCGTCTCGACGCAGGTGCATTTCGTGGAGCTCTCCCAGGCGGAGATCGACCACTACATCGACAAATATCAGCCCTACGACAAGGCGGGCGCCTACGGGATCCAGGAGTGGATCGGCTATGTGGGCATCTCGTCGATCGAGGGGTCTTTCTACAACGTGATGGGCTTCCCGGTCCACCGGGTCTGGCACGCGCTGCAGCGCTTCCTCTAGCCGATGGCCCGCGCGCCCTTCACCTACCCCTTCTGCTACACGCCGGCGCCCGACATCGTCGCCGCCGCCCAGCGGCTCATTACTTATCTGGACTCTGAGCCGAACGGCGATTATTTAGATTTGCCGGATGGGAGCAGGGGGCTGGAAAACCGTAGCCACCCATGGCTTCGTAAATGGGAGGGGCCCGCTGACGCAGTCAGTGGGAGGGATGAGCGCGTAGCGCGAAGTTTTCCAGGCCCCTGCTCCCGTCCGGATGACAAAGGCATCGGTTCTTTTGACCCCCCGGGAGGGAATATGCAACTCCGATTGTTGAAGGAAGGGAAAATGCTGGGGGTGCTGAAGGTGGAGGATGAGGAAGGGACGGAAGGATATCTGTATGCGTTCAGCGGGACGGTGGGCGGCCGCGCTACCCTCCCCGGGTTCGTGCCGCCGATCTTCGACCTGACGGCGCCGGAGGGCTATTTCCGGCAGCGCGAGGCGGAGATTTCCGCGATGCCGCCGGGCGAAGCGCGCAAGGCGGCGTCGGCGGAGCTGCAGGCCTGGATCTTCGACCAGTACCGCGTCAGCAACGCCCGCGGCGAGACCCTCTCCATCCGGGAGGTCTTCGCCCGCCGCGGCCTCGTGCCGCCGGGCGGGACCGGCGACTGCGCCGCGCCGAAGCTCCTGCAATACGCCTATTCCCACGGACTTACGCCCATCGCCATGGGCGAATTCTGGTACGGCGCCTCCCCCGCCTCCGAGGTCCGCGAACAGGGCCGCTTCTACCCCTCCTGCACGGGCAAATGCGGCCCGCTCCTGAGCTTCATGCTCGAAGGCCTCGACGTCGCCCCGAACCCCCTGGACCGCGAATTCACCACCGACGCGGAGCCCCGCATCCTCCACGAAGACGCCGACATCCTCGTCGTCAGCAAACCTGCCGGGATGCTCGCCGTCCCGGGCCGCACGCGCGCCGTGTCCCTGCTGGACTGGCTCCGCGCCCGCTACGGCGAAGTCCACTCCTGCCACCGCCTCGACATGGACACCTCCGGCGTCATGGTCTTCGCCCGCAACCTCCCCGCCAAGGTCGAACTCGAGCGGCAGTTCGCCGGGCGCGAGGTCACCAAGACCTACCGCGCGCGCCTGGTGGCCGGCGACCGGCCCTTCGGCCACGCCCCGCGCGGCACCATCGCCCTCCCCCTCGCCCTGGACTACTACGACCGGCCCCGGCAGATGGTCGACCGCGAACACGGCAAACTCGCCGTCACCGAATACGAAGTCCTCTCGCAACTGCCTGACGGCGAAATCGATATCCGCTTCACGCCCCACACCGGCCGCACCCACCAGCTCCGCGTCCACGCCGCCCACGCCGCCGGCCTCGGCCGCCCCATCAAGGGCGACCGCCTCTACGGCAGCCCCGACGGCGGCCGCCTCTGGCTCCACGCCGAATCCCTGACGATCCACCACCCCGCAAGCGGAGCGCAGATGCGTTTTGAAGCAGACGCGCTTTGAATCTGTTATCGAGTAAGGGTGGATATAAAAAGAAATGAGTTGGTACCATCCCGGCAACAACTCATACTAACCACATAATTAATAACACTAAAACTAATAACCAATAGGTTGATGGGCC
>ONQP01000106.1 GCA_900319975.1 uncultured Bacteroidales bacterium | reverse complement strand
CCCGCAATTCAGCTTTTCGGTGTGATTGATGAGAGCAACTTGCCGGCGGACTCCGTTCTGAGGGAGTTTATCGGCGGCGGAATCTATTCATAACTGTGAAAGTTGCACAAAAATCCGGATTTAAAATTAAGAAATTCCGTCAAAATTCAGCAATTTTGGAGTCAGACATTTTTTGCGTTTTTATTGATTTTTCAGGACTTTTTTGATATTATTATTAGGCTTTTAAGGGGATTTTCCCCGGATGAGCGATTTTACAGTTTATTTTTTTATTGGAGGATATATCAATGATTAAAGTCGGTATCAATGGTTTCGGCCGCATCGGTTCTCTGGCTTTCCGCGCAGCCATCAAGTCTGACGACATCCAGGTCGTTGCAATCAATGCTCCGGGTCATCCCGCTTCCCACATCGCTTACTGCGTGAAGTACGATTCCGTCCACGGCCGCTTCGACGGCGAAGTCGTCGGCAACGACGAGGACAGCACCGTCACCGTTAACGGCAAGGTCGTCAAGGTCCTCTCCGACAAGACCTACCGTGACGCCACTCTCATCCCCTGGGGCGAGCTCGGCGTCGAGTACGTGCTCGAGTGCACCGGCGTTTACCTGACCAAGGAGAAGGCCCAGGCTCACATCGACGCCGGCGCCAAGGTCGTCGTCATGTCCGGCCCCGCGAAGGACGATACCCCCATGTTCGTCTGCGGCGTCAACCTTGACAAGTACACCCCCGACATGCAGTTCGTTTCCAACGCCTCCTGCACCACCAACTGCCTGGCTCCGATCACCAAGGTCGTCAACGACAACTTCGGCATCATCGAAGGCCTCATGACCACCGTCCACGCCTCCACCGCCACCCAGGCGATCGTCGACGGCTTCCCCAAGAAGAAGGACCTCCGCGGCGCGACGGCTTCCCCAAGAAGAAGGACCTCCGCGGCGCCCGCTCCATCTACAACAACATCATCCCCTCCTCCACCGGCGCTGCCAAGGCTGTCGGCAAGGTCATCCCGTCCCTGAACGGCAAGCTCACCGGTATGTCCATGCGTATCCCGGCTCCGGACGTGTCCGTCGTTGACCTGACGGTCCGCCTCGAGAAGGCCGCCACCTATGATGAGATCTGCGCTGCCGTCAAGGCCGCTTCCGAAGGCCCGATGAAGGGCATCCTCGAGTACGTCGACGACGAGGTCGTTTCCTCCGACTTCCGTACCGATGCTCACACCTCCATCTTCGACGCCAAGGCCGGCATCGCCCTCAACGGCAACTTCGTCAAGCTCGTCGCCTGGTACGACAACGAGTGGGGCTTCTCCAACAAGATGCTCGACCTCACCCGCCACATCGACAAGGTTCGCAAGGCCTGAGTCAAAACCGGGTAAAACCGAATTAAGCAAAACCACCCTGCTCCGTCACGGAGCAGGGTGTCTTTTATGATATGGCAGGCGGTCATTTTATGCCGGTTGCTTTATGTCAGATATTTGGTCCATGCCCACTTCGTGCGCTTTTGGAGAAGCACAACGACAAGACAGATCGCGGCTGCAACGAGCGAAGAAACCAAAAAGGCCAGGATCGAGGGAACGCCGAATATCTTTTTCAGAAAGCCGTTTACCAGCAGAACATTGCCCTGGCAGCAGTAGATGATCGTACTGAGCTTTCGAAGCAGAAGCGCGTTTTTGACCTCGGCGGTCGACTGCAGCAGGAACAGGAACAGAAACAGCGAGACGTCGGCGGTGGTAAAACCATTTAGTATTAAATATAAAGGAGAACCTGCAGACCCATGAAAAAGAAAATCCTTGCGCTGATCCTGGCAGCCGCTATGGTCTTCACCCTCTGCGCGTGCGAGGTTTCCAGCGAGCACACCGCCACGACGACCGTCACCACCAGCAAAACCGACGCCGACGGCAACACCACGACCCAGACCGTCACCAACGAGATCGGTATCACCGCCGACCAGGACGGCATCCACACGAAGAATGAGACGACCAGCGACGTGACCACTTCCGTCGAGGGCAGTATGGCCGAAGCCTTCGCGCCCAAGGAGGATTGGTACAACGTCTTTACGGCCGGCGGCGAGGGCGAAAACGAGGACGGCGACGCCTTCTACTTTGCCTATGACGATCCGGAGAATGTGTCTTACGCCATGCTTCTGATCACCTTTGCCGACGGCAGCGTCATGGTTCGCAACGGCGAAGTGGTCGAAGATGAGGATTACGGCGGCGTGATGATCTGGGATGAAGAAGTCGAAACGGGCATCCCGTTCGAGTTCGTCGACACGGAGGAAGAGGGCACCTTCGGCATCCACTTCCTTGCCAACGACTCGACGGTGGCCTTTGAGATCGTCGACCAGGACACCATCATCAACGACATTTACAATATTCTGGCCAACGCTCACCCGAACCAGGCCGCGGACGAGACCGAAGAGGTCGAGGACGCCGGCTGATCTCACGAGGGAAGCGCCTTCGCGTTTCGCTCGCAGCAAAACGACCAAAAGCCTCTTTCCGCCAAAGCGGGAAGAGGCTTTTTCGTGCTGGCCGCCCGCACGGGTAAAAATTTGTGCGAAACAACGAGAAAAAATCGTCAGAAAATTCACGCTTTGGTCTTTCTTTTTCCGCCCGCATAGGGTATAATCCTTGCAGATACCCAGAATCTATTTAGGAGGACAAAATACCTATGAAACAATATCTTGAAATCGTCGACGTTCTGGCGCGCGAGATCCTTGACTCCCGCGGCAATCCCACGGTCGAAGTCGAGGTCACGCTCGATGACGGCACGGTCGGCCGTGCGGCCGTCCCCTCCGGCGCTTCCACCGGTATCCACGAGGCCTGCGAGCTGCGCGACGGCGACAAGAGCCGTTACGGCGGCAAGGGCGTCACGATGGCTGTCGAGAACGTCAACGGCGAGATCGCCGAGGCCATGGTCGGCCTGAATGTGCTGGACCAGGTTTCCATCGACAAGATGCTCATCGAGCTCGACGGCACCCCCAACAAGACCCGTCTGGGCGCCAACGCCATTCTCGGCGTCTCCCTCGCCTGCGCCAAGGCCGCGGCCGAGGCCACCGGTCTGAGCCTGTACAACTACATCGGCGGCGTCAACGCCAAGACCCTGCCCGTCCCGATGATGAACATCCTCAACGGCGGCGCTCACGCCTCCAACAGCGTTGACATTCAGGAATTCATGATCATGCCCGTCGGCGCGAAGAGCTTCAAGGAAGCGCTCCGCAGCTGCGCCGAGGTCTTCCATCAGCTGAAGAAGACCCTGAAGGAGAACGGCACGCCCGCCGCCGGCGTCGGCGACGAGGGCGGCTACGCCCCCAACCTGGCTGCTGACGAGGACGCTCTCAAGGTCATCGTCAAGGCCATCGAGGAAGCCGGCTTCAAGCCCGGCGAGGACTTCATGATCGCGATGGACGCCGCTGTCTCCGACTGGTTCGACAAGGAAGACGGCAAGTACCACCTGCCCAAGCGCGGCACCGTCATGACCAGCGACGAGATGATCGACATGTGGGAAGACTTCTGCAACAAGTACCCCATCATCTCCATCGAAGACGGTCTGGGCGAAGATGACTGGGAAGGCTGGGTCCGTCTGACCAAGCGTCTCGGCAAGCGCGTCCAGCTCGTCGGCGACGACCTGTTCGTCACCAACGCCTCCCGCGTGAAGAAGGGCATCGAGCTCGGCGCCGCGAACGCCGTCCTCATCAAGGTCAACCAGATCGGCACCCTGACCGAGACCCTCGACGCCATCCAGACTGCCAACCGTGCCGGCTACACCGCCATCGTTTCTCACCGTTCCGGCGAGACCGAGGACACCACGCTGGCCGACCTGGCCGTGGCTGTCAACGCCGGCCAGATCAAGACCGGTGCTCCCTCCCGCAGCGACCGTGTTGCCAAGTACAACCAGCTGCTCCGCATCGAGGAAGAGCTCTTCGACGCCGCCCAGTATCCCGGCCGCGAGGCTTTCTTCAACATCAAGTAATCCGATCGAGATCCGTCTTCAAGGGCGCCGCACGGCGCCCTTGTTTTTTTTCACGCCGCTGTATATTCCCTCCGCCTTTGGTCAAGAATAGCATTGCAGACATTTCTTGCAAACGGAGGTAGTTTTATGAACAGCAGCAGCTCCGACAGAAGGTCGGAGGGATTTTTCACGGGGAAGGGCTTCTACATAGTCCTTTTCCTGTGTGCCGCGGTCATCGGCGTTTCCGCCTGGGTGATGGCGACAGGAAATGAGGCTATGAATCAGTCCGAGCTTACAGAAGTCATGGGCGGCAGCCACCGCGTGGAAACGGTGATCGCACCCGCCCCGGAAAACAGCGGCCGCATCGACGAGACCGAACTGGCTCCGCCCGAGATCCGCAGTGAAGAGCCGGCCGAGCCTGTGGTCGAGGCCCCGGCCGAACCGGCGAGCACCGCGGTGAGCGCGCCGGCGGTCTACGTCTGGCCGGTACTGGGCGAGGTGGCAAGGGAATACAGCGTC
>ONQP01000053.1 GCA_900319975.1 uncultured Bacteroidales bacterium | reverse complement strand
GTTGAAGGAAAATTATGCCGGATGTTCAAAAACATTCCCGGATGTAAGCAGCATGGTGATCATTTGGAAGATTCAGAGTATCTTTAGCTTGGAAATAAAAACAGTATAACTATAAGTATCCGTATGTACAGAATCAAAACCATCCTTTCCTTGGCCGCTGCCGCCGCCCTTGTCGCCGCGTGCGCGCAGCCTTCGCCGCAGGACCGCCTGACGGCCAATGACAAGAAGATCGACGCCGTCATCGCACAGATGACCCTCGAGGAGAAGGTCGAGATGCTCCACAGCAAGACCAACATGTCCTCCGCCGGTGTCGAGCGGCTCGGCATCGCCGACATGCATTACGCCGACGGCCCCTTCGGCATCCGCGAAGAGGGTGTCCCCAACGGGTTCCAGTCCGCGGGCTGGCAGCTCGACTCCGCCACCTATTTCCCGACCGGCTCCGCCCTGGCGGCCACCTGGTCGGAGGAACTGGCTTACCAGTATGGCACCGGCATGGGCATCGAGGCCCGGCTGCGCGGCAAGGACGTCATCCTCGGCCCGGCCGTCAACATCCAGCGCCTGCCGGTCGGCGGCCGCACCTATGAGTACCTGAGCGAAGACCCGATCCTGAGTGCGGCCCTCTCCCTCAATTATACCAAAGGAGTGCAAGATAAGGGTACTGCGGTGTGCATCAAGCACTTCGCGGTGAACAACCAGGAGACCAACCGCGGCAGCGTGGACGCCCAGGTGGACGAGCGCACCCTGCGCGAGATCTACCTCAAGCCCTTCGAGCGCGCGGTCGTCGAGGGCGGCGCGATGAGCGTGATGCCCGCCTACAACAAGGTCAACGGCGAATACTGCTCCGAGAACGAGCACCTGCTCAACGTGATCCTGCGCGGCGAGTGGGGCTTCAAGGGCATGACCGTGTCCGACTGGGGCGGCACCCACAGCACGATGGGCGCCATGCTCCACGGCCTTAATGTCCAGATGACGGGCGACAACTACCTCGGCAAGCCGGTGATCGACTCCATCGCCACGGGCGCCCTGACCGAGGAACTCGTCAACGAGAAGGTCCGCGAGATCCTGCGCGTCCGCTTCGCCGTGCAGCCGGTCCCGGAGGACGTCGCCAACACGAAGATGACCTCCCAGCCGGAATGCCAGCAGATCGCGAAGGCCGTGGCCGAGAAGGCCATCGTCCTCCTGAAGAACGAAGGTGCGGTGCTGCCGCTGCAGGCCGGCGTGAAGAAGATCGCCGTGATCGGCCAGAACGCCGTCCTGAAGACCCAGTCCGGCGGCATGGGCGCGGGCGTCAAGGCCCTCTATGAGGTCACCCCGCTCGAGGGCATCCGCAAGCGCGCAGGCGCCGGCGTGGAAGTCCTCTACGCGCCGGGCTACAAGAACTACCCGGGCCGCCGCTGGGGGCCTCCCACCGCCAGCAAGGACCCGTATGAGGCTTCCGCCATCGACGAGCCGGCCGATCCGGCCCTGCTCGCCGAGGCCGTGAAGCTCGCCGCGGAAGCCGACGTCGTCATCTTCTTCGGCGGCACCAACAAGAACATCGAGACCGAAGGCAGCGACCGCAAGAACATCGACCTGCCCACCGGCCAGAACGAAGTCGTGAAGGCCCTCTACGCGGCCAATAAGAACCTTGTGACCGTGCTGATCTCCGGCGGCCCGACCGACCTCCGCGAGCTCGAGCCGGTCAGCCCGGCCATCGTCCAGGGCTGGTGGAACGGCACCGAGGGCGGCACGGCCCTCGCCGAAGTGCTCTTCGGCGACATCGCGCCGTCCGGCAAGCTGCCGTTCACGTTCCCCGCAAAGCTGGAGGATTCCCCGGCGTTCGCGCTGGGCAACTTCCCCGACAAGACCCAGGGCGGCGACCTCTTCACGCTGATGTTCCGCGAGGACGTGCTCAAGATGAGCGCGGAGGAGCGCCAGGCCCTCATCGACGCGATGCCCAAGCCGACGTCCAAGTACACCGAAGGCCCGCTCGTGGGCTACCGCTGGTTCGACACCAAGGAGATCAAGCCGATGTACGCCTTCGGCCACGGCCTGTCCTACGTCACCTTCGGCTACGGTGCGATGACGGCTTCCGCTTCCGCGGACGCCGTCCGCGTGTCCTTCGACCTCACCAACCAGGGCCAGATGGCCGCCGACGAGGTGGTCCAGCTCTACGTCGCCCGTCCGGGCGCCACCGTAGAGTGGCCCGCCAAGGAGCTCAAGGCCTTCGCCCGCGTGTCCCTGCAGGGCGGTGAGACGAAGACCGTGACCCTCGAGATCCCGGTCAAGGACCTCCGCTACTGGAACGTCGACACGCACGCCTGGGACCTGGAGCACGGCAGGCTGCAGCTCCTGCTCGGCGCCGCCTCCGACGACATCCGCCAGCAGGCCGAAGTCAATATCTGATAGAAAGAGCCCCGCCCGGGGCTCTTTCTTTTGGATAAAATCGGTATCTTTGCCCCGCTATGAAGAAAGCGCTGATATACATCCTGGTGCTGCTCGTCGCGGCGATGGCAGCCCTCTACGGCTTCAACTGGCTGCGGGACAACAAGTTGCCTAATTTCCGCAAGCAAGCGGAGATCTATGTCTATCCGGGCGCCGAGGCCAACAAGGTGCTGGAGGAGATCGCCGACAAGGCGCAGGTGCGCAATCGCGCGAGCCTGGAGCGCTGCTTCAAGGCCAAGCAGGTGTCGCAGTACCTGAAGCCCGGGCATTATACCGTCTCGCCGGGCAATCCGAGCGTGTACGTGGCGCGGATGCTCAATAATGGCTGGCAGAGCCCCGTGCGGCTCTCCCTGACGGGCAATCTCCGCGTCAAGGGCAACATCGCCGCCAAGATCGCGAGCCAGCTGCTGCTGGACTCCGCGACCGTGCACCGCGCGCTCGACGACGAGCGGCTGCTCGCCGACTACGGCTTCACGCCGCGCAACGTCTTCTCGCTGCTCACGCCCGACACCTACGACATCTACTGGACGGCCTCGATGGTGGACGTCTTCGACAAGCAGAAAGCCGCGTGGGACGCCTTCTGGACCGCGGAGCGGGACGCCAAGGCGAAGGCCCTGCGGCTGACCCGCCAGCAGGTCTCCGTGCTCGCCTCGATCGTCAAGGCCGAGTCCAACAACGAGGCCGAGATGCCCAAGATCGCGGGCGTGTACCTGAACCGCCTCAAGATCGGGATGCCGCTGCAGGCCGACCCGACGGTCGCGTTCTGCTACGACTACAAGCTCAACCGCATCCTGCTCAAGCACCTGGAGGTCGATTCGGCCTACAATACCTACAAGCACACCGGCCTGCCTCCGGGACCCATCTGCGTGCCCACGCGCGCTGCGCTTGAAGCCGTCCTGAATCCTGACTTCGGCGGCACCTGGGGCGCGGGCAACCTTTACTTCTGTGCCAACGCCGACTTCTCCGGTACGCACGTCTTCGCCAAGACCCTGGCCGAGCACAACCGCAACGCGCAGGCATTCCAGGCCGAACTCAACCGCCGCGGGCGGAAATGATCCCTACTTGAGCCTGAAGATCACCGGGAACTGGTAAGTCACGTTCACGGCGCGGTCCTGCTGTCTGCCGGGCTCCCATTTCGGGGAGCTGGAGACCACGCGGATGGCTTCCTGGTCCAGGATCGGGTCCACGCTGCGGAGCACCTTGACATTGGCGATCTTGCCGTCCTTGCGGACCGTGAATTCCAGCATCACGCGGCCGTCGAGGCCCCTTTCTACGGCGATCGGAGGGTATTCGAGGTGCTGGGCGACCCAGCTGCTGAAGGTCTTGGCGTCGCCGCCCTGGAAGGTCGGCTTCTGCTCGACGGTCACGAAGGGGATGTTCTCATCCTCGATCCGCTCTTCCACGACATCCTCGATGTAGTCGCGGATCTGGATGACGGAGAACTTGTCGTCCTCGAGGGTGAGGACGTCTTCGGTCACGATGTCGTTTTCCACGATCTCCAGGATGTCGGAGAAGACGGGGAGGTCAGGCAGCTTCGGCGGCTCCGGCGGCGTGTCCTGGATGATGGGGATGATCTCCATCTCCGGGATGTCGCCGGCGTCCGCCTGCAGGACGGGAGCCTTCCGGACGGAAGTGGAATAGGAGAATGCGCCGAGCACGGCGACCAGGGAGAAGATCAGGCCGATCTCCAGGAAGATGACTCGCTTGTTTTCGAGAGAAGCTTTGGGGTTTTTCTTGGTTTCCATAACTTTTCGTTTTAAGTGTCCGATGCAAAGTTATGGCCTCCTGCGCCCGTTTTCCAAATTTTCACGCGTGTAAAAAATCTCGCGGGCCATCCGTATCTGCTTGATAATGAGCGCGTTATAAAGCAACAATCCGCGAGAAAATCTCGCGGATTGTAACTATTTGATTATCAATGTGTTGAAAATCAGTCCAAACAGCCCGCCAGGAGCTCCTTGTCCGGGGCGTCGGAGTCCGCGATGCGGCCCTTGAGCCGCCAGAGGCGGTTGTTGACCACGCCCTTCTCCTTGTCCAGGAGCGTGGCCATGGCCGTGCGGCTGAAGCCGGAGGCCGCCAGCACGAACAGCCGGACGTCGTCTTCCTTGCAGCCGGGCAGCTGGGCGCGGAGCTTGGACGCCGCGCCGTCGTGGGCGGCGTCCACGGCCTGCTCGAGCCGTGCGCGGACCTTGGGGTCGTCGCGCAGGCCCTCGATGGCCTGCCGCGCCTCCTTGAGCAGGTTGCCCTGCAGCTTGTCCGTCCCCTCGAAGATGTAGTATTGTTCGCAGAGCCGCTCCAGGATCTCGTTCTTGCCGCTGGCGGTCTGCTTCAGCTGCCGGGCCGTGTCGGACAGGCGGGCCTGCAGCTCCTCGGCGATGCCGATGTAGCGCTCGGTCTCGGCCTGTTCCTCGGCGAGCGCCCTGGCGGCCTCGATGCGGCGCGCGCGCAGGAACCACAGCAGGGTGCTCGCCACGCCGAGGGCCAGCATCAGCAGCGCCCAGATGCCCATCCGGGTGGCGCGCAGCCGCTCCTCGGAGAGCGCACGGCGGCCCTGCAGATAGTCTTCGCGCGCCAGCGTCACGGCGCTCTGCAGCGCGGACACTTCTTCGTCATTGTCGTAGGCGGTCACCGCCTCCAGGGCCTTCAGCGCCTCGGCGGTCCGGCCGGCGCGGGCCGCGACCTGGTATTGCCGGAAGCGGAACTGGTTGCGGCCGGACACGGTCTCGACGCGTGCCCGCGCCCGGGCGAGGCAGCGCTGCGCCTCCGCGTCCTGCCCCTGCAGGGCGGCGGCGTAGGCGAGCACGCCCCAGTCGGCCGCGCTGAGCGGGTAGAACAGGTCGTCCTGCACGCGGCCGAGCAGCTCGCGGGCCAGGGCCGGGTCCGCCGGCGCCTTCTCCAGCGCCAGGGCGGCATAGGACTGCAGGCAGCGGACCTGCGTCAGGGTGTCGGCGGCGGCGACGGACTCGGACAGGACGGTCCGGAAGATCTCTTCCGCCTCTTCGTAGCGTTCGAAATTGTACCACGCCTGGCCGTATTCCAGCAGCACGCGCCGGCCCTTTCCGGCCTCGCCGGCCCGGTCGTAGGCCTGCCAGGAAGCGTAGAGCTCCCGGGCCGCGGCCACGTGCTGGAGGGAGGCGTTGTAGGTGTAGGCCAGTTCGCGGTGGATGTCGCCTTCGGCAGCGGCGTCCTTCGCCTCCCTGGCGGCGGCCAGGGCCTTCTCGAAGGACACGACGGCGCGGGAGAGTGCCCCGTCGGACGACTGGAGCCGCCCGAGGCGGTACCAGGCCGCGACGCGCTGCGGGGCGCCGCCGGCCGCCTCGTAGTACTCGGCGGCCTCCTCGAGCGCAGCCGTCTCCTCGGACGGGATGAACCCGAAGCAGGCCTCCTCCGCGCGGGCGTGCAGCAGGGTGTAGGCCGCGCGCTGGCTCCGGCCACGCAGGCTGGCCGGAGCGATGCGCTCCAGCACGGCCAGGCTGCTGTCAGGGGCCTCCGCCAGCAGGCGTTCCGCCTCCTGCAGGCCCCGGGGCTCCGCCGTGCACGCTGTCACGGCGGCCGCCAATATGATGAACCATCTTTTCATACAAACGAAAAAGGGGAAACGTTTCCGCTTCCCCTTGTCGGGATGATCTGACTCGAACAGACGACCCCTACGTCCCGAACGTAGTGCGCTAGCCAACTGCGCTACATCCCGATTGAATTTCCAAACTTGTCAAATCCGGCGTGCGCCGGAAAAGGATTGCAAAAGTACAACAAAAATTGCTTTTAAGCAAGCTTGTTGATGTAAACCGCAATGCCGCTCTTGAGGTTGGAGGCCTTGTTCTTGTGGATCAGGCCAATCTTGGCGAGCTTGTCGATCATCGCGTACACCTTGGGGGCGTTGGCCTCGGCCGTAGCCTTGTCGGTGGTGTTGCGGATGTCGCGGATAGCGTTGCGGGTGGTCTTTGCATAATAACGATTATGCAATCTGTGCCTATCGTTCTGGCGATCGGCCTTCTTTGCGGATGCTGTATTTGCCATTGTTGTTATTTTTAATATTTGGTAGTGGGTAGGAGAATCGAACTCCTATTGCAAGAATGAAAATCTTGAGTACTAGCCGTTATACGAACCCACCAAACTCATCCCAATGCGTTATGCGCCAAATTGGGACTGCAAAGATAGAAAACTTTTTGGATATGACAAACTAATTTGCCGCATTTTCTTCCGCCGGTTCCTCCTTTTTCCACTCCCAGGAGTAGAGAAGGGCCTCGACCTGGCGGAGGAAGTTGCGCTTGTCCTCCTGAGGTGCGTACACCCAGGCTTCCGCCACGATGATCTCCTTGCCGTCCGGGCTGTAGAAGGAATGGGACACGAAAGGACCGCCCATGAAGTCGTCCTGGACATCCCACATGCCGCGCACCTGCGCGAGGTCGCGTCCGCGGTACTTGATGTACTCGAGGGTCGGGACGAAGTACTCGCTGGTCTTCATATAAGAGCCGTCGACCATGCCCGGGACGTTCTCCTTGAGGACTTCGTTGCGGTGGGCGATGATCTTGTCGAGGGTGAAGGGATTGTCCTCGACCGGGTAGCGGTAGATGAAGACGTCCTGGTAGACCGCCTTGTCGTCGGCGATCCAGGCGAAGTCCTCGGAGGCCTTGCGGATCTTGTAGCCGGTGATGAAGTGCGGCGCGCCGCCGAACAGGTCGGCCAGCTGCTGGTAGATGGCGTTCTCCTCATAGCGGTAGGTGTTGCGGATCACGCGGTCGCGCTCGGCCGTCTCGACGGAGTTGATGATCGTCGAGGCCTTCTCCTTGAGCAGCTCGGAGGCCTGTGCGGCCGTGGGGGCGCTCAGCTGGATGACGCACTGCGGGGCCGCCCACATGTCGTGGCGGAAGAAGAGGCCGACGGTGTCGACCTGCGGGCCCACCTGGAAGAGGAAGATGTTGCGGTGCACCTTGAACAGGTCCACGAACGTAGAGGGGGAGACGTTGACGAGGCTGAAGAGCGGCTCCTGCTGCGCCAGCCAGGGGGTGTCGCAGTTGAGGATCTCGCGGACGTCGTTGCCCAGGTTGTTCTCCCAGTCGGATTTCTCCATCACCACGATGATCTCGCCTGCCTTGCCGCTGACGCTCGGAAGCAGGATGCTGCTTTCTTTGCAAGCCGGCAGCAACAGGGCTGCGGAAAGCAGGAAGAGGAGGAGTTTATTCGTTTTCATAAGCTATGAATGTAAGCTGTTAATGGATGAGTCTTGCGATGTCGTTGCCGAAGGCCAGGATCATCAGGCCGAAGATGAGGACCATTCCGACCAGCTGCGCCGCCACGAGGAACTTCTCGCCGGGCTTGCGGCCGGTGATGATCTCATACAGGGTGAACAGGATGTGTCCGCCGTCCAGGCCCGGGATGGGCAGGAGGTTCATCACCGCCAGCATGATGGACAGCAGGGCGAGGATGTTGAGGAAGCGGAACCAGTCCCAGGTCTCGGGGAAGACCTGCCCGATGGCGATGAAGCTGCCCACGGACTTGTAGGCGCCGGTGGACGGCCGCGCGAGCAGCGACAGGTCGTCCAGATAGCCGCGGATGGAGGATCCCGCCTCCCGCCAGCCGGCGGGAATGGCCTCCAGCAGGTTGTAGTGCCGCACCTTGATGCCGGGCAGCTGCATCAGCACGCCGATGCGGCCGGAGCTGTCCACGCGCACGGGGACGCCGAGCGTGTCCGCGCCGCGGACCACCGAGGCGTCCACCTCCTGCAGGCGCTTGTCGGCGAGCAGCGCGCGGGAGTCCTGGACGAACTCGACGCCGTGGCCGTCATAGGCCACGATGCGGTCGCCGCGCAGCAGGGGAGAGCCGGCGTTGAGCCCGTCCGCCATCACGGAGTCCACGACGATGGGGATGGCGAGGTCGAACATCATCGGGTCGCTGAGGACGTCGCCGATGCGGGCGTGGTCGATGTAGATGTCGAGGGTGTCGGAGCCGCGCAGGACCGTGGCCTTGCGCACGTTGCGCCGCGCCAGGTCGGCCTGCAGCATCGCGAAGTCCACCGGCTCGTAGTCGTCGAAGCGGAGGATCTGGTCGCCGTTGCGGAAGCCCATCTCGTAGGCGAGTTCGTCCACGTAGATGCTGTTGCCGCGGTTCTCGATATAGGAGTCGCCCCAGATGGCCATGATGGCGATGTAGGCGAAGATGGCGAAGATGAAGTTGTTGATCACGCCGCCGGCCATCACCAGCAGGCGCTGCCAGGCCGGGTGGGTGCGGAACTCCCAGGACTGGGGCTCCTTCTTCATCTGCTCCATGTCCAGGGATTCGTCGATCATGCCGGCTATCTTGCAGTAGCCGCCGAAGGGGAGCCAGCCGATGCCGAACTCCGTGCCGCCCCAGTGCCAGCGGGCAAGCGCTTTGCCGCCCACGTCGAAGAAGAGGTAGAACTTCTCGACGCGGATCTTGAACA
Source organism: uncultured Bacteroidales bacterium (assembly GCA_900319975.1). Lineage (GTDB taxonomy): Bacteria > Bacteroidota > Bacteroidia > Bacteroidales > UBA932 > Cryptobacteroides. The sequence goes on along the minus strand of ONQP01000053.1, from coordinate 2,352 downwards.
GGCGCGCCCACAGGAAATGGCCGAACTCATGGATGATGATGAGCACGGACAGGGCGAGGATAACTTGCAGCGTTTTAATGAATATAACCATCGGCAATGGCGGCGACTTCGCGGTTGGTCGCGAAGATGTCATCCAGCGACGGGTTAGCTACAAAATTCAGGCCCGAAAGGGCCTTCTCGCCGATCTTGGCGATATCATAGAAGGAAATCAGGTCCTTGAGGTAGGCGGCGACGGCCACTTCGTTGGCGGCGTTGAGCGCGCAGGGCGCGTTGCCGCCGCGGCGCAGGGCCTCGAAGGCCAGCGCCAGGCAGGGGAAGCGGGAGGTGTCGGGGGCCTCGAAGGACAGGTCCCGGAGGGTGGCGAAGTCGAGCTTCTTGTTGCCGACGGTCAGTCGGCGGGGGAAGCTGAGCGCGAACCCGATCGGCTCCCGCATGTCGGGGCAGCCGAGCTGGGCGATCACGGCCCCGTCCACGAACTCGACCATCGAGTGGATGACGGATTCGGGGTGCACGACCACGTTGATCTGGTCGGGCTCGAGGTCGAAGAGCCATTTGGCTTCGATGACTTCGAAGCCTTTGTTCATCATCGTGGCGGAGTCGATCGTGACTTTGGCGCCCATGTCCCAGTTGGGGTGCTTGAGGGCCTGGGCGGCCTTGGCGCCTGCGATGTCCGGGCGGTTCCAGGTGCGGAACGGCCCGCCGGAGGCCGTCAGGTGCACGCGCTCCACGGGGTTGTCGCCGGCGCAGAGCAGGCACTGGAAGATGGCGGAGTGTTCGGAGTCCACCGGCAGGATGGCGCCGCCGTGTTCGCGGGCGGTCTGGGTGACGATGGAGCCGGCGGCCACGAGGGTCTCTTTGTTGGCCAGGGCCACCACCTTGCCGGCCCGCAGGGCTGCCAGGGTGGGCCGCAGGCCGCTGAACCCGACCATGGCGCCCACGACGATGTCCACGCCGTCCATCCCGACCAGGTCGCAGAGGCTGTCCACGCCGGCCCAGACTTTGGTCCCGCGGGGCTGCAGGACGTCTGCGAGGGCCTGGTAGCGGGATTCGTCGCAGATGACGACGTGGGCCGCGTCAAACTCGATGGCCTGCTGCGTGAGCAGGTCCACGCTGCTGCGGGCGGAGAGGAGGACGACCTCGAACAGGTCGCGGTGCTGGCGGATGACGTCCAGCGTCTGGGTGCCGATGGATCCCGTGGATCCGAGGATGGCTATCTTTCTTTTCACTTAGAAGCTGATGAATCGTGTAGGATCGAGGCTCTGGCCGTTCTGCCACAGCTCGAAGTGGAGGTGGTCCGTCTGCGCCTGGCGGCTGGTCCCGCCCACGAGGGCGATCGGGGTGCCGGCCTTGACGGCGTCGCCGGAGTTGCGGAGGAGTTTCTGGTTGTTGGTGTAGATGCTCAACAGGTTGTCGCGGTGCTGGATGAGGATGATGTAGCCCTGCTCGGCGTCCCATCCGGTGAAGATGACGGTGCCGTCCAGCACGGCGCTGACGACCGTGCCCGTGGGGGCGGTGACGTCGATGCCGGGATAGACCACGCGGTCGTAGCCCTTGGCCACCACGCCCTTGAGCGGGGTGAAGAAGTGGATGCCTTCGAGGGGCAGGTCGCGCTCGGCGCCGCTGCCCACGCCGAACTGCTCTTCCTTGATGACCGTCGCCTGCAGGACGGAGTCGCGGCGTGCGAGCTCTGCGCGGTCTTTATCGGACAGGTACCGGGCGGTGCTGGTGCGGACGAGGCTGTCCAGGTCGATGGAGGCCTCTCCCGTCAGCACGCGGCTCAGGCTCTCGGCGTACAGGTTCCACCGGGAGACGGCGTTCTCCAGGGAGTCGATCTTGATGGCGTTGGCCACGGCCTGCCGGCGCGAATGGGCGTTGGGGTAGCCCGGGATGGTGGTGCGCAGGGGCGTGAACGCGAACAGGAGGTATGCGATGAGCATGAGGGCCAGGACGGCCGTGATGAGTCCATAGATGAGCTTCGCGCGACCGAAGCGGATCGAGCGGAGGGTGTTGTGGGTCTCGTCGTCCACGAGCGACAGCCGGAATTTCTGCGGGATGCGTCCCGGATTTTGTCTTCCCATACTTTTGACGTAAATTTGCGGTGATGAACAGGACGATAGGCATAGATTACGGCAGAGCCCGGGTCGGTGTCGCCGTGAGCGACCCGCTGGGCATCTTTGCATCTCCTCTCGAGACCGTTCCAGCTACAAAGATAATAGATTATCTCCAAAAATACGCGGCTTCCGAGACGGTCGTCCGTTTTGTGGTGGGCTGGCCGCTCAATCTCAACGGCGCCCCCGCCGAGGCGGCTGCGGACGTGGAGCAGTTCCTGAAGCGCCTGCGCAAGGCCTTTCC
>ONQP01000052.1 GCA_900319975.1 uncultured Bacteroidales bacterium | reverse complement strand
GATCCGGATGCGCAGGTGGTCGTCCGCGCGGACGGCAAGGTGCTGGGCTATATCCCGCGGACTGCGTTGCCGGAGTATGCCAATTTCAACCGGCGGGGGATGACCTGCCCGTTTGCGGGCTATGTGAAGGTGTCGCGCCAGGGCTATCTGTGGGCGGACATCCTGGTGGCGCTCCCGACGAACCGCTCTTTCGCCGAGTCTGCCCTGACGGCGTATCTGGAGGAGGCGCGGCAAGGGGAGGCCTGAGTTCAGGCACGGAATGTGCGGGAGGAGCGGGACTGTGTAGCTGAAAATATTTTTGTAAATTTGCATTTGTTAACTAACCGCAAAATCACGCAATACAATGGGAGCATTTCACGCATATGATATCCGGGGGATCTACGGAGTGGATTTCGACCGGACGACGGCCTATAAGGTCGGTTATTTCATTCCCGAACTGCTGGGCGCCAAGGAGGTGCTGGTGGGACGCGACTGCCGCGTGTCGTCGCAGGAGATCCACGACGCGCTCGTGGAGGGCATCTGCGACGCGGGCGCCGATGTCGCGGACATCGGGCTGAGCAGCACGCCGATGGTGTATTTCGCCACGGCGAACTATGGCTTCAAGGCCTCCGTGCAGATCACCGCAAGCCACAATCCTGCCGAATACAACGGTATGAAGGTCAGCCGGGAGAACGCCCTGCCGGTGGCCCTGGACACGGGCCTGGGCCAGATCAAGGCCTGGATCGAGGAGGGCCGGCCGACGCCGGTGGCCGCGAAGCGCGGCACCGTGCGGGAGAAGGACATCCACAAGGATTATATCGACTTCATGATGAAGTACAAGGCCGACTACAGCGGCCTCAAGATCGCTTTTGACCTGTCCAACGGCATGTCGTGCCTGTTCGCGCACGAGGTGTTCGGCGAGGAGCCGGAATATCTCTTCGACACGATCGACGGCCGTTTCCCCAACCACGAGCCGAACCCGCTGGTGGCCAAGAACGTGGAGCCGCTCCAGCAGCTGGTCCGCAAGACCGGCGCCGACGTGGGCGTGATCTACGACGGCGACGCCGACCGCGTGATGTTCGTGGACGAGAAGGCCCAGTTCGTGGCGCCGGACCTGGTGATCGCGATGATGGCGAAGTATTTCTGCGACGAGCGGGGCGCGAAGGCGCCGCGCGTGCTGCAGGAGATCCGCAGCTCCAAGGCGGTGGGCGAGTACCTCGCCCGCTATGGCGCCGAGCTGCACACCTGGCGCGTGGGCCGCGCGTTCGCCGCGCCCAAGCTCCGCGAGATCGACGGCCTGTGGGGCGGCGAGCTGGCGGGCCATTATTATTTCAAGGATTTCTTCTACTCCGACAGCGGCCTGCTGGCTTCGCTGATCGTGCTGCGCATCGTGGCCGCCCTCAAGAAGGAGGGCCGGACCTTCAGCGAGCAGATCGCCGAGATCGCGGGCTACTGCAATTCGGGCGAGATCAACTTCCGCCTCGAGGACAAGCCGGGCGCGATGAAGGCCGTGTGCGCGCATTTCGCCGCGCAGGAGAAGCCGCTCAAGCAGATGGACTTCGACGGCTACCGCTACGAGTTCGCCGACTGGTGGTTCAACATCCGCCCTTCCAACACGGAGCCTTATCTGCGCTTCATCTGCGAGGCGCGTTCGGAAGCACTGCTGCAGGACAAAGTAGAACAGACCTGCCGGCTGCTCGTGGAGCAGTTCGGCGCAATCCGTTCGTAGTGCGATGAGAGGATTCCGTGTACTTTTCCTGACCTTCCTTCTGATTCCTAACATCCTGCGCGCGCAGGCCGACGGGGACGCCCCGGCGGCCGACACGCTGCGCGTCCCTGCCGGATTCTCCGCCGAGGCGGGCGAGTTCAGGCAGGGCAAGGGTGTCGACGTGGACACGCTGGACATCAACGACGGCCGGCTGCTGCTCGTCCTGCGGGACGACCACACCTGGTACTACATCAAGAATTTCAAGAAGATGGAGGGGGACGACACCTTCGTCAAGGACTGGGTCCCCAATGCCATCAATCCGTTCAAGACCCCGCTGGACAGCCTTCCGCTGCGCAACAGCATCTGCCTGGTGGACACCGCGAGCACCTTCGTGTGCCCCAACCCGACCAAGGTCTTCTCCCGCTTCGGCTACCGCCACGGGCGGCGCCACCAGGGCGTGGACCTGCCGCTCAAGACGGGCACGCCCGTGGTGGCGGCGTTCGACGGCCGCGTGCGCGTGTCCACGTATAACAAGGGCTACGGCAACCTCGTCGTGATCCGCCACGAGAACGGCCTGGAGACCTACTACGGCCATCTTTCGAAGAGAGAGGTCGAGGTGGGCGACTGGGTGCATGCGGGCGACCAGATCGGCCTGGGTGGTTCCACCGGCCGCTCTACCGGCCCGCACCTGCACTTCGAGACGCGCTACCAGGGCTACGCCTTCGATCCGGAGTGGATCGCGGACTACGAGAAGGGCGAGCTGCGCAAGAACGTCTTCGTGCTGCGCCGCAGCTACCTCGACGCCGGCTCGCGCTACGTCCCCGAGTCGCTCGACGAGGAGGACGACGTCTACGGCGCCGACGAGAAGATCGTCGAGGAGGAGAAGCGCCTCGCGGCCGAAAGGGCGGCCATCCGCTACTATACGGTCAAGAAGGGCGACAGCCTGGGGGCGATCGCCCGCAAGCAGGGCAAATCGCTCAACGCCATCATCAAGCTCAACCCGGGGATCAACCCCGACAAGCTGAGCATCGGACAAAAAATCCGCGTCAATTAGACGCGGATTTTTTTATTGCTTGCCGGTGAGCTTGTCGGCCTTCTTGCGCATCTTGGCGGCGCGCTGGGCGCTGTCGGGATGGGAGGAGAACATCTTCGCCAGCGTGGAGCTCTGCTGGCCGGAGGAGAGGGAATTGAGCTTCTCCAGGGAGCGGGCCATGCTGTAGGGGTCGCGGCCCTGGTCCACCGTGAACTGGAAGCCGTATTCGTCGGCGTTGGACTCCTGCTTCTGGGAGAACTGGGCGTTGATGTAGGCCTCGGAGATGTCGCCGAGCACGGTGCCCGCCAGCTGGCCGTAGCCGCCTGCGGCGAAGATGGCCTCGCGCGCGGCGGAGCCCAGGTAGGCCCGCTTCATCGCCTTCATCGAGTCTTTATTGGCAACGTGGCCGAGTTCGTGCCCGATCACGGCGAGCAGTTCGTCGTCGTCCATCAGGTCCATCAGCGCGGAGTTGACGCGCACGGAGCCGTCGCCGTAGGCGCAGGCGTTGACTTCGTTGGAGCGATAGACCTTGTAGTTGATCGGCTTGCCGTCCACCTGCTTGATGTTCTGCATGATCTTGGCGAGACGCTGCTGGTACTTGGCGGGGGCGAGGGGCGTCTGGGCGTCGGTGTAGGCGACGGACTGGCGGCAGAGCTCGGTCACCTGCTCGTCCGAGATCATCGCGGCCGTGATGGCCTTGCCGCCGGCGCTGGCCAGGTGGTCGTAGTCCCAGTTAATCTTGGACAGGGTGCTGCAGCTGCAGGCTATCGCCGCGCCGAGCAACAGGGTGAGAATGCGTTTCATCAAGGGTCCGTTTTTGGTTGTCTCCTACAAATATAAGCTTTTTTCGGCTTGTGCGAAAAATGATTATCTTTGTCAAAACACAATTCTGCGATCATCCAAACCAATTTTTATGAACCGGACCAATAGATTTATCCTTGCTTCCGCCCTGCTTCTCGCTGCGGCGGGCACCCTGGGCGCGCAGCCGTATCCCTATCAGGACAAGACTCTTCCGGCGGAGCAGCGGGCAGCCGACCTGCTCGGCCGCCTGACCCTCGAGGAGAAGGCCTCCCTGACGATGCACGCCAGTCCCGCGATCCCGCGCCTGGGCATCAAGCAATACAACTGGTGGAGCGAAGCCCTGCACGGGATCGCCCGCAACGGCAGCGCCACCGTGTTCCCGCAGCCGATCGGCATGGCGTCCAGCTTCGACGAGGAGCTCGTCGAGGAGGTCTTCACGGCCGCCAGTGACGAGGCGCGCGTCAAGTACCTGGAGACGGCCGACAAGGTCAAGTCCTACCAGGGCCTGACGTTCTGGACCCCGAACATCAACATTTTCCGCGATCCCCGCTGGGGGCGCGGCATGGAGACCTACGGCGAGGATCCCTTCCTGACCGGCCGCCTCGGCATGGCCGTGGTGCGCGGCCTGCAGGGGGAGGGGGAGGCCGAAGGCTTCCTCAAGACCCACGCCTGCGCCAAGCACTATGCCGTGCACTCCGGCCTGGAGTCCAACCGCCACCGCTTCGACGCGCAGGTCTCCGAGCGCGACCTGCGCGAGACCTACCTGCCGGCCTTCAAGGATCTCGTGACCAAGGCCCACGTGCGGGAGGTGATGACGGCCTACAACCGCTTCCGCGGCGTGCCGTGTGCCGCTTCTTCCTATCTGGTCGACGACATTCTCCGCAAGGAGTGGGGCTATGACGGCATGGTGGTCTCCGACTGCTGGGCCATTCCCGACTTCTTCGAGAAGGGCCGCCACGACTATGTGTCCACGGCCGCCGAGGCCGCTGCCCTGGCCGTGAAGAACGGCCTGGACGTGGAGTGCGGCAGCTCGTTCCTCGCCATCCCGGAGGCCGTCGAGAAGGGCCTGCTGGATGTCAAGGACCTCGACCGCAACGTGCTGCGCATCCTCACGGAGCGCTTCCGCCTGGGCGAGATGGACGGCGAGTCGCCGTGGGACGAGCTCGATCCCTCGATCGTGGAGGGCACGCAGCACCGCGCGCTCTCGCTCAAGATGGCGCGCGAGTCGCTCGTGCTGCTGCAGAACAAGGGCGTGCTGCCGCTGCAGCCCGGCCAGAAGGTGGCCCTGATCGGCCCCAACGCCGACGACGAGGAGATGATGTGGGGCAATTACAACCCCGTGCCGAAGTCCACCGTCACGCTGCTGGAGGCCTTCCAGGCCCGCGTGCCGGAGCTGGTCAGCTTCCGCGCCTGCGGCATCCTCGGGACTGAATTCATGCCGCAGATCACGACCGACGAGCGCATGGCGCAGCTGATGAAGCTGTCGCCGGACGAGCTCGAGGAGGTCGCGAAGCAGTATGCCATCAATATCAGCGACGTCAAGGCCTACATCCGTCGCGCCAAGGTCCTCGAGGCCGGCTTCCTGCCCGCCCTCGACGAGGCCGACGTGCTCAAGCGCCTGGAGGGCGTCGACGTGGTCGTGTTCGCGGGCGGCATCTCGCCGCGCCTGGAGGGCGAGGAGATGCCGGTGCAGCTGCCGGGCTTCTCCGGCGGCGACCGCACGGACATCGAGCTGCCCGCCGTCCAGCGCCGCCTGCTGCAGGTGCTGCACGACGCCGGCAAGAAGGTCGTCTTCGTCAATTTCTCCGGCTGCGCCATCGGCCTGGTGCCCGAGACGCAGAGCTGCGACGCCATCCTGCAGGCCTGGTATCCGGGCCAGGAGGGCGGCACGGCCATCGTGGAGGCGCTCTACGGCGACTTCAACCCGTCTGGCAAGCTGCCGGTGACGTTCTACCAGTCCGTCGCCCAGCTGCCTGAGGTGGAGGATTACAATATGGAGGGCCACACCTACCGCTATTTCCGCGGCGAGCCGCTCTTCCCGTTCGGCTTCGGCCTCGGCTACACCGACTTCCATTTCGGCGCCGGCCATGTCCGCGACGGCGTGCTGGAGTTCTCCGTCAAGAACACCGGCAAGCGCAACGGCACCGAGGTCGTCCAGCTCTATGTCCGCAAGCCGGACGACCCGACCGGCCCCAACAAGACGCTGCGCGCGTTCCGCCGCGTCACGCTGATGCCCGGCGCGACCACGACGGTCCGCATCCCGCTGGACGACGAGATCTTCACCTGGTGGAGCGAGTCCGCCCAGAACATGGTCCCGGTCCACGGCGAGTACGAGCTCCTCTTCGGCAGCTCTTCCGCCGACAAGGACCTGAAGAAGGTCCACTACCGCTTCTGATTTTATGAGAAAATTTATCCTGATTCTGACGGCCACGCTCTTTGCAGGGGTGGCCGTCTGCGCACAAGACAAGGTCACGAAGAAGGTCCTGGAGCTGGGCCGTACCGACAACCGCACGATGCAGCATGCGGAGTATATCGCCCGCAACATCGGTGGCCGGCTGGTGGGGACGCATATGTTGAACCATGCCGAGGACTGGGTCGCGGAGCAGTTCCGCTCCTGGGGCCTCGAGGTGACCGTGCAGGAGGCCGTGGAGATCGGCGTCGGTTTCGACCGGGGGCCGTGGTCCGGCCGGATGCTTTCCGAAGACGGGATGACGCTGCATTTCGGGACGCCCGCCTATACGGCCGGCACCTGCGGCCCGCAGAAGGGGCGCGTGCTGATCGAGCCGAAGAACGAGCGTGAATTCGAGCGCGTCAAGGGCGCGCTCAAGGGCGCCTGGGTGCTGCTGGAGACGGGCCCGACCAACGGTCTGGCCCTGGACGCCAGCGCCGCGGCGGACTCTGCGCGCGCCGCCCAGCTGGCCGGCGGGGAAAAGGACGTGGTGGTGCCGATGTATCGCCAGATGGTCGATGCCGGCGTGCTGGGCTTCATCCGCCCGGCGAAGCTCCCGATGCAGGTGCTCTACAACCGCGCGATGTGTTTCGACCTGACGATGGACACGCTCCCGACGGCCTGCGACATCCTGCTGGACGAGCACCAGTTCGCAATCATCCGGCAGAAGGCCCTCGACCGGCAGGATTTCCTGCTGGAGTTCGATATCCGCAACCATTTCTTCCCGGGGCCGATGAAGCACCACAACATCCTCGCCGTGATCAAGGGCACGCAGCGCCCCGACGAGTATGTGATGGTCGGCAGCCACCTGGATGCCTACGACATCGCCACGGGCTCGACCGACGACGGCCAGGGTGTCTGCGTGACGATGGAGGCCGCGCGCCTGCTGGCCGCCGCCGGCGCCAGGCCGAAGCGGTCCATCATGTTCTGCATCTGGACCGGCGAGGAGTACGGCCTGCTGGGCTCCAAGTATTTCGTGGAGCACAAGACGGTGCCCTGGGGCAAGATCTCCAATTACTTCAACCGCGACGGCGGGCCGCTGGCCGCCACGTCCATCGTCGTCCCGCCGGCGATGTACGACGATTTCGCCAAGGTCTGCGCGCCGCTGACCGCTTACAACCCCGAGATTCCCTTCGCCGTCGTCAAGCGGGAAGGGGAGCCGCAGGAGCGTCCCGCGAAGGCGGGCGGCTCGGACCACGCCTATTTCGCGATGAACGGCATCCCCGCCATCGCCTTCCGGGAGAGCGACGTCTTCGGCTATGATTTCAACTATCGCGACATCTGGCACACCGAGGACGACCTCATCGACAAGCTGATCCCCGCCTATATGGAGCACTCCGCCGTCGTCGAGGCTGTCACGGCCTACGGCCTCGCCAACCTGGACCACCTCCTCTCCCGCTCCGGCCTCTATAAGGAATAGTTGCGTTTTGCGTAATTGCTTGATTTTGAGCGTAGTGCGTTAACAGACGGGCCCGATTTTGGGCCCGTCTGTTTGCTTAATATTCTATTATTCAATCATTTATGAAAAACGGAGGCGGGGGATGAAAAATGCCCGGCGGGGGGGCCGGGCAGGGGGATTATGGTGCGGGTGAAGGGGCTCGAACCCTTACGCCTTGCGGCACGGGATCCTAAGTCCCGCTTGGCTACCAATTACAACACACCCGCAGTGGAGGACTGCAAATATAGTAAAATTAATCCGGCTATTCCGTCTCCTCGTGTTTCAACAGGGCCTCGAGCGCCTCGGAGATGTCTTTCGGGGAGAACTTCTTCTTGTAGTCGGCGTGGGCATAAACGATGGTTTCCTTTTCCTTGTCGGGGGCGGCGCAGCCATCCCCAAATATGAGGGAAAGGCCCTCCTTCAGGGATTCCCTTCCCTTATACGTTCCTCCTGCAAGATACTTCTCGTAGGACGGGGCGAAAAGGATCTTGAAATATCTGAAATACTTGATTCTGGACTGTCCGTTCTTTTCAACGCGTACTGGATTGGTCTTGTAGATGATGGCGAAGTCGTGCCCCTTCCACTTGAAGAACCACGTGTCCGTGTCGTGCTCTGTCAGCGCGCTGGCCTCCGGGATGCATTTGCGGACAAAGCGGGTGATTCTCCGTTTTACGGTCGCCGGGGCAATGAAAGAAAAGTAGAATGTGACACCCCATACGGTGATCGGCAAGAAAACCAGGACGACTTCCAAGAGCACAAGCATCTTTGCGGGATTCTCCGGAATGATCCCCAGCACGAGCCCCAGGAGTAGCAAGATCAGCGCGAAGGGGATGGTATAGATGATCGCCAGCAAGGTGCTGAAGACGACCCATTTGCCGAACTTGCGGAACCGGACGGGCTGCTGTAGCAGGCTCTTCAGGAATTCTTTGAAACTGAGGGAATCGCCCTCGATAAAGACCGTTTCCATTTTTCTAGTTCAGGGGGCTCCTATACGGAGCCGGGATCGATCTGCGAATCCTTCAGGCCGAGGAAATACAAGATGCCGTCGAGGCCGATGGAGGTGATGTTCTGCTGGGCGTTGGCCTGGACCTTCGGCTTGGCGTGGTAGGCGATGCCGAGGCCGGCGAGCGAAAGCATCGGCAGGTCGTTGGCGCCGTCGCCCACGGCCACGGCCTGGGCGAGGTTGATGCCCTCGACCTGGCAGAGCAGGCGCAGGAGCTCGGCCTTGCGTCGGCCGTCCACGACGTCGCCGACGTAACGGCCGGTGAGCTTGCCGTCTTCGATCTCCAGTTCGTTGGCGTAGACGTAGTCGAAGCCGAACTTCTGCTGGAGGTATTTGCCGAAGTAGGTGAATCCGCCGGACAGGATGGCGGTCTTGTAGCCGACCATCTTGAGAATCTTCATCATGCGCTCGAGGCCTTCGTTGAACGGAAGGTTCTGCGCGATCTCATCCATCACGCTCACGTCCAGGCCCTTGAGCAGGGCCACGCGGCGCGTGAAGCTCTCCGTGAAGTCGATCTCGCCGCGCATCGCCTGCGCCGTGATGGCGCGCACCTGGTCGCCGACGCCCGCCCGCGCGGCGAGCTCGTCGATGCACTCGGTGTGGACGAGCGTCGAGTCCATGTCGAAGCAGATCAGCCGCCGGGAGCGGCGGTAGATGTCGTCTTTCTGGAAGGAGATGTCCAAGCCGCCCTTGGGCAGGCGCATCAGGGCGTCCTGCATCGCCGCGCGGCCGTCGGGGCCGAGCGATCCGCGCACGGAGATCTCGATGCAGGCCTTGGCGGCGCTCTCGTCCACGCCGTCGATCGGCGGACGGCCGGTCAGGCGGCGGATGGCGTCGATGTTGAGCCCGAAGCGGAAAATGACGTCGGTCACGTCCGCGATCTGCTGGGCGGAGACCGAACGGCCGAGCAGCGTCACGATGTAGCGGTGCTTGCCCTGCCGGGCCACCCAGGCGTCGTACGCCTCGCGCGTGATGGGCGTGAAGCGGATCTGCACACCCAGTTCGGAGGCCTTGAAGAGCAGGTCCTTCATGATGAAGCCCGACTGCTCCGGGGTGGTCTTGAACAGGATGCCCAGGGTCAGGGACTTGTGGACGTTCTCCTGACCGATGTCCAGGATGGTGGCGTCGTACCGCGCGAGGATGGAAGTCAGGGCTGAAGTCAGCCCTGGCTTGTCCTCACCGGAAATGTTGACTTGGATGATCTCGATCATCGCTGAAGCGGATTAGAGTCCGAGTTGCTTGAAGAAATCGTTGCCCTTGTCGTCCACGAGGATGAACGCAGGGAAGTCCTCGACCTTGATCTTCCAGATGGCCTCCATGCCGAGCTCCGGGTACTCCACGCACTCGATGCTCTTGATGTTGTTCTGGGCCAGGATGGCGGCGGGGCCGCCGATGGAGCCGAGGTAGAATCCGCCGTGCTTCTTGCAGGCGTCGGTGACGGCCTGGGAGCGGTTGCCCTTGGCGAGCATGATCATCGAGCCGCCGTGCTCCTGGAACTCGTCCACGTAGGGGTCCATGCGGCCGGCCGTGGTCGGGCCCATGGAGCCGCAGGCCATCCCGGCCGGCGTCTTGGCCGGGCCGGCGTAGTAGATCGGGTGGTCCTTGAGGTACTGCGGCATCTCTTCGCCGGCGTCCAGGCGGGCCTTGATCTTGGCGTGGGCGATGTCGCGGCCCACGATGATGGTGCCGTTGAGGCTCAGGCGCGTGCTGACGGGGTATTTGGTGAGTTCGGCGAGGATGTCCTTCATCGGCTGGTCGAGGTTGATGCGCACGACTTCGCCTTCGCCGGCCTTGCGGAGCTCCTCCGGGATCAGCTCGTAGGGCTTGTCGTCCATCTTCTCGATCCAGATGCCGTCGGCGTTGATCTTCGCCTTGATGTTGCGGTCTGCGGAGCAGCTCACGCCCAGGCCGATCGGGCAGCTGGCGCCGTGGCGCGGCAGGCGGACGACGCGCACGTCGTGCGCCATGTACTTGCCGCCGAACTGCGCGCCGAGCCCGATCTTGCGGGTCTCTTCGAGCAGCTGCTTCTCCAGCTCGACGTCGCGGAAGGCGCGGCCGGTCTCGTCGCCCGTGGTGGGCAGGCCGTCGTAGTAGTGCGTGGAGGCGAGCTTGACCGTCAGGAGGTTCTTCTCGGCGGAGGTGCCGCCCACGACGATGGCGATGTGGTAGGGCGGGCAGGCCGCCGTGCCCAGCGAGCGCATCTTCTCTACGAGGAAGGGCACCAGCGTGCCCGGATTCTGGATGCGGGCCTTGGTCTCCTGGTAGAGGTAGGTCTTGTTGGCGGAGCCGCCGCCCTTGGTCACGCACAGGAAGCGGTATTCGGCGCCCTCGGCGGCCTCGATGTCGATCTGGGCCGGGAGGTTGCACTTGGTGTTGACTTCCTTGTACATGTCCAGCGGGGCGTTCTGGCTGTAGCGGAGGTTCTCCTCCGTGTAGGTCTTGAACACGCCCAGGCTCAGGGCTTCCTCGTCGCAGAAGCCGGTCCAGACCTGCTGGCCCTTCTCGCCGTGGATGATGGCGGTGCCGGTGTCCTGGCAGAGCGGGAGCTTGCCCTTGGCGGCGACCTCCGCGTTGCGCAGGAAGGTCAGCGCCACGTATTTGTCGTTCTCGGAGGCCTCCGGGTCGCGGAGGATCTTGGCGACCTGCTCGTTGTGCGAGCGGCGCAGCTCTTTCTTGATCTTGAGGATCTTGTGGCCCTCGAAGTCGGCCGTGGAGACATACTGCTCGGAGCCGGGGATCTTGTAGTATTCAGTCTGGTCTTCGCCCAGCTGGAACATCGGTGCGTATTTGAAATCAGGCATTATTAGAGTGTTTTTTATTAATTTAGAATGCGAGGACGGCGCGGACGTACCAGGGATTGCTCGTGAATCCGAAAGACGCTGAGGTCTCGGTGAAATCCACGCGGGCGCCTTCCTCACAAATATAGCGATCAGACATCAGGATGCCTCCGGCGTTGTCCAACGCCGACTGAAGGCCACTGCAATCGATGGAACCGCTGGGAGAGTCGGTGTATGTCCAGCTGCTGCCGCATCCGATGAAAAGATACTGCCAGTCCTTGCGCGACGGCAATCTCCAGGTGCCGTCCGGGACGGCGTCCTTTGCGGCACAAGCCGCTGTAGCCGCACTCAATTCCATTTTCGCCTTGCCATTCTCGTCATCCAGAGCGACGGCAACGCCATGCGTGCAGTCCGATTCATCCCCGACATAGCCAATCATGGCCACGCCGGAGGTGCCGAAGGCCGTCGCAATGTCGGCATTCGGATAGATGTTACCGTCGGCACCGACCAACTTGCCGATATCGCCTGCCACGGCGTTTGTGATGGCTGCCGACGTCAGTTCGAGACCGGTGGAGGTGTACGTGGTGCCGGAGGCCAGCGAGACGCTTGCCGCCGTCTTGCGATAGACACCCAGGTCGGTCTGGGCAATGACGCTGACGGGCTGGCCATTGATGATGTCGCCGTACATGGCCACATAGATGTTGTCCAGCGACGTGGGGGTGACGGTGTACGTCATGCTGTTGACGGGGAAGTCGACGACGAGTTTCGTGACGGCGCTGGTGATGTCGTCCGTGCCGTCGGTGAACGAGAACTTCCAGATGCACATGGCCGGCATCATCGTCACGTCAGGCAGGGTGACTTCCGAATCGAAGACGAACATCGTCTCCGTGCCGGAGATGGCGGCGAAGTTGGCGTTGATGTCGTCCAGTGTGCCTGTCTGGGCGATGCAGGGATCCTTCGGGTCGTTGAAGAAGCCGGCGGGGTAGCCGAAGGAGATGCTACCGCCATTCTTCGGGTTGGTCAGCGTCAGCGAGATCGTGGCGGCCTTCGTCGAGGGATCGACGGCGGTTACCGTTGCCATAGTCTCTTCCGGGGCATCGCCGATGTTGGTGTATAGCACCCAGATCTGGTCACCCACCTCCCATGCTGCGCTGATGGATCCGTCTCCGTTGTCGGTCATCGAGCTGCGGGTCTCGACCCCGCCCTTCGGCGAGAGCGTCGTGGTCAGCGTATAGGTACGGGCCTGCGGAGCAGGCTTAAGCTCGTCTTTGTTCGAGCAGGCCAGCAAGGTGGCAGCCGTCAGTGCGAGGGCCGCCATCCCAATGATATGTTTCATTGTTTTCATCATCTTGCCGTTTTAGGGATTAAGGATTAAACGGATCACCGCCGCCGGGATAACCGGGCATGCCGGGCACGCCGCCACTGGTACAGATGATGCCCTCATTCTTTACCTCCAGGACATCTGTCGTGGGGGTCTCATAAAGTTCAATGTGTTCTACTTCCATTGTGTAAGTGAATTAATCAGGGTAAAGCCCCTTGCTAGTTGTGCATCAGGTATTCTTTCATGAAGTCGTTGAGGTCGCCGTCCAGCACGCCCTGCGTGTCGGCGGTCTCCCAGCCGGTGCGCAGGTCCTTGACCATCTTGTAGGGATGGAGGACGTAGGAGCGGATCTGGCTGCCCCATTCGATCTTTTTCTTCTGGCCCTCGAGCTCGGCCTGCTTCTCCTGGCGCTTCTTGAGCTCGATGTCGTAGAGGCGGGACTTGAGGATGAGCAGGGCCCGCTGGCGGTTGTCCTGCTGGCTGCGGGTCTCGGTGTTCTCGACCGTGATGCCGGTCGGGAGGTGCCGCACGCGCACGCCGGTCTCCACCTTGTTGACGTTCTGGCCGCCGTGGCCGCCGGAACGGAAGGTGTCCCACTCGATGTCGGAGGGGCTGATCTCGATGTTGATGCTGTCGTCCACGAGGGGATAGACGAACACGGAGCTGAAGGTGGTCTGGCGCTTGCCCTGGGCGTTGAAGGGGGAGATGCGCACGAGGCGGTGGACGCCGGACTCGGCCTTGAGGTAGCCGTAGGCGTAGTCGCCCTCGTACTGGATGGTGCAGGACTTGATGCCGGTCTCGTCGCCTTCGATCTCCTCGGTCACGGTCATCTTGTAGCCGTTGCGCTCGCCCCAGCGCATGTACATGCGCATCAGCATCGCGCTCCAGTCGTTGGCTTCCGTGCCGCCGGCGCCGGAGTTGATCGTGAGGACGGCGCCGAGGTTGTCGCCCTCCGCGCCGAGCATGTTCTTGAGCTCCAGGTCTTCGACCTTGCTGCAGGCCTGCTTGTAGGCGTCGTCGATCTCGGAGCCTTCCGGGTCCAGCTCCTGCAGGACCTCCAGGTCCTCGACCGCCGAGCGGGTGCCGTCAAAGGCGGATACCCAGGCCTTGACGCCGCTGAGGCCCTTGAGGAAGGTCTCGGCCTGCTTGGGGTCGTCCCAGAAATCCGGCGCCTGGCTGCGCGCTTCTTTCTCCTTCACTTCCGCTCGCTTCGCTTCGATGGCAAGGCACTGGTGGAGCGTCTCGACGCGCTCCTGCAAATCTTTGATTTGTTCCTGGGTAATCATAGATTACAAAGATAAGCATTCTTTCCAAAACCGCCAATGGCGATAACGGCAGCATCTTCCCTTTTTGCTACCGATATCCAAGCTTATCTTCGGGAGGAGGAGCCGCCTACAGCGTGGCGGCGAGGGCGCGGAGCGAGGCGGGGTCGCCGGAGGAGAGGAGTTCCACGCCGGGGGCCGGGTCGGCCCCGGCGATGCCGCGCTCCAGCAGGATGTGCATTAATTGGCGGGCGACGGCGGGCGCAGGGTCGATGACCCGCACGCCGGGGCCCGCGATGCGATGGATCACGGGCAGCAGGAAGGGGTAATGGGTGCAGCCGAGCACGATGGTGTCGGCACCGGCGTCCAGCAGCGGCTGCAGGCTCGCCCGCACGACGCGCTCGGCCCGCGGGCCGTCCAGCTCGAGGTCCTCGACCAGCTGGACAAAGCCCTCGCCGACGTGCTCTTCAATGCGCACGTCGTGCTGGAACATTTCCTTGGTATTCAGGTATTTGGAGGCTTTGAGGGTGCCGGCTGTAGCCAGCACGCCGATCACGCCGCTGCGCGTCTCGAGGGCGGCCGGCTTGACCGCCGGCTCCATCCCCACGAAGGGGACGTCGAACTCCTCGCGCAGGGTGGCGATGGCGGCGCCCGTGGCCGTGTTGCAGGCCACTACGACCGCCTCCGCGCCCTTATCCAGCAACAGGCGCGTGATGGCACGCGCCCGGTCCTGGATGTAGGCTGCGCTCTTCTCCCCGTAGGGGCAGTGAGCGTTGTCTGCATAGTAGATAAAACGCCCGGAAGGGAGGACCTTCCGTATTTCTCTCAATACTGAAAGTCCTCCCGAACCGGAATCGAAAAGTCCAATGACTGCCACGGGCTACAGGGTCTCGTACAGGTCGTACTTCTGGGCCAGGCTGCCGGTCAGCTGACCGAGCACCTCGAAGTAGGGCGTGCCGTCGATGATGCTGAGCTTGTACACGGTGTCGTCCACCTTGTAGTACTCCTCATCGCCGAGGGTGATGACGTCATAGTCGTCAGGCAGCTCTTTCACCAGGGCCCCGGCGGGCGGGACGATGGTCACGTATTTGCCATCCCTGTCCTTGGTGAAGAACACGCCGTCCTGATAGAAGTACTCCATGCCGGCGTCGGCGTAGCTCTGGACCAGGCCGAGGCGGTCCGCCTCCTTGTAGGACTTGGCTGCGCGCTCGGAGTTGAGGGCGATGGCTTCGTTCTGCCGGGCGATCGTGGCGTTGTTGGCCGCGATGGTGGCGTTCTGGCTGGCGATGGTCTGTGCGTTCTCGTTGATCGTACGGTACGTGTTGTACACGTCGTAGTAGTAGGCGAAGTTGCAGACCGAGTAGAGCAGGTTGTCAAGCACCGGGTCGAAGTAGACGCCGAACGGAGGACGGCTCACGTAGTAGTGGCCCCTGTAGTAGCGGTAGTAGATACCGTCGACCAGGTAGTAGGGAACACCCCAGTAGACTCTGCGCACGTAGCGGTTCGGCAGGTAGGAGACGCGGTAGCCGAAGTAGTGGTGACCGCCATCCCAGAAGCGGACGGCACGTCCGAAGGGCATCGGGTCGCGACGGCGCGGCGGGATGCGCTCGACGTTGCGGCCGGGGCCCGGGTGCATCTGCACGTGGCTGGGGCTGCGGCGGTCGCCCTCGAAGTTGCGAGGGGGATTGTTGCGCTGGCGGACGGTCCGCGGAGCGTCGTTGGTGCTCATGCCCGGCTGCGGCTGGTTGCGGTTGACGCTGGCACCCGACTGGGAGGACGGGTTCTGGCGGTTGGGCGTGCGGACGTTGGTGCCGCCGCGGCTCGGCTGGCCGGTGCGGGAGCGGGTCTGGGAAGAGACGCTCTCCTGCGGGCGGGAAGAGGTGCTGCGGGTGGGCGTGCTCTGGCGGCTCACGCTGGCGCTGCTGGATTTGGTGCTGCTCTGCTGACGGGAGCTGCTATTGTTGCTGCGGACATTGCTGCCGCCGCGGGAAGCGCTGCCGTTGCTGCTCCGCGACTGGCTGGAGGCGGCCGGCTGCGCGCTGCGCTGGGCCGGCTGGCTGCTGCGGTTGACGGAGCTCAGCCCCTTGGTATTGCCGGATTGGCTGGAACTTCTGGACTGAGAAGCGGGTGCGGAAACGGAAGAGGAGGGACGGCTGCCACCGCTGCTGCGGGAGTTGCCGCCACCCGAGCCACTGCGGGAATTGCTACCGCCCCTGGTCTGAGCGTCGAGAGGGATCGCGACCATAGCCGCTGCGGCTACTGCGATCAGGGTGAGTGTGGTCAAGCGTTTCATAATCGTTGTATTTTAGTAAATGTAATACTTCTTCGACAGGGCCTTGAAAGCGGGGACGTCGGCGGACCAGAAATCTGCGATGTCCGAGACTTTCATCGTCTGTCCAAACGTCTTACTGACAAAATCAGTGCCGCAAACTTTGTTGAACATCGAAAGCCGCTCAGAACCCGCTGCAATGGGGTTTTTCTGGTACAGCTCCCAGACCGCCTGCATCACGTAGAACTGGGTGAGGGTGAGCGTCGCGGCGTCGTAGTCGGTGTAGTAGTACTGGACGCCGTGGATCAGCTTGCCGCTCAGGCGGCCGGAAATCGGCTGGTAGTGGATCGTCCGCCAGGCGACGCCGGGGACGTGGTAGCTGTCGAGTTTCGCTTTCAGCTTGTCGGCGTCCACCCATTCTTCGGCGAAGGTGGCGAAGGGGAGCGTGTAGCCGATGCCGATGTTGAGGTAGTTGTACATTTCGCCGCAGAGGCCGGCCGACGGGTAGCAGATGGCGGTCTGGGCGTAGGGGATGTTGGGCGAAGGCAGGATCCAGGGCAGGCCGGTGTCGTCGAAGAGCATCCAGCGCTGCCAGCCCTCCATCGGGACGACGGTGAGCTTGCATTTGAGCGGAGCGGCCTTGCCGTTCTGGCCGCGGTTGAGACCCTCTTCGTTGATGAGGGTCGCGAGTTCGCCTACGGTCAGGCCATAGACGTAGGGGATCTTGTACTGGCTGACGAAGGAATGGTAGCCGTCGCGCACGAGCGGGCCCTCGACCTTCTGCCCGCCGAGCGGGTTGGGGCGGTCGAGCACCATCACCGGGATGCCCATCTCGGCGCAGGTGCGCATCACCAGGCCGAGGGTGGAGATGAAGGTGTAGGAGCGGCTGCCCACGTCCTGGATGTCGTAGACCATGATGTCCACGCCCTGGAGCATCTCCTTGGTGGGCTGGCGGGTGCTGCCGAAGAGGGAGTGCACCGGCAGGCCGGTGTGCGGGTCCTTGGCCGTGCTCGGGGGCGTAGAGCGCGACGAGTTGGACGTTGGGGGCCTCGAAGAGGATGTCGATGGTGGAGCGCAGCTGGCTGTCCACGCCGGAAGGGTTGGTGACCAGGCCGACGCGCTTGCCCTCGAGGCCGGCGAAGTTGCGGTCCCGCAGGACCTCGATGCCGGGCTTGACCCGGGGGGCGGCGGGAGCGGGCTGGGGGCTGCAGGAGAGCAGCGCCAGCGGCAGCAGCAATATTTTAATCCAGGTTTTCATGATTCAGGGGGATTTTGTTGCGGGCGATCAGGACGGCGGCCACCGTGCCGAGGCAGCTGACCATGACCAGCGTGAAGAAACCGATATAGCCCAGCGCCTGCTGGAGGTAGCCCGCCACCAGGGCGGGGAGTTTCATGGACAGCCACATGAAGGCCGTGCAGATGGCGTAGTGCGAGGTCTTGAGCGGGCCGTCCACGTATTGCATCATAAAGAGGGTGTAGGCGGTGAAGCCGAATCCGTAGCCGAACTGGTCCAGCACCACGAAACCGCCGATCATCCAGACGCTCTCCGGGCGGAGGATGGCCATGAGCAGGTAGACGGCGCAGGGGAGGGCCAGGGCGAGGGCCATGGGCCAGTAGGAGGCGCGCAGGCCGCGCTTGGCGGCGTACAGGCCGCCCAGGATGCCGCCGCACAGCAGGGCGATCACGCCGAAGGTGCCGTAGACCAGGCCGTAGACGCTGGTCCCGGCGCCCAGGCCGCCGACGTCGGCGCCGTCCTTGAAGAAAGGATAGAGCAGGTTGAGCGACAGGGCCTCCGGCAGCCGGTACAGCAGCATGAAGGCGATGGCCCAGCCGACGGCGGGCTTGGAGAAGAAGGTCTTGAACGATGCGCCGAATTCGGAGAAAACCTGTTTCGCCGTCCTGGCGTCCCGCCGGTCGCGGTCCTGGTCGGGGCGGGGCAGGAAGAAGAAATGGTAGAGCGCGATCAGCGCCATCAGGACGGCCGAGATGCCGATGACGATGGCCCAGGCGCGCGGCACGTTGCCGCTGCGCTGCTGCAGGACGCCGGCCAGCATGACCAGCAGGCCTTGTCCGAGGACGAGGCCGCCCCGGTAGAAGGTGTTGCGGATGCCGACGAAGGAGGACTGCCGCTGGCGGTCCAGCGCCAGCATGTAGTAGCCGTCCGCGGAGATGTCGTGGGTGGCCGAGGCGAAGGCGACGATGATGAACAGGATGATCAGCATCGTCATGCCGCAGAAGGGCAGGCACAGGGCCGTGGCGACGACCGTCACGGCCATCAGGATCTGCGTGAGGAGGATCCACCAGCGCTTGGAGCGGAAGATGTCCATGAACGGGCTCCAGAGCGGTTTGATCAGCCAGGGCAGGCTGATCAGGGTCGTCAGCGGACCGAGGGTGCCGTTGTCGATGCCCAGGTCTTTGAAGACGGCGAGCGCGACCGTGTTGACGATCGCGTAAGGAAGGCCCTCGAAGAGGTAGAGGGTGGGCACCCAGGCCCAGGGATTCTTGCTATTGGCCGACATCGGTGCCGGGATAATAGTGCTGCAGGATCTGCCGGTAGTCGTGGCCGCGGGCGGCCATCACGGCGGCGCCGATCTGGCAGAGGCCGACGCCGTGGCCCCAGCCGCGGCCCCGCAGCACGAAGGCGCCGGCGGGATCGCGTTCTACGCTGAAGGCGGAACTCTTGAGATGCGAGGGGCTCAGCGCGCGGCGGATCTTCAGCTCCTTGCCGATCACCTCGCTGCGCTTGCTGCCCACGATGCGGAGGTATTTGATGCGGCCGGACGGGCCGCGTTCGATGTCTTCGAGGGCGAGGATCTCGCCGAAATCGATGCCGGTGCGCTCGCGCACGAGTGCGGCGAGCTCCGCCGGCTCATAGCGGACGGTCCAGTCGTGGAAGTCCCTGGTCTGCTGGTCGTAGTCGTTGAGGACCTGCGAGAGGATCTCGTCGTTCTCGCAGTCGCACCACGGGTCGTCCACGCACTGCAAGTAAGGATAGTCGATGTCTTCCCAGCAGGTGCTGAACAGCTCGGTCTTGCCGCCGCAGCACTTGGAGTAACGGGTGTCGCAGAGCTGCCCCTGATAGCGCAGCACCTGGCCCCAGGTCTCGTCGATGGCCGTGCGGACGTTGTCGCCGACGGCCATCGTAAGTCCCTGATAGCGTTGGCAATGGTCATCCGCGCACACGTCGAAGTTGTCGTGCGCGGAGTGGTCCTGCATGCGCGCCATCAGCCAGGAGCGGGAGATGACGGCGTGGGCCTTGAGCAGCTCCGGCGAGGCGCTGGACTTCATCTCGGAGGAGATGACGCTCAGCAGGTAGTCTTCCATCCCGACGAGGTTGACCGCGCGGACCTTGTCGCCCTCGACGATGAATTTCAAGCCGCCGGCGAACTTCAGGGTGCGTTTCTGCTCCCAGTGGAAGTCGATGCCGATCACGACGTCGTGGAGCACGAAGGACGGCTCGGCGAAGAGGGTCGAGCGGGTGATGGAGTCGAACAGCAGCTCGTCGAAGAGGGTACCGTTGTATTCGATGCGCCCCTCGCTGTAGCGGACGCGCTGGGGGCCGGCTTCGGCGGCGAGGATGCCCACGGCCACGCGGGGCTGGGTGCGGGTCAGACGCCATTCGATCATGTCCTGCTCGTGCGCGGGGATGGTCACTTCATCCACCAGCTCTTCCAGCATGGCGGACGTGAGCTTGTCGAAGTCTTCGCGGAACGGGGCCACGAACACGCCGGCCATGTCGGCGGCGCCTGGGCTCATCGCGAGGTGGTCCGGGCCTTCGGAAGTATAGTGGTGGGAGCGCTTGGCGGAGCGCATCACCACGAAGGCGCGCCATTCGCCGCCTTTGACGTAGGCGTAGAGGTTGAACTTGGGCTCCGTCTCGCCCGGCCGGCGGTCGGTGCACTCCAGCAGGCGGTAGAAGAGCTTGGTGAGCGACTTGGCCGTCGTCGCCTTGAGGGCGAAGACGCCGCGGCAGAAGCCGTCGAAGCGGTAGAGCGTGGCGTCCTTGACGGACGCGAGCGGGGTGCCGGGGGCGTCCAGGAAGGCGTCCACGGCCTCCTCGAGCGGCATCTTGCGGCGCGGGACCGCCTGGAAATGCAGGTGGTCCGGCGCGGAGGCGCCGCAGGCGGGGCCGTTGTAGAAGACGGTGTAGTCGGGGTATTTGGCCGCGAAGTCCAGCATGTCCGGCAGGTGGTGCCAGATGGCCTGCGGGAGATGCTCGTCGCGGGAAATGACAAGGTGGTCCTTGAAGATGGGGTAGGGATTGACCTGGATGTGGTAGCGGCGGCCCTTGCGCCCCTCGAAGACGAGGTGGCGCTGCCCGGCCGGGCTGTTCTGCGCGCAGAGGAAGCACGGCCGCGCGGCAATGGCCTCGGGGGAGGTGTCGGCGGTCGAGGAGGCCACGCGCTCCGGGTTCCACTGGACCCGGCAGGGGAGCCCGCAGACGGGCACCTCCCGGGTCCTGGCGCCTTTGAGTGCCCGGAAATTGGCGGAAGCGAGCGGCCAGACGGAGAGCTGGTCCTTGATGAATTTGCGGAGGACTTGCATTACAACAGGGCTAGGAGTGCGTCTTTGATCCGATGGTATTCACCTTCGAAATTCGGCGTCAGGACGCCGGCACCCATGGCCCGCTCGATCTCGCGGATGCTCCAGAAACGGCCGCCGGCCAGCTCGTCCGGATCCGGATGGATCGCGTACTCGCCCACGGCGGCGAACACGCTCACGAGCTCGCGTTCGTCGTTGGATTCGAAGATGTAGTTGCACAGGCCCTGGGGGAGGAAGTCGTGCAGGCCGAGCTCCTCGGCGGCTTCGCGGTAGAGGGCTTCCGGGATGTATTCTCCGTAGGAGACGTGGCCGCCCACGGCGGTGTCCCAGTAGAGCGGGAGCAGGTCTTTGTGCGCTCCGCGCTGCTGGAGGTAGATTTCGCCGTTGCGGTTGATGATATGCAGGTGGACGACAGGGTGCAAGGGTTTCTCGCCGCCGCTGTGGCAATACTCACGCGGCGCCTGGGCGCGGACGTTGCCGGTCTCGTCGACGATCGGAAGCATCTCCGCGGCCCTGCCCCGTTTGACGCCCCTGAGCAGGGGTGCGGGCGAAGAGGGGTAGATCAGTTCCAGCACGTTATCAGTAATTGAGGATCTTTATTTCTTCTGGTGTGTATAGCAGGAAATCGGTGGAGCCCGGGATCAGGCGGGACACGAGGATGAAGGCGCCGAACAGCAGCAGGGCGACGAGCAGGACGATCAGGAGGACGACGCCCCAGTGGGTGGGTTTCTTCTCCTCCGGGTCGGGGTGCTCTTGCTGCGTCCAGTCCGCCTTCTGCCAGTCGGTGTCGGCTTCGGCGGCTTCGGGTTCAGTTTCCGGCGCCGGCTCCGGTTCGGGTTCGGGTTCGTCGGTCGTTTCCGGTCCTTCAGCTGCTTCCGGTTCCGGCTCTTCGACCGTTAGCGTTTCCGGCTCCGGCTCTTCGACGGGCTCCGGTTCTGTTTCCGGTTCCGGCTCTTCGACCGTTTCCGGTTCTGGTTCTATTTCCGTTTCTGCTTCAGTTTCAGTTTCTGCTTCAGTTTCCGTTTCAATTTCAGCTTCAGCTTCTTCCGCCACAACTTCCTCCGCCGCCACTTCTTCGGCGGCCGGCTCCTCCTCCATCGGCTCCGGGATCTCGACCGGCTCCGGCTCGGCGGCGATCGTCGGCACGGGGACGTCGATCACGACGGGCTCCTCCTGCAGGACGTGGGTCTTGAGAGAGACCGGCTGCAGGCCGACGCCGGCGGGGAAGATGTCCAGGCCTTCGTCGGCGATGAAGAAGAAGGTGTTCTCGCGCGTGGCGCGCAGGCGGCCCAGGCCCGGGAGCACGATGGTCTTGCGCTCCTCGAGGATGGATTTCAGCTCCGCCAGGTATTGGGTGACGTAGGCCTTGGCGGCCTCGCGCGCAATCTGGTTGGATTCGGCGTACAAGTCGATCAGCAGGGAGTCTTCCAGGCGGCCCGGATAGAAGGAAAGCCGACGGTAGGGGGGATTGATGGTGTACCCCTTGTCGGAAAAAGTAGCCGGGACCATTTCGGCAACGAAAGTGCCGACTCCGGGCAGGCCAACCTGATCGTGCTTGACGATCAGCTCGCCTACCATGCGTGACAGAAGATCTATATCCATAACACACAAAGATAAGCATTCTTTGTAAATTCGACAATGGATATTCCTGCAATCCGCGATATCCCGCGTCCGGCTGGCTGGCGGGGGCTGAAAAGCGAAAAAAAGTGAAAAATAATTTGTGCATTCAAGAATTTGCCGTATATTTGCAGTCCCGAAACGCAAGTAGCGGGAAACATTCCTCCTTAGCTCAGTTGGTTAGAGCACCTGACTGTTAATCAGGGGGTCCTGGGTTCAAGTCCCCGAGGGGGAGCCAAGCGGATAAATTGTCGATGACAGTTTATCCGTTTTTATTTTGCCAACGTGTTGATATTATGGACCATCTGCCGCTGAATAATATTCCGATGCTCGTCTCTTCGATCAACTTCCTGCTGCGGGACGAGGAGTTCGACAATCTCGACCAGATCTGCTACTGCTTCGACGTGGAGCGGGAGGAGATGGACCGCCTGCTGGCCAGCGGCGGCTATGCCTACCAGGAGAAATACAACCGGGTGATCTGATCCTTGCTCCCTCGCCTGTATGCCGCCCAGCCTCCATTCCGCCGCCGAACAGGCCTATGCCTTCTTCCACCAGAAGGAGAAGGTGTATGTGCATTCCACCTCGGAGCGGGAGATGGACCACATCGAGGATTGCATCTCGTCTTATGTGAACACGATGTCGCCGGCGCTGTATGACGCGCTCGCTGCCGGCCGTGCCGGCTACCTCCGCGAGCACGTCACCTTCCCCGCCGACCTCCGCGACGCCGTCTCCCGCCTCGAGCACCTCCTCGCCGCGTAGCCTCTGGCTGGTATTTCATTTGCCCGGCCCCACCGGTCATGCCCGACCTGATCGGGCATCTCCACGCTGTCGACCTGCCGCGAAGATGCTCCTGGTGGTCCAGTCTTTGGACCACCAGTCGCACTCCACCCCCATCACCCCCATCATCCCATCACCCTGAGCCCAGCACCGACCCCGGCGAGGGATAGCGGGTGTTTTTCGCAACTTGTTAATAGTCAGTATAATATGAAATTACACGGGGTATATTTTTACCCCGTGTAATCTCGTAAAGTATTGATAATGTGCGAATAACGGAAAACGGGCAATTTGTCTTTGTGTTCGCAACCTGCTATTTTGGACAAAATTGGTCGTGCGCGGGAATTCGCTGATATGCTGCAGTTTAAGACTTTGTCCCTGCCTCAAAATGAGCAGGGGGGGGTAGCTTAAAATATTGATATATAATTCTTTGTGGTGCACGATGGGCCGGGCGGGACCTGGTGCACGCGCGGGAGGGATTTGGTGGGGCCGGGCAGGATTTGGCACCACCGCCGGACGTTGCGTCCGGCGGTTACGGGCGATGTCCGCCTGAGAGTTGGGGCTCTCAGGCGGACGCCCGTTGCCGGCAAGAGCGGTAGCTGCCCGGCCTGAGGAGAGTTGCCGGGCACAAAA
>ONQP01000029.1 GCA_900319975.1 uncultured Bacteroidales bacterium | reverse complement strand
GAACAAGGCTTTCGGCTTCGAGGCCGGAAAGCATAGTGTGCGTACCGAGATCATCGCCGGTATCACCACGTTCCTGACGATGGCCTACATCCTGGCCGTCAACCCGAATATCTTCAGCGCCCTGGACGGCATGCCGGGCGGCGCGGTCTTCACGTCCACGGCCCTGGCCGCCATCATCGGTACGCTGGTGATGAGCCTCTACGCCAAGAAACCGTTCGCCCTTGCCCCGGGCATGGGCCTGAACGCCTTCTTCGTCTATACGGTCTGCCTGACGATGGGTTACTCCTGGCAGTTCGCCCTGACGGCGGTCCTGCTCGAGGGTATCCTCTTCATCATCCTGACGCTCACCAAGGTCCGCACCTGGCTGCTGAACGCCATCCCGGGCACGCTCAAGAAGGCCATCGGCGCCGGTATCGGCCTCTTCATCGCCTTCATCGGCCTGCAGAACTCCGGGGTCATCGTCAACTCCGACGCCACGCTCGTGACCCTCGGCGACATCACCCACGGCACGGCGCTCGTCGCCCTCCTCGGCCTGATGATCACGGCCGGTCTGGTGATGCTCAAGGTCAAGGGCGGCATCCTGATCGGTATCATCGTCACCACGCTCATCGGCCTGGTGATCAAGGATCCCACCACGGGCGCGGCCATCACCCAGCTGTCGCACAACGACGCCGGAGCCGTCCAGCTCCTGTCCCTGCCTTCCAGCATTTCCCCGATCTTCTGCCAGTTCGATTTCTCGCAGATCTTCAGCTGGAACATGCTCGTGGTCGTGTTCACCTTCCTGTTCGTCGACATGTTCGACACGATGGGTACCATCATCGGCGTCCACCAGGGAGCCGGTCTGGTCGAGCGTGACGAGGTCGAGGGCATGGAGCAGATGTTCATGGCAGACTCCGTCGCCACCGTGGCCGGCGCCTGCCTCGGTACCTCCACCACCACGACCTACGTCGAGAGCGCCGCAGGCGTCGGCGCCGGCGGCCGCACCGGCCTCACGGCTTTCGCCACGGCCGTCTGCTTCGCCCTCGCGCTGTTCTTCTCGCCGATCTTCCTCTCCATCCCGAGCGCCGCTACGGCTCCCGCGCTGGTGATCGTCGGCGTGATGATGATGCCTTCCATCAAGCGCATCCACTGGGACGACTACTGCAAGAGCATCCCGGCCTTCCTGACCATCATCATGATGCCGGTGGCCTACAGCATTTCCGACGGTATCCTGATCGGCGTGATCGCCTACGTGATCACCCACGCCATCGCCGGCCGCGTCAAGGAAATCTCCATCCCGATGTGGGTCCTGGCCGTACTCTTCATCCTGCGCTACATCTTCATATAGCGCAGCCCTGCATAGCTACTCTAACGCCGCCCCAGGCCTCTCTAAGCCTCGGGGCGGTGTTTGTTTTCCCCTCTGGGCACGAAAAAGGCTGTTTTCGAGCCAAACCCTGCCTTTGGAAGGAGGGTTTGGCTCGATTTCGGGGCAAATCGTACCGAAGGTCAGTGCCGGGATTTCAGCCAGGCAGCCATCGACCGGATGGCGTTGCCGCGGTGGGAGACGGCGTTCTTTTCCTCTTCCGAGACTTCGGCGAGGGTGCGGCCCGGATAGGCGTCGGGCAGGAAGACGGGGTCGTAGCCGAAGCCGCCGTCGCCGCGCTTTTCGCGGGCGATGCTGCCTTCGCAGGCGCCCTCGAAGAAGCGGGGCTGCCCGTCCGCCAGGATCAGCGTGACGACCGTGCGGAACCGCGCCCGGCGGTCGTCGCGGTCGCCGAGCTCCTTCAGGAGCTTGGCCATATTGGCAGAATGATCGTGGCCGGGACCAGCGTAGCGCGCCGAATAGATGCCGGGCGCGCCGCCCAGGGCGTCCACCTCCAGGCCCGTATCGTCGGCGAAGCAAGGGAGCCCGGTGCGTTCGAAGAGATACTGCGCCTTCTGCAGGGAGTTCTCCTGCAGGGTGCTTCCCGTCTCGGGAATGTCTTCGGTGATGCCCGCCTGCGCGAGCGAAACGATTTCGAAATCCGGGCCGAGGACCTCCGCGGCTTCGCGGAGTTTGCCGGCGTTGGCGGTGGCGAATACGATCTTCATAACGGCGGCAAAGTTAGCACGAAAAGATGAAATTAATGCTTATCTTTGTCTTGACTATGCTCAAAGAAACAGAAATCAACGCGCTCGTCAAGCAGATCTTCGACGAGATCCGTTTCACGCAGGAGCCGGCGGGCCTTTACGACCCGCTCCGGTATATGATCGAGATCGGCGGCAAGCGCATCCGCCCGCGGCTCTGCCTGACCACCTATTCCTTCTTCTCCGACAGCTTCGACGAGAGCATCTTCTCTCCGGCGGCGGCCCTGGAGGTCTTCCATTCCTTCACCCTGATGCACGACGACATCATGGACCGCTCCCCGCTGCGCCGCGGCGTGCCGACGGTCTGGAAGAAGTGGAACGAAGACACGGCCATCCTGTCAGGCGACGTGATGCTGATCGACGCCTACCGGCGCGTCAGCCAGGCGCCGCGCGCTTCGCTGCCGCGCGTGATGCCCCTGTTCTCCCGCACGGCCGCCCAGGTCTGCGCCGGGCAGCAGTATGACATGGAATTCGAATCCCGCCCGGAGATTCCGATGGCGGACTACAATATGATGATCGGCCTCAAGACGGCGGTCCTGCTGGCCTGCTCGGCCGCGATGGGCGCCATCATCGGCGGCGCCTCCGAGCAGGAGAGCGACGCCCTCTACCAGTATGGCTACGAACTCGGCATGGCCTTCCAGGTCGCCGACGACTACCTCGACGCCTTCGGCGACGAGAAGGTCTTCGGCAAGCCCATCGGCGGCGACATCGTCAACGGCAAGAAGAGCTGGCTGACGGTCCGCACGCTGGAGAAGACCGCCGACAAGGCTGCCTTCCTGGCCGCCTTCGCCCTGCCGGCGGACACGCCGGAGCAGAAGGCCGCCAAGATCGCGGCCGTCAAGGAGATTTACCTGCAGAACGGCGTGGACGCCGACGCCAAGGCCGAGATCGTCCGCTTCACCGACCGCGCCCTCGAGGCCGTGGCCGGCGTGGGCTTCGGCTCGGTCAAGCTGGAGGTCCTGCGCCGCTTCGCGGAGAAACTGGTCGCCCGGGCCTGCTAGCACGATGGAAGGGGTCGCGACGGTCGTCAAGAATGCGGGAAGCCACTACCTGCTGAGCGCATTGCCCGCCTGGGAGCTGTTCCCGGCCGTGCTGCGCGGCCGCGTCCGGCTGGACCGCAGCGGCGCCACCAACCCCGTGGCCGTCGGCGACCGCGTCCGCTACGAGACCGACGGCGAAGCCACGGAGGAGCATCCTGCCGTGATCAAGGAGATCCTCCCGCGCGACAACTACCTCATCCGCCGTTCGACCAACCTTTCCCGGCAGTCCCACGTGATCGCGGCCAACCTCGACCAGGCCGTGATCGTGGTCAGCCTGCTCTTCCCGGAGATCAAGCTCCCCTTCCTGGACCGCATCCTCGTGACCTGCGAGGTCTACAAGGTCCCCGTCCTGATCGTCCTCACCAAGGTCGACCTCTACCGGGACGAGGCGCCGGAGCTGGTCGCCAATTTCCACAAGATCTACGAAGGGGCCGGTTATCCCGTCCTGGAGACGTCCGTGCGCACCGGCGAGGGCATCGAAGCCCTGCGGGAGCGCTGCCAGGGCCGGATCAACCTTTTCTCCGGCGAGTCCGGCGTCGGCAAGTCGAGCCTGATCAAGGCGCTCGACCCGTCGCTCGACCCCAAGATCGGCAAGATCTCCGTCGCCCACCTCCAGGGCAAGCACACCACGTCCCTCTATGAAATGTACCGCCTGGCCTCCGGCGGCTTCGTGATCGACACGCCGGGCCTGCGCGGCTTCGGCCTGGTGGACCTGGAGAAGGAAGAAATCTCCAAGTATTTCCCGGAGATGCTCGCCGTGACGGACGACTGCCGGTTCGTGCCGTGCACGCACACGCACGAACCGGACTGCGCCGTCAAGGCGGCCGTAGACGCCGGCCGCATCAGCCCCGAACGCTACAATTCCTACCTCGGCATGCTCGAGGAGGACAAGAAGTTCCGATGAACAAGTCCCTCCACCGCGAGATCCTGCGGCTGGCCGTTCCGAGCATCCTCGCCGGGATCACCGTTCCCCTGGTGGGTATGGTGGACACGGCCGTCGCCGGGCATCTGCCGGGAGATTCCGCGGCCTTCATCGGCGCCATTTCCGTGGGTTCGATGGTGCTCACCCTGCTCTACTGGACCTTCGGCTTCCTGCGCACCGGGACGGGCGGCCTGACGGCGCAAGCCTTCGGCCGCGTCGATTTCCGCGAAGCGGGCCGCATCCTGCTGCGCGGCACGGCCCTCGCCCTGATCGCCGCCGGCGCCGCCATCCTCTTCCAGTGGCCCTTCTTCAAGGGCATGATGCTGGTGACCGACGCCCCGCCGCAGGTCAAGGAGCTGGCGGAGCGCTATTTCTTCATCCGCATCTGGGCCGCGCCCGCCACGATGACGCTGATGACCCTGCGGGGCTGGTTCGTCGGTCTGCAGAATTCCATCGACTCGATGTGGCTGGACCTGATCATCAACGCCGTCAACATCGTCGCCAGCATCCTGCTCGCCTTCGGCGTCGGTTCCTGGCCGGGAATGGGCTTCGACGGCATCCCGCTCGGCACCGTGATCGCGCAGTACAGCGGCCTGGCCTTCGGCCTGTGGGTGTGCAAGCACAAATACGGCCGGGACATCCTCGGCCTGCTGCGCCGCGAGGATGTCGTCGCGCTGCGCCACGACGGCACGATGCGGAGTTTCTTCCGGATGAACCTCGACCTGCTCGGCCGCTCGTTCTTCTTCATCCTCATCTACATCGGCTTCACGATGATCAACGCCGGCTTTGGCGAACTGATGCTCGCCTGCGGCTCCATCATGATGCAGATGCTGATGTTCTTCAGCTATTTCACCGACGGCTTCGCCTATGCGGGCGAGGCCCTGGCGGGCCGCTTCATCGGGGCGCGCGACGCCGGGATGCTGCGCAAGAGCATCCGTTACGTGTTCATCTGGAGCATGGGGATCGGGATCTTCTTCATCGCCATCTACGCGCTGGCCGGCACGCCCGTCGTGCGGCTGCTGACCTCCGACGAGACGGTCGTCGGCGCCTGCCGGCAGTTCCTGCCGTGGCTGCTGCTGATGCCGCCGCTCGGCTGCGCCGCCTTCACCTGGGACGGCATCTACATGGGCGCCACGGCCACGCGCGCCTTCCGCGACGCGATGGGCGGCGCCGCAGCGGCTTTCTTCGCCGTCTGGTTCTTGGGCAAATGGCTCTTCCAGCCCGTCGGGGCGACTGCCCTGCACTGGCTCTTCGCGGCCTACTTCGCGCACCTCGCCTTCCGGACCCTCTGGCTCACCGTCCGGCACCGGAAAGAGGTCCTCGGCGCTATCTGATTCCGGAAATTCCGA
The DNA here is from genome assembly GCA_900319975.1 of uncultured Bacteroidales bacterium. GTDB lineage: Bacteria > Bacteroidota > Bacteroidia > Bacteroidales > UBA932 > Cryptobacteroides. Next base: position 18,879 of record ONQP01000029.1, on the reverse strand, counting down.
CCTTCGGCACGATTTGCCCCGAAATTGTGCCAAACCCCGACCGCGGAAGGATGGTTTGGCACGAAAACAGCCTTTTTCGTGCCCGAAGCTAACCTTTCCGAGGATTCAGGATAGGCTCAAGGTCCTCTTTCTTCAGGCGGACGACGCGTGCAATCTGCTTGACGTTTGCCCCTGTCTCTTTGCGGAGAATTCGTGCTAGCGAAAGCCGCTGTTGGACGGTCAGCCTGTTAGTCAGTTTTTCTCCGAAAAGCCGCTCCGCCAGTGCCCGGCAGCGGGCGGCAATTTCTCCGTCAGGAAGAGAAACCGAGGCCTCCCGCATCTCTGGATTGATTTCTTCTTCGACACGTTTGTTGAGGCAGAAGCGATAGTCCTGTGCCGAATTGAACTGCTTTTCCATTACGATATAGTCAACATATTCTCCCGGCCATATCAATCCATCAGGTAGCAGGACCCATTCATCGGGTAACACTGTCTTGCTGTTGAACAGTCGCTTCTTCGCATTGAAAGAGAGATCACCGAGGCGCTTGCCATATTGCCTGATCCAGTTCGAGTCAGAAAATATAAGGGACGCGGAACTCCAACGGTATCCTTCCGGGATATAAGCCATCCCGGCCGTGGTCGGATTCCGATGGATATAGGCGATGGTTGTCCGAAGCCGCTCTCTGTCACGGATCAGCCAGTGCCCGATCCGCCAGACCTTCCCGGGACGGTTTTCTCCTCCATGATGGCTCAGCCAGAGCTCGGTGGCATGTTTGTAGTTTTCCATGAACAGTGAACAATCTGCTTCCAGTCCGTACAGAATGAAATGGACATGATTGTCCATCAGGACGAAGCAGATGACTTTCACCGGATGGTCCGGCCCCATGCGGCAAAGGCAGAGGGCGATTCGGTTCATGGCTGCAATGAATTCGATGACCGACGAGAACAGGATGTCATCTTTCAGCCCGTCCGTCGCATAATGATAAAAGTGAGGATTTTCCATAGTTTCCAGATTTCCGGAAAAGATAAGGATAATCCTCCGTCTGGGAAAGGCGATTCGTCACATAAATACGAATCTTACCGTTTTATACGAATCTTATCGCCGCCGCGAGGTCCTGGCCGCTATTCCGAACTGCTAGCGGCCTGCTCGCGCAGCCACGCCAGGGCGTCCTCCAGCGGGGTCTCGGTCGGGACGTCCGGGGCGATCGGGTCGTCGCAGAACTCCTCGCCCGTGCGCGCCACGTCGCAGCTCGCCGTGACGACCAGCTTCGAGCCGTCCGGCATGTCGAAAGTGCGGTTGCCGGAGGCGTAGCCGGCGGTCTGCATGCCGAAGGTCCGGGCCCGCGGCATGCCGCGGAAACAGATCAGGACGGCTTCGCCGGAGCTCGCGGTCAGCGTGTCCGTCAGGACGGCGACCGGGCAGTCGATCTGCTCGCCGGGCGTGATTCCGAAAGTTGCGCAGATATTGCGGATGTGGTATGCGTTGAAATGGTCGCGGCCGCGGAAACGCAGGATGTCGTCGTCCTGGATGAAGCGGTGGACGGAAGCGATCATCGGGCCCATGTTGCCGCCCGTGTTGCCCCGCAGGTCGATGACGGCTCCCCGGACGTCGTCCGGAATCTTGTCCTGCGTCGACCAGGCATAGTCCGATGCTTCTTCGCTGCTGCCCGAGAAGGCGGGCACCTGGATGATGACGATGCCGTCTTCCACCCGCACGGAAGGATTCTCCCACTCGCGGGCGAGGTCTTTCTGGACATATTTGGGCTTATAGATGAAGGAGTGCTTGCCTCCGGCGACCTTCAGGGCCTCGCGCGTGATTTTGTACGCCGCTCCGAGGCTGTCCGGCTTCGCCGCCAGGGCCTCGGCCCGCGCGGCCTCCCACGCCGGTCCTTCGGCATACAATCCGTGTTTGTCCATAAGGGAGATGGCGCGTCGGACATAGCGGCTGTTGGAATCGCCGCAACTGGCTGCCACGCAGGCCACCAGCATCAGAATGATCCATTTTTTCATCAGTGTCGTGTTTAGTTCCGGTAAATTGATAGGACGAATTTACGAAAACTGCCACAAGTTTTTTGTAGTATTGTGTAGTTTTTCGTCCGTTTCTGCGTCTAATGGGCAGAAACAATTAAAGAAGGCAATGACAGAACGCGAATTCGAAACGATGATCCGGGAACACAAAGGGACGATATACACCGTCTGCTATATGTTCTCGAACGATCCGGACGAGGTGGCCGACCTCTTCCAGGAAACCTTGATCAACCTCTGGCGGGGTTCCGGAACCTTCCGGGGGGACAGCGCGCAGGGTTCCTGGATCTGGAAGGTGGCGCTGAACACCTGCATTTCTTCCGACCGGAAGAAGAAACGCGGGCCGCAGACCAGTCCGCTGTCGATGGACATCGACCTGTTCGAAGACCAGGATGCCGATACGCGCCAGATAGGTCTGCTGCGCAGCCGCATCGGCAAACTGGGTCCCTTCGACCGCGCCATCGTACTACTGTGGCTGGAGAACCTCAGCTATGAGGAGATCGGCCAGATCGTCGGCATCTCGCCGAAGAACGTCTCTGTCCGCCTGGTCAGAATCAAAGAACAACTCAAAAAGATGCAGTAATGGAAACGAACGATAACACCATCCTCGAAATGCAGCGGCAGATGCAGCAGCTGCGCGCTAAACTCGACAACCAGAAGATTGTCAACGAAAGGATTCTCAGCAGGGCCTGCAGCCGCAACCTCGACGTGCTCCGCACAAAGGCCCGGGTCCCGACCATCGCCGGCCTTGCCATCACGTGCGGCGCCGCGTCCTTCTATAACCTGGGATTCTCCTTGCCCTTCATGATCTTCACGGCCGTGGCCGGTCTGGCAGCCGTAGTGGCTTCGTCCATCGTCAACGCCAACCTGCCGAAGATGGACCAGGACCTGGTCTCGGCGGGCGAGGGCCTGGCGAAGTTCCGCCGGGCGCAGGAAAACTGGATGAAATACAGCATTCCCGTGGGCGTGCTCTGGCTGGCCTGGCTGATAACGGAACTGGTCCTCAAGTCCGGCGGGCAGATCAAGCTGGCCTGGATGCTCGTAGCGGGCCTGGCGTTCGGTCTGGTCGTCGGCATCCTGCTGGGCATCAAGAACCGCCGTGCCATCTTTAGAAACACGGACGAGCTCCTGGCTCAGATTGAAGAATTCAAGAAAGGGGAATAACCCTTATTCCAAAGTCCACTCCGCTCCGTCCTTGGTGTCCTTGACCTGGATGCCAAGGGCTTTGAGTGCATCGCGGATGTGGTCGGAGGTGGCCCAGTCCTTGGCGGCCTTGGCGGCGGCGCGCTGCTCGAGGACCATCTGCATCAGGCCGTCGATGACCTCGCCGGCGCCGCCCGCGGCTTCCTCGTCCTTGAGGCCGAGCACGCCGAAGACGATGTCGTCGAAGAGCTGCACGAGTGTGTCGAGGTCGGCCTTGGAGAGCTTGACCTGGCCCGCCTTGGCGGAGTTGATGAGACGGACGGCCTCGGAGATGTGCGCGAGGGCGACCGGGGTGTTCATGTCGTCGCAGAGGGCGTCGTAGATGCCCTCCCAGACGGCTTTGATCTCAGCGCTGTCCGCCGCGCAGGTGTCGGGCGCGATGTGGACGGGCTCCTCGCCATAGACGTACTGCGGGGCCTTGCGGCCGGCCATCGCGTAGAGGTCCTTGGCGGCCTGCATCAGGCGCTTGAGACCCTTCTCGGCGGCCTGCAGGGCTTCGTTGGAGAAGTCGAGCGTGCCGCGGTAGTGGGCCTGGAGGATGAAGAAACGCACGGTCATCGGGCTGTAGGCCTGCGCGAGCTTCGGGTGGTCGCCCGCGAAGAGCTGCGGCAGGGTGATGAAGTTGCCCAGCGACTTGCCCATCTTCTGGCCGCCGATGGTGATCATGTTGTTGTGCACCCAGTAGTGCACGCCCTGCGTGCCGCGGGAGGCCTGGTTCTGTGCGATCTCGCACTCGTGGTGCGGGAACATCAGGTCCATGCCGCCGCCGTGGATGTCGAACTCGCGGCCGAGGTATTTCTCTCCCATCACGGAGCACTCGAGGTGCCAGCCCGGGAAGCCTTCGCCCCACGGGGAAGGCCAGCGCATGATGTGCTCCGGCTCCGCCTTCTTCCAGAGGGCGAAGTCGTAGGGGGCGCGCTTGTCGCCCTGGCCGTCCAGGCTGCGGGTGCCCTCGAGGGTGTCGTTGAGGTTGCGCCCGGACAGGACGCCGTAGTGGAAGTCGCGGTTGTATTTCTCGACGTCGAAATAGATGCTGCCGTTGCTCTCGTAGGCGTAGCCCGCCTCGAGGATCTTCTTCACCGCCTCGATCTGCTCGATGATGTGCCCCGAGGCGCGCGGCTCGATGGAGGGCGGCGCCACGTTGAGCTGGCGCATCGCCTCGTGGTAGCGCAGGGTATAGGCCTGCACGACCTCCATCGGCTCCAGCTGCTCCAGCCGGGCCTTCTTGGCGATCTTGTCCTCGCCCTCGTCGGCGTCGTGCTCGAGGTGTCCCACGTCCGTGATGTTGCGGACATAGCGCACCTTGTAGCCGAGGTGGCGCAGGAACTTGCTCAGGACGTCGTAGGTGACGCCGGGGCGGGCATGGCCCAGGTGGGCGTCGCCGTACACGGTCGGGCCGCAGACATACATGCCTACGTGGCCGGGGTGGACGGGGACGAACAGTTCTTTCCTGCGGGTGAGGGTGTTGGTGATGAAGAATTCTCTCATGGTCGTTTTCGTATATCGGGGCGAAGATACGAATTTTCTGTGTATCTTCGCTCTATGAAATTCATTAGTTGGAACGTCAACGGACTCCGTGCCGTGGCCGGCAAGGGCTTTGCCGAAATCTTCGAGAATCTGGACGCCGATTTCTTCTGCCTGCAGGAGACCAAGCTGCAGGCCGGCCAGCTCGATTTGGAATTCCTGGGCTACCAGTCCTACTGGAACTACGCCGACAAGAAGGGCTATTCCGGCACGGCCATCTACACGCGCCAGACGCCCCTGTCCGTGGTCAACGGCATTGGGGTGGACGAGCACGACCACGAGGGCCGCGTGATCACCCTCGAGATGCCGGACTTCTACCTGGTCGACGTCTATACGCCCAACTCGCAGGACGGTCTGCGGCGCCTGGACTACCGGATGCAGTGGGAGGACGCGTTCCGCGCCTATGTGAGCGGCCTGGCGGCGCGCAAGGGCGTCGTGATCTGCGGCGACATGAACGTCGCCCACGAGGAGATCGACCTCAAGAATCCCGCCACCAACCATTTCAACGCCGGCTTCTCCGACGAGGAGCGCGCCAAGATGGGCGAGCTGCTCGCCGCCGGCTTCCGCGACAGCTGGCGCGACGCCCATCCGGGCGAAGCCAAGTATTCCTGGTGGTCCTACCGGATGGCCGCCCGCGAACGCAACGTGGGGTGGCGCATCGATTATTTCCTCGTCTCCGAGGGGTTGGCCCCGCGCATCGCGGGGACGGATATCCACAACGAGATTTTCGGCTCCGACCATTGTCCGGTGGAGCTGGTGCTCGCATAAGGGCGTCTAGCGCAGCCGGCGGAAGACCGGAATTGCGTCCAGGTCCACGGGAACGATGGCGTACTGGCCGCCGTCCAGGATGGCGCCGGTGCGGATATCCTCCCATCCCGGTCCGTTCTCGGGCAGATAGACTGTCCAACTGGAGACTCCGCCTTCCGTAACCGGGCAGACGAGGTAGTCCGGCCCGAACATCCATTCGCAGTCTTGTTGCAGCGCTTCATCGTCCTGCGGGAAATCGAAGAAGAGCGGACGCATCAGCGTATAATCCTCTTCCCATACCCTGGCAGCCTGTTCCAGAATATATGGTTGCAGGGATTCCCGCTGGGCGATGGCCGCCCGGAAACGGCGCCCGGTCTCCGGGCTGTATTCCCAAGGCTCCGTGCGGCTCTGATATCCGTGTACGCGCATGAAGGGCAGCCATACGGCGGCCTGGATCCAACGGATCATCCGCTCCTGATAGTCGGGATCGGTATATTGGTCTGCGGGGCGGAAGAAGCCGCCGGCGTCGTAGGTCCACCAGGGCAGGCCTGCGGCCATCTGGCCCAGGCCGCCCGCAATCTGCCGGCGCAGGGCATCCCAGTCGTTGCCCACGTCGCCGCTCCAGGTGATGGCTCCGTAGCGCTGGATGCCGGGAAAGGCGCTGCGTGTCAGGATGACCGGAAGACGGTCCGGCCGGTCGCGCAGCAAGCCTTCGTAGACCGTGCGGACGACGTGCAGGGGATAGACGTTGCGGTACCATTCGCCCGGGATCCTTTCAGGCCCGATCCGGCGGCCCTTGAGGTCATCGTTCTCCGGCTCGGTGGCGTCCTGCCACCAGGCATCTATGCCGGTCGGAAGCAGCTTGTCGCTGAAATGCTGCCAATAGAAGGCGGCGGCGTCCGGCCGGAAGAAGTCCACCCATTCTGTCCCTTCGATATAATAGCCGTTCGCTTCGGACTCTTTGCCCAGCTCGGAATCGCGGCCCACGCGGGACCACACGGACAGCATCAGGTGTTGGCCCATCGTGTGCAGCTCGTCCACCAGGGCCTTGGGATCCGGGAACTTGTCTTCGTCGAAACGCATCGCGTTCCAGCCGTATTTGCCCCACCACTGCCAGTCTTGCACGATGGTGCCGACAGGAATCTGCTCGTCGCGGAAGCGGCGGGCGGCGGCCAGCAGTTCGTCCTGCGTGTCGAAACGTTCGCGGCAGTGGATGTAGCGGAAAATCCAGTCCGGAAGCGCCGGGACGTGGCCGGCGAGCGAGCGGAAGCTGCGCATCACCGCGTCGGCGCCGCCGGCGAAGACGACGTAGTCGAGCCCCGGCGCCACCGGGGAAGAGAAGACGGTTTCGTCCGCGACGGCGCGCCAATAGACGACGGGGGCGTCGCCGAAGGTGCCCTGGACAACGAGCGTGTGTTCTCCGGCGGAGAGCTTCGCCTTGACGGCGACGGTCGGCGGCAGCCAGGTGTTTGAGATGTCGATGAGCGGTTCGCCGTCCACGGCCAGATATTGGCGGCGGGCCATATCGCGGCCCACGTCAAGCAGCAGGGCGTATTCCCCGTCTGCGGGGAGGCTGATCCGGCCTGAGAAGCTCCGGAAGAAACGCATTTCGCGGCGGTTGCCGGCCGTGCCGGTGGCGTTGACCGTGAACGGTCCGCCCGCTTCTTCCTGCTGCGTCAGCCGGACGGACTGGCCGGCGGGATTGAAATCCGTGAGCCCGTAGTTGTGCCAGAGCAGACCCCAGCCCCGGCTGGACAGGATCATCGGCAGGGCGATCTGGGTATTGACCTGCGTGAGGCGCCGCGTCAGCCCGCGGATGTCCAGGTAGCCGTCCTGGAACTGGCCGGTGCCGTAGAGGTGTTCGCCTTCCGGCGAATCGAAACGGGCGCTGACCGCCCACGCCGGCTCGCCCTGCGCTTCGGACGGGACGACGCTATGGCTGCGTTCCCGCAGCAGCAGGTTGCCGTCTGCGTCGAGGAAGCTGAGCGCCTGCGCGTCGGCGTTCCACTCGGCGCACATCCGTGCCGTGCGGACGATGACGTCGCCGCCGCTGCGCTCCACGGTGTATTTCGGCGTCTTCACCTTTTCGGTGAAAACGAGCTCGTCGAGCTCGGGCGCACCGTCGGGCATCATTTGTACCCGGATGGCATCCTCTGCGATGGGCTGGAGGCACAGCGTGCCTTGCGGCGTTTCGATCCGCACGGCTCCCGGCCGGCATCCTGCCAGCATCAGGAGAAAAAGCAGAAAGGGGAATCTTCTCATAAAGACAAAAATAGCTAAAATCCGTATCTTTGTGGCGATGGAAAAGAAGGAACTTGAGATCATGGCGCCGGCGGGCGGGTTCGACTGCCTGCAGGCCGCTATCCAGGGCGGCGCGAACGCCGTCTATTTCGGCATCGGCCGGCTCAACATGCGCAGCCGGTCGGCCAGCAATTTCCTGCCGGAAGACCTCCCGGAGGTCGTCCGCATCTGCCGCGAGGCGGGCGTTCGCAGCTACCTGACCCTCAATATCACCCTGTTCCAGGACGACCTGTCCGCGATGCGGGAGGCGCTCGACGCGGCCCGCGCGGCCGGCGTCGACGCGGTCATCGCGTCGGACATCGCCGCCATCCAGTACTGCCGGCAGATCGGGCTGGAAGTCCACATTTCCACGCAGCTGTCCATCTCCAACGCCGAGGCGCTCCGCTTCTACGCGCAGTTCGCCGACGTGGTCGTGCTCGCGCGCGAGCTCACGCTCGACCAGGTCAGGGAGATCCACGACACCATCGTGCGCGAGCGCATCTGCGGCCCGTCGGGACAGCTGGTCCGCATCGAGATGTTCGCCCACGGCGCGCTCTGCATGGCCGTGAGCGGCAAATGCTACCTCTCCCTGCATGCCGCGGGCGCTTCCGCCAACCGCGGCGCCTGCTACCAGATCTGCCGCCGCAGCTACGAAGTCCGCGACCGCGAGACCGGCAACGAACTGCTCATCGACAACGAATACATCATGTCCCCCAAGGACCTCTGCACCATCGAATTCATGGACAAGATCATCGAATCCGGCGTGCGGGTCTTCAAGATCGAGGGACGGGCCCGCTCCGCGGAATATGTCAAGCGCTGCGCCTCCTGCTACCGGCGCGCGGCGGACGCCGTCTGCGACGGCACCTACACGCCGGAGCTGGCGGCGGCGCTCAAGGCCGAGCTCGCCGAAGTCTTCAACCGGGGCTTCTGGGACGGCTATTACCAGGGCGCGCGGCTGGGCGAATGGAGCGCCGTCTACGGCACCCACGCCACCAAACGCAAGGTCTATCTGGGCAAGGTCACCAACTGGTTCGACCGCATCGGCGTGGCGGAGATCTCCGCGGAGACTTCCGACCTGCGCACGGGCGATCGGCTGATGGTCATCGGCCCGACCTCCGGCGTGGTCGAATTCGACGCGGAGGACATCCGCCTGGAATTCGATCCGGTGCCGGTGGCCCCGAAAGGCAGCCGCTGCTCGGTGCGCGTCCCGACGGACCGCTGCCCCGACGGCAAGCTCCGCCGCGGGGACAAGGTCTTCCTCTGGGTCGAGGCGGAATAGCGCCGGTCTTCTGCTTTTCCTTCGCCACAAAAGGATGGGTGGATGACATCCTTTTCGCATCGCCGGCCGGGTTCATCGGCGAAATCCGGGTTGATTATTGAAGGTGGCCGAGGAACTGGCGCTGCTCGTCGGGGGAGAAGCCGCGGCGGGCGGCGTAGGCGTCGAGGGTGGCGGGGTCGAGACGCCGGATCTCGGGGTAGGAGGCTGCGGGGTGCGCGAAGACGAGCCCGCAGATGGTGGCGTCGGGAATCATCGCACAGGACTCCGTCAGGCGGATGTCCAGCCCGGCGCCGTCGGGCAGCAGGGCGAGGATGTCGCGCTTGAGGCTATGGTCCGGACAGGAGGCGTAGCCGGCCGCGGGCTTGACGATGCGCGCGGTCGAGCCCTGCGGGAGCTGCTTCTCGAGCTCGGCGTCCAGCCAGCCGGAGGCGGCTTCGGCGAGCGTGAGGCGCAGGCTGCGGTCCAGCAGGGACGCATAGTCCATGGCGCAGGCCGCGCAGTTGCAGCCCGCCGGGTGGTCTCCGGGACGGTATTGCGGTCCTGCAGCTTCGGAGCGTTGATCAGCGTGCACCGCGACGCGGTGCACGCTGATCGCGAACATGCCGGCGGGGGAATCGAAGCCGTAGGCCTGCGGAGCCACGAAATCGGCCAGCGAGCGGCCTTCGTCGCCGGCCTGGCGGAGCATCGGCAGGCGCCAGGCTTCGCCGCCGTCGGCCGCCCGGGCGACGATCTCGTCGCCCTCGGCACGGCAGGCGTCGAAGCGCGCCGCGATGCGGATGCGGCAGCCGCCGTCCCGCTTCAGCGCGTCCAGCCGCCCGACGGCGTCGGCGTTCAGCTGGACGGCGCTCTCGTTGGAGTCGAACGAGCGCACGCCCCAGATGGCGTAGAACAGTTTCCAGTCGAAATAGGGAAGGACCTCGCCGATCGTGAGCTCCCGGCAGGGAATGTCGGCGAAGGTCTTGCCGCGCAGGTAGGTGTCGGCCGGGAAGGCGGCGGGCGATGCGTCGGCCACCGGGGCGGCCGGCTGATCCTTCTTCTCGTAGAGCGCCCGGATCTCGTCCTGCTTGCGGTGCTCGTCCGCCTCCGCTTGCGCGCGGTCGGACATCAGCCGGCCGGCGAGCACGGCGCTCGCGGACGCATCCGGCGCATAGAATACGTGCCCGTAGAGCGGGGCGAGCTTGACGGCGGTATGCAGGGCGGAGGTGGTGGCGCCGCCGATGAGCAGCGGCGTCGAGAGGCCGCGGGCGGCCATCTCCCGGCAGAGCTCTTCCATCTGGAAGAGCGACGGGGTGATGAGCCCGCTCACGCCGATCAGGTCGGCGCCGATGGCGGCCGCCTGCTCCAGGATGGTCTCCTTGGGGACCATCACGCCGAGGTCGGTGACCTCGAAACCGTTGCATCGCAGCACGATGCCGGTGATGTTCTTTCCGATGTCGTGGACGTCGCCCTTGACCGTAGCCAGCAGGAAGCGGGGCTTGGCGCTGTCTTCGCCCTCCTCGCCCATATAGGGCTGGAGGATGTCCACGGCGTCGCGCATCACCTTGGCGGACTTGACGACCTGCGGGAGGAACATCTTGCCGGCGCCGAACAGTTCGCCGACGCGCGCCATCCCGGCCATCAGCGGCCCCTCGATGACGTCCACCGCGCGGCCTTTCTCCTGTAGGCACGCCAGCAGGTCTTCCTTCAGCTGCGGCGAACCGCCGCTGACGAGGGCGCGGGCAAGGCGCTCGGAGACCGGAAGGGTTGTGGATGAAGGAGCGGAAATTGGTTTTTCGGCAGATCCTGCTGAAATATAATTTCCGTCCGACCGTTGGGCGGCAAGCTCTGAAGCCAGTGCGATCAAGCGCTCCGTCGCTTCGGGGTCGCGGTCCAGGATGACGTCTTCCGTGCAGCGCAGCAGCTCCGGCTCGATCTCGTCGTAGATGCGGAGCATCCCGGGATTGACGATGCCCATGTCCAGGCCGGCCGCGATGGCGTGGTAGAGGAAGACGGCGTGCATCGCCTCGCGGACCGTGTTGTTGCCGCGGAAGGCGAAGGAAAGGTTGGAGATGCCGCCGGAGGTCAGCGCGCCCGGCAGGTGCTGCTTGACCCAGCGGACGGCCTCGATGAAGTCCACGCCGTAGCGGGCGTGCTCCGCGATGCCGGTGCCGACGGATAGGTCGTGGCCTGGCCCTCTTCGTCGAAGGCCATCACGACCACGGCGGCGCCCAGGCGGTGGATCTCCCGCGCCTTGGCGAGGAATCCTTCTTCTCCTTCCTTGAGGGAAATGGAATTGACGATGCAGCGCCCCTGGGCGTTCTTGAGGCCCGCCAGGAGCGTCTCCCAGTGGGACGAGTCGATCATCAGGGCGGCGCGCGCCACAGCGGGGTCGCCCGCGATCTGGCGCAGGAAGCGCTCCATCTCGGCGGTGCTGTCCAGCATCGCGTCGTCCATATTGACGTCGATGATGGATGCGCCGTTCTCGATCTGCCCGGCAGCGATCTGCAGGGCCGTATCGTAATCGCCTGCGGCGATGAGTTTGGCAAATTTGCGCGAGCCGGCCACGTTGGTGCGCTCGCCGATGTTGGTGAAGCGGCTGTTGCGCATGTCCAGGGTGACGGACTCCAGGCCGCTCACGGACAGGCGCCGGTCCTGCTCCGGGCGGGGCCGCGGCGGGATGCCGTGCACGGCCGCCGCGATGGCGCGGATGTGCTCCGGCGTGGTGCCGCAGCAGCCGCCGACGATGTTGACGAGCCCCTCCTGCGCCATCCGCCGGAGGGCGGCGGCCGTCTGCTCTGGCGTCTCGTCGTAGGCGCCCATCTCGTTGGGCAGGCCGGCGTTGGGGTGGCAGCTGACAGCGCAGCCGGCCCAGGAGGCCACGTCCGCGACCAGCGGCGCCAGCTCCTCCGCGCCCAGCGAGCAGTTGAGCCCGAAGCTGAGCGGCCGGGCGTGCTGCACCGACCGGTAGAACGCTTCCAGCGTCTGCCCGGTCAGGGTGCGCCCGCTGCGGTCGCTGGCCGACACGGAGATCAGCAGCGGGAGCGCGGCGGCCTCCGGGATGCCGCTGATGGCGTAAATGGCGGCCTTGGCGTTGAGCGCGTCGAAGCAAGTCTCCAGCAGCAGCGCGTCTACGCCTCCTTCCAGCAGGCCGCGAATCTGTTCGGCATAGGCTTCCGCCATCTGATCGAACGAATAAGGCCGGAAGGTCGGGTCGGAGAGGTCCTGCGCGAGGGTGAGGGACTTGCCCGTGGGGCCCATCGAGCCGGCCACCCAGACGGGCCGGCCGGCGGCGTCGGCCTCCGCACGGGCCAGTTGCGCGCCGGCCCGCGCGAATTCGCGCGCCTGCGCGCCGCAGCCGTATTCCGCCTGGGAAATGCTGTTGGCGCTGAAGGTATTGGTCGAAATGATGTCCGCGCCGGCTTCGATGTAGGCGCGGTGGATGTCCCGGATGGTCTCCGGCTTGGACAGGTTGAAGGCTTCGCTGTTGCCCGACAGGCCATAGCGCTGGAGCATCGTGCCCATCGCTCCGTCCAGGATCAGGATCCTGCCGGCAAGCGCCTGCTCCAGCCTTTCCATCAGAAGCAGTCTTTGAGGACGTTGATGATGTTCTCGCTGCGTCCCATCGTGTAGAAGTGGATTTCTTCCACGCCGTGGGCGAGCAGGTCGCGGCACTGCGCCTTGCACCATTCCTCGCCGATGCGGTAGGCGTCCTGCGGGTGCGCGGCAACTTCCGCGGTGAGTTCGACGGGGATGTCGATGGAGAAGCTCTCCGGCAGCAGGTCCACCTGACGCGCGCTGGAAAGGGGTTTGATGCCCGGAACGATCGGGACGGTGATGCCCGCGGCGCGGCAGCGCTTCACGAAATCATAGAAGACGGCGTTGTCGAAGAACATCTGGGTGATGATCTGGTCGGCGCCGGCGTCGACTTTCTGCTTGAGGTAGTTGATGTCCGTCTCCAGGTTGGGAGACTCGAAATGTTTCTCGGGATAGCCGCCCACGCCGAGCGTGAAGATGCGGCCACCGCCCTGGGCTGCCTCGAAGCGGCGGATGGCGGCGACCAACTCGTCGGCGTGGCCGTAGCCGCCGGGCTCGGGCGCGAAGCGCTTCTCGCCCGGCAGGGCGTCGCCCCGCAGCACGAGGATGTTGCGGATGCCCATGAACTTGAAATCCTGCAGCTGCGACTCGATCTGGTCGGCGGTCGCGCCGCCGCAGATCAGGTGCGGGACCACTTCCACGCCGGGGAAGGCGGCCTGGACGGCGGCGCAGACGGCGGTCTGGCTGATGCGCTTGCGCAGCAGGTGCCGCGTGTAGCCGCCGTCCGCCTCCTGCCGGAACTCGTATTCGTCGCGGTGGCAGGTGACGTTGATAAAGCGGGGCCCGAACTCCATCAGCGGACGGATGCTGTCGAGGAGCTCGGTCTTGGTGATCCCCTTGAGCGGGGGAATGATCTCTAACGAAGGAAACGGCTTCATCGGGTAATACTCTACTTCCGCCAAAGATAAACAAAAATTTTATTTTCAGCGCACCGGGACGGCGTGGGTGTTCTTGACCTCGCCCATCACGAAGCAGCTGTTGAGCCCTCCGATGCAGTCCAGCTCGCCGAGAATCCGCAGCACGAACTGCTGGTATTCCTTCATGCTGGACACGTAGATCTTGAGCAGGAAGTCATAGTCGCCCGAGATGTTGTAGCATTCGCCCACCTCGTCCATCGTCTGCACGGCGTCCATCAGGCGCTTCGCGTTCTCGAAGGAATGCTGCTTCATCTTGATGTAGCAGAACGCGATGAAGGCGCAGTCAAGCTTCTCCGTGTCCAGGACGGCCACGTAGCCCTTGATATACCCCTGCTCGCGCAGGCGCTTGATGCGCTCGAACACGGGCGTGGGCGAGAGATGCACGCGCGCGGCGATCTGTTTGTTGGTCAGGGCGGCGTCCTCCTGGAGGATCCGCAGGATGGAAATGTCCACGTTGTCCAGTCCGCTCATAAGGCAAAAAGATATTTATTCTGTCTGACTCCGGTCTAAGTGTGCTGCCCGGTACTATATTTCTAAAAACTTTGTAAAAATAGGAATATTTTCCAAGTTTTTCAAAACCTTTGGAAATTATTTCCATACTATCGACCTTTGCCATCGGAAGAAACAACAAATAAAGATAAAGAAATGAGCAAGCAGAATTATCACGTCGAGACGCTGGCCATCCACGTCGGCCAGGAGAATCCGGACCCCGCATCTGATTCCCGCGCGGTTCCTATCTATCAGACCACTTCTTACGTTTTCCGCAACTCCCAGCACGCCGCCGACCGTTTCGGCCTGCGTGACCCCGGCAATATCTACGGTCGTCTGACCAATTCCACCCAGGCTGTCTTCGAGGAGCGCGTCGCCGCGCTCGAGGGCGGTGTGGCCGGCCTGGCCGTCGCCTCCGGCGCTGCTGCCATTACCTACGCCCTGCAGAACATCCTGCAGCAGGGCGACCACGTGATCGCCGCGGACAACCTCTACGGCGGCACCTACAACCTGATCACCCATACCCTTTCCACCCAGGGTGTCGAACATACCATCGTCCGCGTAAATGACCTCAAGGCTTTGGAGGCCGCCATCCGGCCCAACACCAAGGTCATTTACGCCGAGACGCTGGGCAACCCCAACTCCGACGTCGCCGACTTCGAGGGCATCGCTGCCGTGGCTCACAGACACAATATCGTCTTCATCGTTGACAATACCTTCGCGCCCATTCTCATCCGTCCCCTCGAGCACGGAGCCGACATCGTGGTCCATTCCGCGACCAAGTTCATCGGCGGCCACGGCAGCTCCCTCGGCGGCGTGATCGTGGACGGCGGCAAGTTCGACTGGAAGGCCAACGCCGACAAGTATCCCACGCTCGCCAAACCGGATCCGAGCTATCACGGCGCCGTCTTCGCCGACGTGGCCGGTGCGGCCGCCTTCGTGACGCGCATCCGTGCCGTCATCCTGCGCGACACCGGAGCGGCCATCAGCCCGTTCAACGCGTGGATCCTCCTGCAGGGTGTCGAATCGCTGCCGCTGCGCATCGAGCGCCACACGCAGAATGCCCTCAAGGTCGTCGAATACCTTTCCAAGCATCCCAAGGTGGCGAAAGTCAACCACCCCGCGCTCGCCGACCATCCCGACCACGCGCTCTATCAGCGCTATTTCCCCAACGGGGCCGCTTCCATCTTCACTTTCGAGATCAAGGGCACGCAGGAAGACGCCTGGCGCTTCATTGACCGGCTCAAGATCTTCTCGCTGCTGGCCAACGTGGCCGACGTCAAGAGCCTGGTCATCCATCCCTACACCACCACGCACTCCCAGCTCAGCCCGGCGGAGCTTGCCGAGCAGCACATTACGCCTACGACCATCCGCCTCTCCATCGGCGTCGAGCACGTCGACGACATCATCGCGGACCTCGAGCAGGCATTTGGAAACGACTGAATACTCACCCGTAAAGCATAGAATACCACCATGTTGTATCAGAATCTCACCGACCTCATCGGGAACTCTCCGCTTCTGGAGGTCCGCGGCCTGGAAGGACAGCAGGCCCGCATCGCCCTCAAACTCGAACGCAACAATCCCGGCGGCAGCGTCAAGGACCGTATCGCCCTTGCGATGATCGAGGATGCCGAGCAGACCGGTGTTCTCAAGCCCGGAGCCACGATCGTGGAGCCGACCAGCGGCAACACCGGCATCGGGCTGGCCTGGGTGGGTCGTGCCAAAGGCTACAACACCATCCTCACGATGCCCGACACGATGAGCGTCGAGCGCCGCAACCTGCTCAAAGCATTCGGCGCGCAGATCGTGCTCACTCCGGGCGCCGAAGGAATGAAAGGCGCCATCGCCAAAGCCGAAGAAATCCGTCAGAATACTCCAGGCGCCGTGATCCTCGGGCAATTTACTAACCTGGCCAATCCGGCAGCCCATGAAAGGACCACCGCGCAGGAGATCTGGCGCGACACCAACGGACAAGTGGACGTCTTCGTGGCCGGCATCGGCACGGGCGGCACCGTCAGCGGCACCGGCAAGGGCCTGAAAGCCCACAAGAGCAGCGTCGAGATCTTCGGCGTGGAGCCTTCCTCCTCCGCCGTCATCACGACGGGCACACCGGGCAAGCACAAGATCCAGGGCATCGGCGCGGGTTTCGTCCCGCAGACCTTCCTGGCGGAATATGTCGACAAGGTGCTGACTGTCAGCGATGACGATGCCTTCGACGGCGCCCGCCTGCTCGCCGACCGCCTGGGCCTGCTGGTCGGCATTTCCTCCGGCGCCGCATTCAGCGCCGCCTACAAACTGGCGAAAAAGCCCGAATATGCCGGCAAGCTCATCGTAGCCCTGCTCCCGGACACAGGCGAACGCTACCTCTCGACAGTACTCTTTGACAGATAGATAGGATCGACTAACTAACATTACCAACCGACTTGACTATGACTGGACGCACCGGACTTGAGTGCCGGTGTCATGAAAAAATCGGCGCTGCCCTTGGAGGGGGCAGCGCCTTTTTTTGCGAAGCGGATCAGATGCCTGCGCCGTCGGCAAAGAGCGGTTGCTCGATGGCGCGGGTCTGCAGGATGCGTGAGCGCGGCGGCACGCTGTGCGTGAGCCAGACGTTGCCGCCGACCACGGTGTCGTGGCCGATGACCACGCGCCCGAGGATGGTCGTGTTGGCATAGACCGTCACGTTGTCTTCCAGGATGGGGTGGCGCGGTTCGTCGACCGGCCGTCCGTCATGATCGTATCGGATATTCTTGGCGCCGAGCGTGACGCCCTGGTAGAGCATGACATGATTGCCGATGACGGTCGTGGCGCCGATCACCACGCCGGTGCCGTGGTCGATGGCGAAATATTCGCCGATCTGCGCACCCGGATGGATGTCGATGCCGGTGGCCGAATGGGCCATTTCCGTGAGCAGGCGCGGGGCCACGGGGACCTCGAGCTCGAGCAGTTCGTGTGCGGTGCGGTAGTGGAGCATCACCCGGATCCCCGGGTAGCAGAGCACGACTTCCGTGCGGTCGGTGACCGCCGGGTCGTTGTCGGCAATGGCTTCCACGTCGGTGTGCAACAGCTTGGAAATGTAGGGGATACGTTCTATGAATGCGTCGGCGCGCTTGTCGCCGGCAATCTTGCGGACGATGCCCCGGATGGACATCAGGTCAAGCGCCCGGTCGTCTTGCCCGAGGTACTCGGGAAAGACGGTCCGGCGCATCAATACGATCAGTTGGGACAGCAGTTCTTCCATTATCTTTCGAACAACGGGGTTGACAGGTAACGCTCGCCCGTGTCAGGAAGCAGGGCGACGATGAGTTTGCCTTGGTTCTCGGGCTTGCGGGCCAGGGCGTAGGCGGCGCTGAAAGCGGCGCCGGAGGAGATGCCGACCAGCAGGCCGAAGCGGTCGGCGAGCAGGCGGGAGCCCGCGAAGGCGTCGTCGTCCGTGACGGTGACGACGTTGTCGACGTAGTCCTTGAGGAAGGTCTGCGGGACGAAGCCCGCGCCGATGCCCTGGATCTTGTGCTTGCCGGGGACACCGGTGGTGATGACGGCGGACGAGGCGGGCTCCACGCCCACGACCTCCACGGTCGGTTTGTGGGCCTTGAGCGCCCGGCCGGTGCCGCTGACGGTGCCGCCCGTGCCGATGCCGGCCACGAAGATGTCCACGGCGCCGTCGGTGGCGGCCCAGACTTCCTCTCCGGTAGTACGGGTATGCATGGCAGGGTTGGCCGGATTGACGAACTGACCCAGGATCACGGCGCCGGGCGTGCTCTGACGGAGCTCTTCGGCCTTGGCGATGGCGCCTTTCATTCCTTCGGCGCCCGGGGTGAGCACGATCTGTGCGCCGAAAGCCTTGAGCAGGTTGCGACGCTCGACGCTCATCGTGTCGGGCATCGTCAGGATTGTGTTGTAGCCCTTGGAACGGGCAACCCAGGCGAGTCCGATGCCGGTGTTGCCGCTGGTGGGCTCGATGATGGTGGCGCCGGGCTTGAGGTTGCCGGTGTTCTCTGCGTCCTCGATCATGGCGAGGGCGATGCGGTCCTTGACGCTGCCGCCGGGGTTGAACAGTTCGAGTTTGAGGGCGATGCGCGCCTGCTGGCCTTCCAGGCCGGAGACCTCCAGGAGCGGTGTGTTCCCGATGAGGTCAGTCAGTGTTTTGTAAATCATGACACCATAAATATAAGAATAATACACAAAAAAAGAACCTGTCAGTCGCGATGACTGGCAGGTTCTCGGAATAAGCTGTATCGGAATCTCTACCTACAGCTTGCCCTCCGCGCCGGTCATCGGGATCGGTACGGTACAACAACAAGCTGCGAGGTAAAGGTTACGCATGGGTTTACAGGTCGTTAAGCTCCTGGTTCAGTTCGTCCTTGCGGCCGACGATGATGTCCTGGTAGTTCTTCAGACCCGTACCGGCAGGGATCAGGTGTCCGCAGATGACGTTCTCCTTGAGGCCTTCGAGGTAATCGACGCGGCCGCGGATGGCGGCTTCGCTGAGCACCTTGGTGGTCTCCTGGAAGGAGGCGGCGGAGATGAAGCTGTCGGTCTTGAGGGCCGCGCGGGTGATACCCTGGAGGATCAGGCGGGCCGTGGCCGGCTGCGTCGGACGGGCGGACATCATCTCGAGGCCCTGACGCTCCAGCGAGGCGTTCTCGCTGCGCATCTCACGGGCGCCGATGATGTCGCCTTCCTCGTATTTCTGCGAACCGCCGGGGTTCAGCACCTTGAACTTGCCGTAGATCTTGTCGTTGACGTCCATGAAGCGCCACTTGTCCACCATTTCCTCGGTGAGGAACTCGGTGTCGCCGGGATAGGTGATTTCCACCTTGCGCATCATCTGGCGGACGATGATCTCGAAGTGCTTGTCGT
>ONQP01000051.1 GCA_900319975.1 uncultured Bacteroidales bacterium | reverse complement strand
CCGACGCCGCGAAGGCCGCCAGCGCCGCCGCTGCCAGCGCCGCCGCAACTGCGCAGGCGGCCGCAAACACCGCGGACGGCAAGGCCGTGAACGCGCAGGCAGCCGCGGACGCTGCTGCCGCTACTGCCGCCGCCGCTGCCAGCGCCGCCAGTGCAGCGCAATCCACGGCCGACAGCGCCGCCAGCGCCGCCGCCACGGCGAACTCCAAACTCTCCGACTGGGCCAACGACAACAAGATCTCGCCGGTCGAAAAGCAAGCGCTCCGCCAGCAGAAGGCCGACGTCATCTCCGAGCACACCGCCCTCGCAGCGGAAGCTACCGCCTACGGCATCTCCGTCACTTCCTTCAACGCGGCCTACAATGCCGCCATCACGGCCTTCGATAAGTACACCGCCGCGACTCCGGAAATCATAACTGTCGGTACGGACTACGCCGATATCGCCGCCTATTACACCGCGCGCACCACCATCGCGCAGGCCGTCGCCGAGAAGAGCAAGGAAGCCGCCGACGCAGCCGCCGATGCCGCGGAAGACGCCATCGCGGCCGCAGAAGAAGCCGGCGCCGCCGCAGCAGCAGCGCAGGAAGCCGCTGATGCCGTAGCAGCAGCTGTCGAAGAGATAGATCTTGACGTGCGGCTTGACGAGGCGGAAAAAGCCGCGATCCGCGTGACATGGACCGCTATCAATGGCATCCCGTCCACGGGATCCGCCGGCAAAGGCGGCACGTACCACGCCGCGAAGATCGCCCTGATCGACGCCGGCGGCGACGGCCACCGCGCCGTGATCACCTATTCCGGCACGGAAGTCCTCTACAACACCGCGCACATCTACTACAACATCACCGGCGAGAACCGCCTGGACGCCGCCTACCTCGCGCTGCGCGAATACCTGAACGGCTGCCAGATCGGCGCGCCCGGCGCCTTCATCGGCTTCAACCGGGAGACCTACGCCGAGCTGATCCGCGACTACCAGGTCGCGCTGAACAACGTCCTGCAGATCCTCTCCGACGTCGCGAAGGATAAGGCCGCCGCCGCCGACGCGAAGGCCGCCGCCGCTGGCACCGCCGCCGGCGCTGCGCAGGACACCGCCGACGCCGCGGCCGCCGCAGCTGCAGCAGCTGCCACCGCCGCCTCGAACGCGAACACCGCCCTGACCAACTGGGCCTCCGACGGCTGGATCAGCCCCGTGGAGAAGCGCGGCCTGCAGCAACAGCGCAACGATATCGCCCAGGAATACTCCGCCATCGCCGACGAGGCAGGGAAGTACAGCATCTCCACGTCCACCTTCGCGAGCAAGAAAGAGCTCGCCCTGGCCGTGCTGGACTACTACACCGCCGGCGCCACCTGGACGCAGAACACGCAGATCAGCAGCAGCTACCCGCTGTCTCGCATCTCTGACTACTACGCCGCCCGCACTGCCATCCTGGAAAGCATCGCCACGGCCGCGAAGAAGGTCGCGACGGACGCGCAGGCCGATGCAGACGCCGCGAACGACGCCATCGACGTGATCAACTCCGTCCTCTCGAAATTCGCTTCCGACGGCTATGTTTCACCGATGGAAAAGCGGACCCTGCAGACCGCGCTGAACGACGAGGCACCGAACTACAGCGCCATCGCCGCGCAGGCCGGCCAGTACCTGACAGCCGCCGCCATCTCCACGATCGGCGACGCTACGCTCACGAACGCCCTGCAGAACCTGCTGAACACCTTCAACGCGAAATACTATACCACCTCCGGCAACAACGCCTTCCGGAACGTCATCCTGTACTACACCCAGGACGCCGCAAGTCCGAACCATTCGACGACCTGGGCATGGGAAGACAACGTCCCCGTCACCAACGGCTACCCGCTCTCCGCGATCACCGACTACTACACCGCCCGCGAGAATCTGGTCAAGAAGATCAACGAGGCAGGGAAGGCCTACAACGAGAAATACTCGAAATCTTACACGGACGCGGAGATCGCCGCGAAGATCACCGCCGCCCGCAACGCTATCACGACGGAAATCGGAAATGCGTCCTCCGGCGCGCTCAACAGTGCGAAGGATTACGCGGACGGGAAGGCGTCAGCTGCCTATAACGCTGCCGTCGCAGATCTGCAGGCCTTCGGCGAGACCATCATCTCCGGCGGCTACATCAAGACCGACCTCATCAACACCGCCGCCATCGTAGGAGTCGCCGCCTTCATCGACGCGCTCACCAGCAGCAACGCCTTCATCGAGGCGCTGGTAGTGAAACACATGAGGACGAAGAACGACAAGGTCATCATCCAGTCCGACGGCACCATCAAGGCCATCGACGTGGACCTGTCCGGCAAGATGACCGCGACGTCCGGATCTATCACCGATCTGGTCGCAAAACGCCTGATAAATCCGTTCACGCCAGCATACACCGCGTCGTCCGAACGTCTGGAGGACGACACGATGTATAAGGATTCCAACGGAAATATCTCGCTGTCCGGCTACCTGCAGATCAATCTGCCGTGGGACACGGATCAGTCCGGCCGCCGCCTCTGCTACGTCGGCAGCTTTGAATTCCGCGCCCCGTCGAACGCGAACCACTGGTACTACGAGAACGGCAACAAAGTCAAGTCCTTCAAGACGTCCTACGAGATCACGGAATTCATCGGCCTGGGCACTACGTCGAAATTCTTCGGCTGGCTGGTCGTGAACCGCTCGCTGCTCGCGACCGGCTTCAACCACGGCCGCGACCTGCGGCCGCTCGCCTACGGAAAGGTGCAGGGCACCGGCAGCAGCGTGAGCTTCGTCTATGACAGCGTCGGCGGCTACATGAAGAAGATCCGGAAGTTCAACAACGACAACGACGACATCTACGTCAGCCGAGGCGGCGTCGGCATCTACTACCTCTGGCTCCCGCAGTCCTGGTTCGTGAACGCGAACCACATCTTCTGCCAGGTCAGCGGCATGGGCGCCGTCGCCGGCGCCAGCGCCGCCTGCTTCGCCAACGTCTATAGCGTCGGCAGCGCTATCTACAACGGCGCCGTCATGTACCGCGTCGAAGTCCGGACGGCCGACGACGCCTCGCTGAACGACGGCGGCTTCCAATTCATGATCTACAACCTCGCATCCTGGGATGACTAACACCTTAATTTCAATTCTAATATCTCACCATCATGGCAGACATTAAAGACATGACCCTCTACTCGGATCCGGCGCTCCTGCAGGGACGCTCCGTGATCCTCGCCGACGCCAACGGCGACCCGCTGCGTTTTGACGCATCGAAGCTCGCCGCCGTCGCGAAGGACCTGTCGATGTTCACCCCTGACGGGGCATCGTCGATCCTGCGATCCACCGCGAACACCTACGTCGTCCGCACGCCGGGGACGTACAAGTTCCCGCTCGTCTATGGCAACGCCATCAAGAACGGCGTCACCAACACGCCCGCCTACACCAACCAGGGCGGATCCAACCAGGCCGACTTCGTCAACCACCTCGGCGCCCTGATCACCTCGCCCTTCATCGAGAAGAACGCAAACTGCCAGCCCGCCGCCGCGCAGCTGCTCTGGCAGACGACCTCCGGCATGATCTCCACGGTCTCGCTGGTCGAAGGCGGCGACTGCAAGTACATCCAGTTCACGGTCGCGTCCATCCCGGACACCAACGGCGACGCCCTGCTCGTCGTCAAGGACTCCGGCGGCAACATCATGTGGTCCTGGCTGATCTGGTGCACCTCCGACGCCCTGGGCCCGGAGACGTTCAAGAACTACACGGACGTCGAGTACCCGCTGATGACCGAAAACCTCGGCGCCATCTGGAACGCCGCCCGCACGAACCAGTACAACCCGCACTTCCAATGGGGACGCAAGGATCCGATGGCTCCGATCAACGGCTCCGGCTCGCAGTGCACGCTCTACGACATCAACGGCAACACCTACACCGGCTTCGGCGTCCGCGGCACGGACTGCGACCAGCTCTCCACGAAGACCGTCGCGGAAGCGATCAAGAACCCGAACCTCTTCTTCACCCGGTACGACGATACGAGCCACAACTGGAACACCCTGACGCGCTTCAACAACTTCTGGAACGCAGCGCTCAACGCCGACGGTGCGAACGACGACCAGTCCACGGCCATCAAGACCATCTACGACCCGTGCCCCGTGGGCTACATGATGCCGGCAGCTCGCGCCTTCACCGGCTTCTCTTCAACCGGCAGCAACACCTCCGACGCGACGCAGTTCAACGTCGTCGGCTCCTTCAGCCAGGGCTGGAAATTCAAGCGCAACGCCTCCGACGCCCAGGGGAATTTCTTCCCCGCTTCCGGCTCTCGCGCGTACGGCTCCGGCGCTCTGACGGTCATGGGCTCGTACGGCCACTATTGGTCCTACGGCTCCTATTCGCAGGCGAACGCGCGCTACTTGTGCTTCTATTCCGGCCGCGTGCTCCCGCTGACCTACTATTACCGGTCCTACGGCTTCTCCGTGCGTCCCTGCCGAGAATTTGCTTAAAACCTTTCAATCGCCCGCGACTATTTCAAAGTCGCGGGCATGATAGCGAAATGATACGGTTGAATCTAAAGATCAAGAAATCCAACGTCCACATCGGCACGCTGCCGGACGGACCACTCGCGCGAGCAGTCGCCGCGTTTGACCTGTCCGGCGCGACGCCGATGGATTGCATGGACTTCGTCCGCAAACTGAAGGAAATCTATGAAACCGAAAGAGCCCAGGGATGACCGGCCGCCTGTGTACTACGCAGCGTGCCGGCTCTACCAGCAATTCGCGCGCAGCACGAAGAAGGCCCCGATCAACATCAAGCGCGGCATCCTCGCGGAAGTCGAGCGCCTGATCCAGTCGATCATCGAGGACACCGCCTTCGCGAACGAGCTGGAGACGGATCCCGCGGCGCGCCTGAAGTGGATCGCAGCGGCTCTCGAAAAGATGAACCGCGTGAAGATCTCCGTGCGGATGATCAAGGATCTCCAGTACATCAAGCCGAAAGGATTCTCCGCGATCATGAACGCGGAAGACAAAGTCACCCGCCAGCTGCAGGGCTGGCGGCGCAGCACCGTCAAGAATGCGTAAAGATACGGCATATTCTCCGGCATTCGGGCAGACGCCCCGCGGTCGTGCGGTCATTCGCAACCGACGGGGACAGTCCCGTCAAATTCAGTGGCCTACCCATCGGACGGCCCGCGCCTTCCGATGGATATCCCAGATAGGGCTCGCCGTCCTGGCGGCCCTGGAAGTCTTCATGGTCGTCGGCCTGCTGCCCTCGGCTGTGCATTCATCAAACGGGCCACTCAAATACGTGGACGCTTCCGGCTACCGCGCGAACGGCTCCGGCGCTCTGACGAATATGGGCTCGAACGGCAACTATTGGTCCTACGGCTCCAATTCGCAGACGAACGCGCGCAACTTGAACTTCAATTCCGGCAACGTGAACCCGCTGAACAACAATAACCGGTCCAACGGCTTCTCCGTGCGTCCCTGCCGAGCATTTGACAATGCCGGAGAATATACCGTTTTTTGTATGAAATACACCTACGACGACATCCACTGCCTCGTCACCGAGGCCTACCTGGACGCCCGCAAGAACGAGCGCAACACACCGGCGCAGCTGGAGTTCGAGCTGAACCTGGAGGAGCGGATCGCGGACCACGCGCACGCCCTTCACTCGCGGCGCTGGGTCCCCGGCCCGATGGACTGGTTCGTGAACCTGGAGCCGACGGTGCGCGAGATCTTCTGCTGGCGCAACTACGAAGACGGCGTCACCAGCCACATCGTGCTGAACCTCATCGGCCCGATCTTCGAGCGCTACTTCATCTTCGACAGCTACTCCTGTCGCAAGGGCAAGGGCACGCTCGTCGGCATCGAGCGCTTCGAGCACCACCTGCGCAGCGCCACGAACAACTACACGCGCGAGGCGTCCGTGCTGAACATCGACGTCTCCGGCTTCTTCATGGCGATGGTCCGGTCCATCCTCTACGACATCATCCACGAGCAGCTGGAGAGGCACCGCGCCCGCTTCCCGGACGAGATCGACTACGACTTCGCCGACTACCTGATCTCCGCGTACATCGCGCACGATCCGCTGGACGGCTGCAGATACCTCGGCGACCCGGCGCTCATCCCGCTGGTACCGCCGAACAAATCGCTCCGCGGGCGCCAGCCCGGCGTCGGCCTTCCGATCGGCGACGTGAACAACCAGCTGAACGCGAACATCTACATGAACGTCTTCGACTGGTTTGTCAAGCGCGAGCTCCGCGTGCGCAACTACGGCCGTTACGTCGATGACGCGCGCCTGCTGGGCCCGGAGCAGAACCTGCCGGACTGGCGGGATGCGTGCGGCGAGTTCCTGGACCGGCGCCTGCGCCTGACGCTTCATCCCACGAAGACCACCATCACCAGCGCCTACGAGACGAACTACTTCCTCGGCGGCGCCTTCCTCCCGTACCGGCGCTACGCGCAGAACGAGACCGTCACGCGCTTCCGCCGGTACGTGCGCGACCTGGACGCGCTGCTGGAGAGCGGAGATGCGGACCTGGCCGCCGAGCTGTCGAAGATGAATTCGCGCCTCGGCTACCTGCAGCACTTCCGCGCCCGCAAGATCATCACCACGGCAATCGAGGCCGCGCCGCACGTGCGCGCCGCCTTCGACTTCACGCCGCACTACACGAAATCAATCATCAAACCCACACAGATATGAGATTCTTATTTTCAGAGCCGCGCCGCCTGGAAGTCCTGGCGAACGGCAAGACCCGCTGCTACTACGACGAAACCATCTCCGAGGAGAGCGCCGCCCCCGCCGGCGGCGAGCCCGGCGAGGAGCCGGCCGCCGAAGAGGAGGAGAGCTCGGAGACCGTCCCCGTCTATTCCTACGCCGCTGTCGATATCGAGGGCGAAGTCACGAAGGGCCGCCTGGTCGATGCGCTGGTCCGCACGCGCTACAGCCAGGGCGACGTCGAGGCGATCCTGCGCCACAAGATGAACGGCGATGAGGGCGCTGACGACGAGTTCGACGCCTTCAACACGTTCGCGGAGGCCTGCAAGGCGGAAGCCGTGCGGATCCTCGGCGTCACGGAAGAGGCCGCGGAATAGTGTCCTATTTTTCTACGATCCGGGGATGTAAATTCGTCCCCGGATAATATATTTTCTAAAGTCATGAGAATACTGCGTAAACCGTCAGACAAGCAGCTCTGGTTCGCCTTCAGCATGGTCATCTTCGGCTGTGGACTGCTTGTCGCCGGATTCTGCGTCAGCCCCACCGGCGAGATCCACAACTCGGTCCTCCTTGCCTTCGGCGAGATCCTGACCTTCGCTGGAGCTTTGCTTGGGATTGACTACACGTACAGGAAGAGATTCCTGGACCGGAGTCCCTACGAAGAAGAACCACGAAACCCCGAGAATAATGAAAAAGAATGATATCGACGCGATAGTCATCCACTGCAGCGCGACGCCTGAAGGAAAGGACGTCCGCGCGAAAGACATCGAGCGCGAGCACCTGAAGCGCGGCTTCAAGTGCATCGGCTACCACTTCGTCATCGACCTGGACGGCACCATCGAGGAAGGCCGTCCGCTGACGATGAACGGCGCTCACTGCGAGAAGCCCGGCTTCTCCGGCAGGCCCTACAACCAGCACTCCATCGGCATCTGCTACGTCGGCGGTGTCGCGAAAGACGGTAAGACGCCGAAAGACACCAGGACCGACGCCCAGAAGCTCGCCATGCAGGCGCTCGTCGCAAATCTCACCATGCAATATCCGATCACGGAAGTCATCGGCCACCGCGACGCCTCCCCGGATCTGAACGGCGACGGGAAGATCAGCCGCTGGGAATGGCTGAAGAGCTGCCCGTGCTTCGAGGTGAAGGCCGAGTTCCCGATGGCCGTGTGCACCGCTAAAAAGCCCGAGCGATGAGACGCGCCGCGATTCTGGCCATAGTCCTGGCCGCCCTGCTGCTCGCCGCCGCGAGCTGCGGGCCCTGCCGGTGCCTGCCCGTCGAGACGAACGTCAAGGACAGCACCGCCGTGCACTACGTGGACTCCACGATCGTGACCATCCGGGACAGCGTCGTGCTGGTACCGCTCCCCGCGGAAGAGTCCAGCGCCGTCCTGCCGGAAGGATTCCGCTCCCACGTCCAGACCTCGCTCGCGGAGAGCGACGCTTGGGTCGAGGACGGCCTTCTTCATCACACCATCCGCAACCGCTCCGACCAGCAGCTGCCGGTCATCGTGCCGATCACCACCACGGCGACCGTCCAGCACGCGAGCTCCGACCACGCGCAGCTCGCCCAGCACACCGTCATCCGGGAGGTGGAGCGCAAGCTGAACTGGTGGCAGCGCTTCCGCCTCGGCGCCTTCTTCTGGCTCCTGGCGCTGGCCGTCGTCGGCTGGCGTCGCGAGATCTGGTCCCTGCTGAAGCACTTCATCAAAATCGCATAGACGTATGGAAAAAATCAACGCCCTGGAGCCCGTGTTTCTCGACACGCTCCCCGAGAACGACGCCCTGGAATACGGGAAGATCTATATCAGCCGCCGGCACGGCATCTCGAAGCACCTTTGTCCGGACGGCTGCGGCACCGTGTCCGTGCTGACCTTCGGCGGCGCCGACGGCTGGAAGCTGACGGAGAGCGACGGCCGGATCATGGTCCATCCTTCAGTCCTGGAGACCATGTGCCCGCACCGCGCGCACTACTACATCACCTACAACCGGATCCAATGGCTATAGAGCGAACACGCACCCACCACGCCCTCATAGAACAAATTTTCCCACTCCCCGCGCCGAGACGGTCCGGGGAGTTTCATTTTGGCAGGATCTGCGCGCCGCGCAGTTCCGGGACGGCCTCCGCGCGGCGCAGGCCCAGGTAGATGGAGGTGATCGCGACGTTGCTGTGATCGGCCTGCTGGCGGACCAGATTGATAGGGATGCCGGCGCTGGCCATGTTGGTGATGCCCGTATCTTTCAAGCTGTAGAGCTGGACTTCTTCCGGGAAGCCCAGCGCCGGGCGGACGTGCGCTGACCAGAAGGCCTCGAATTTGCGCTGGTTCACGCCCTGGGCCCCGGGCCGGAAGTCGTCCCCGCGGCCGGCGTTCCGTCCGAACAGGAACCAGTCCGGCCGGGAAAGGTTCAGGCGCCGCAGATCCGGCATCGCCGCGTCTGGGATGGTCCGCACGCTGTCGCGGTCGTTCTTTGCGACCTCCCCGCTCACGAAGACCAGCTGCCGGTCCAGGTTGACGTCGCCGCAGCGCAGCAGGGCGATTTCCTTCGGCCGCATAAAGCAGCAGTAGCACAGCAGGCAGACGGCCAGGTATTCGGGATTCTCGGCGCGCAGGTATTCGAGCAGGCGGCCCAGCTCGTCGGCGGTCAGCAGGCGGCGCTTCTTTGCGAGCAGCCGCCGGGGTTTCCGGCGGATCCCCTCGAAGGGATTCACGGCGATGTAGCCGTGCTCGATGAGCCACGTGTGCAGTGTCAGCAGGAAGGACAGGTAGTTGTTCCAGGTCCGCGGCGAGACGTCGTCGCGGCTGTCGAGATGGTCCATGAAGGCGACGGCGGTCTCGCGGCTGACGCAGGCCACGGGCCGCGGCTGCGCGAAGCCGTTCTTCTTCAGCCAGTCGGAGAAGACGTTGATGAAGGACCGGTAGGACGCGACGCTCTGGCCTTCGGCTTCCTTGCGCTTGACGGCGAGGAAGGCGTCGTAGGCCTCGAAGACGGAGACGGTGGAGCGGGGAGCGGTGGCGTCGCGCAGGGGATTCCATCCGAGGGCGAGCCGTTCGGTGATGGCGGCCATAATCTCGCGCGCTACGCGCACGCGCTCGCGCTCGGGTTTGATATGGTTGACTTTGATGCGGATCCGGCGGAGCTGGCCGGTGTTCGGGTCTTTGACGTAGTAGCGGATGACCCAGTCGGCGCCTCGCGTCAGCTTCGGCGGGCGATAATCTACGCCGGGCAACGGTTTGAAGAAAAACATTTTTTTTTCTTTGGATGCCGCCTCCTGGACTGCCTGGAGGAAGTCATCCAAAGAAAAAAACTGACCCGGATTTGACCCGGTTTGATTGACTTTGTTCCGTAACTCCGTGATTTTTCGGAAGTTATCGGAATTTAGTCGGGATGATCTGACTACATCGTCCTGATTTACCATAGCTAAATATCTGACTATCAGCGACGCCTTCCGCGCCGCGATGGTCATTTTGTTACATTTTTGACCCGGTACTGCCCCGGTTCACCTACCTCTTCAGACGGGATTCAATAGCATCCAGGCGCGCAAGAATCTCGTCGCCCTTCTTCTCTATTTCCGCAGCTACAGCTATTGCCGCATGGTAGCCAGGAAACCGCTCCTTCGAGTTCACCTCGTCGATCTCTATCTGCGCCACATCTTCGACAACACGCTTTGCTTCCGCCCACTGACGCGCCTGTTTTTCTTCAGCAGCAAGCTGCTCTTTGCTCTTCGTATTCATTTCCGTATCGTTATTTGTTCAAGATTTCAAGGCAGTGCTCGCCGAAGATCAGCTTCATCACCTGGTCCTTCTTGTCCTTCTTCAGCCGGATCTGCAGGATCGCCTCCAGCGGCTCGGCCTCCCCGGCATTCAGGCAGACGTACCGGTCCGGATAGGTGATGATATCAACCACGGGCACGCCGATCGCCGTTGAGATTTCAGAAAGAGCGTTGACGTTCAGCCGCGTCTGGCCGCTGAAGATCTTACTGATCGTCGCCGTATCCATTTCCGTTCTCCGGGACAGCTCTGCCTGTGATATACCTTTGTCTGCCAGCATTTTCACGATGTTGGCCACGACCTTCATTTGAAAATTTGTCTCCATTTTTCTAATAGATAAAGTTACTAACTGATAGTCAATAAGTTATAGACAAAAAGAAAATTTTGTTGATAAAATCTCAACAAAACATTTCTTTTTTAGAAATATAATAGTTATATTTGTTACGAATTAGAAACGGATACAAATGTAATAAAGCCAATTCGTAAAATGTTCGAGAATGAGAAAAAGTACAACCAATTTTGCCGCGGGCGTCTGGATGACGTTCTCGGCAGTCCTCGGGACCGTGCTCGCGGTCCGAGGCGTGCGAGCCCTCCTGGGCCTCGCTCCCTTCGCATGGTGGCACCTGCCGACGCTGGTCGCCAGCATCTTCTTCACATCGGAAGAATTATCACCGGCCGCCAGGTCACGCCTGGCCGCCTGGTTCCGGCTTACGAGAGCACGGGCCGCAAAATCATTCTCGAACGTCGCAAGGGCGGTTCGCGGCCTGGCCGCCCTATTTGCGACACGCCGGCCGTCGTCTAACCCCAGAATACAGACCGAGCCATGACACGCGAAGAAATCCTCGCAGCTGCCGCCAGCTGCCTGGTTCTTCTTCCTCGGCTTCGGCTTTATGTTCGGAGGCGATGTGCTCGGTGGTTTTGCCCTCGCCGTAAATCACCTCGGCCGCGCCCTGGACTGCGCGGCCCTGATCGGAGCCAGCAAGCAGGAGATCTGCAACGACGTGATCATCATGTCGGCGGCGCACATCATCGGCTATAAGGAACGCCGGTACCAGGCGCCCCGTCAGGGGGGGGCAAGCTCACCCCGGGAAAATAGACTACGGTCCCAAGTGACCGCCCATTGTTATTTGTTTTAGTGTTGACCACAGGCGTGATGCCCTGGCAAACGGAGAGAGTGAAAGAAACGGAATCGGTTTAGTAAATCGCATAACTAACTGAAGCGGTGTTTCTCCGTGCCGCTTTTTATTGAAATCGTATGACAATTTACACGCATAAATGGAAGGCCCACGATACCATCTACATCCAGAATCCCGCCGGATCCGTGAAGGTATGCGTCTGGCCAGGCACCGAACCGGTCGCCTACCTGTACGACCTGATCGTCTTCCCGCCGTATCGATGGAACGGCTTCGGCGATAAGCTGCTGAACGAGGCGATCAAGCAGGCAAAAGAGGCAGGATGCGCCGTCATCGTCCTCTGGCCAGAATGCGAGCCCTGGGTTGAAGACTGGTACCAACGGAAAGGATTCGCGCCGAACGAATTCTATAAAGGTTTCGCAGGAGAGATCGGCTGGGCCAAGAAAATATGAATATTTGAATATATGAACATATCAATATATGAAAATATGAACGCAATCATCATTACATCCGAGCAGCGCGACGAGCTCGTCCGCTGCATCCAATCGAAGATCACGGCCATCCAGGCAAAGCTGCGCTGGATGGACCGCAGAGAGGCCATTTCACCCCCCCCTCACCCGGTTACACGCCGCACTTTTCAGAGATCCGGCAGCAGCGGCTTGAACGCATCGAGCGCCTGCAGCAGCTGCTGACCACTATCTGCCCGGATAGCGCAATTTTGACAGAAATTTAACTTATAAGTTTAGTTCTATGAGCAAAGCACAAAAAACGACTCCCACGTTCAAGCCGGAAGACTTTGAATTCGTGGATCTGGGCCTTCCTTCAGGCCGCCACTGGGCGAAGACCAACGCGCCCGGCCACTACACCTTCAACCAGGCCGCCGATATCTTTGCCGACTATCTGCCGAAAGGCGCCGCGATGGTCGAGCTGATCGAGGAATGCAAGGTCGAATGGAATGACGAAAAGCACGGCCTCGATATCACCGGCCCGAACGGCAACTCCATCTTCCTGCCCGCCGCCGGCTACATCCACCCCGGCGAGAATTCCGTTACCTCGGCCGATGCCGTCGGCTGCTACTGGACCCGTATGACCTACGTCCCGAACTCCGACTCCTACGGCTCCGGTTCGCAGGCGTACGCGCGCTACTTGGTCTTCGGTTCCGGCCGCGTGTACCCGCTGAGCAACGATTACCGGTCCAGCGGCTTCTCCGTGCGTCCCTGCCGAGAATTTGATTAAAACCTTTCAGATCCCCGCGGCTATTTCAAAGCCGCGGGGCATATTGCCATGAAGATAGAAGACACCGCCCTGATGGGCAACATCAAAAGCGCCGCGCGCGACCTGATCACACAGGTCGAGAACTACACCACCCGCGCCGGATCCAGGTCCATGCTCCTGAACGCGAAGGACAAGCTGGCCAAGATCCTGGACGCCACCGAAAACAAAACAGACGAGAAATGACAATCGCAGAAGTATTCAAGAATTGCTCCGCCGCCCAAAGGAGCAAAATCATCGCCGGAGTGATGCAGAAGGGCATATCGTACACCACCGCCTACGTGTGGTGCACCGGCGGCCGCGCTCCGAAGCCCTACGCGAAGCCGATGGTCGTCGAGATCATCAACGCCGAGACCGGCGGAAAATATACCGAATCCGAGCTATGGCCAGACTGATCATCATCCAGGGGACACCGTGCTCCGGGAAGACCACCTGGGCGCGCTCACAAGTCGCCGGCAAGACGAATCACGTCATCGTCAGCCCCGACGAGATCCGGCACGCCCTGGGCGACTACTGGATCCCGAAGCGCGAACCGCTGGTCGCCCGCGCCGAAGACTTCCTCCTGGATCTCGCGCTGCGCATGGACTACGTCGTCTTCAGCGATGCCACGAACTTCGACGAGAAGCGCGTGGCGCATCTGCGCGAGCTCGCCGAGCGCCACGACGCGCCGGTCGAGGTGAAGAAGCTCTACGTGCCCTTCCGCGAGGCCGTCCGGCGTGACGCGAATCAGGACCGCCGCCACCACCTCGGCGAAGAGGCGATCCGGCAGTTCTACGAGCGCTACTTCCCGAAGCAGCTGGCCGAAGAGCTGGCCACGCCTGCCGCCCCCGCCGCCCCCGTCCAGTCCGCGAGACTGGTGACTGACGCGGAAGGGGAGACCCTATGGATGCCCACGGCCGACGATATCGACAACGTCAAGGCCCTGTCGCTCCTTCACTACAAGCCCTCCGATATCGCCCTGGTACTGGAAGTTCCGGACACCGAAATGCGCCGCCACATCGCGACGCCCGAGAGCCCGGTCTATCGCGCCTACCACCAGGGCCGCCTGGAAAGCGAACAGACCCTCCGCGCGCGCGTGAACGCTATGGCGCAGGCCGGCGAAGAATGGGCCGTCCGCCAGGTGGAGAAATGGGACCGCGACCGCCTCAAAGAAGAGCTCGGCTTCAAACACTGATATCACGAACCTATGCTGCTGGACCCCGACACCATACAGGCGCCGTTCGCGCTGCCGCCGCTCGCCATCGACCACAGCGAAGACGACCCCCCCACACCTTCAGTCGTGGGACCGGTCACGCATCACGGCTTCCCGCTGAATGTGCCACAACTTCCTGACCCGCGGCGACGTGGACGCGCTGTCCTTCCTGAAGGTCATTCTTCGCGCCCAGGACGTCCGCGAGTGCATCGTATCGACGTGGTGCGTGGACATGAACGACATCCGGCAGCTGCGCAAATGGATCGACGAGCGGCGCATCACGCAGCTCGACCTCATCCTGGGCGAGATCTACGTCACCGGCCGGCACAACTTCGAGGCGGCCGACTTCCGCCAGGCCTTCGACGGCTGCGAGAACGTCCGCGTCGTCGTGGCCAGGAACCACTCGAAGATCATGTGCGGAAGAGGCGCCACCTTCGACTTCCTGATCCAGACCAGCGCGAACATCAACACGAACCCGCGCATCGAGAACACCTGCCTGATCATCCCGCCGGACGACGCCGCGGATGATATGTTCACCTTCTACGAAGGATTCTTCAAAACCGTCAAAAATATCAGCAGAGCGATATGATTTGCGAAGAGACACAGATCCGCCTCACGCGGGCGGGATTCCGGCTGATCAGGAAAGACGCCGCGCAAGGCCGGTTCCTGATCCGCTACCGCGACCTGGACGTGCTCACGCCGTCCCAATGGCGCACGCTGGCATCGTACACCTCGCGCACCGAGCGCGACGACGCCTTCGACCGTTTAATCCGGTCCGACTTCTGGACCATAGACATAGATGACCACAATGGATAAAAACACATTCGAGCAGCACGACTTCCGCATCGGCGAGAAGGTGCTTTACAAGGGCGAGCCCGCGAAGGTGATCAGCGTGCACACGTCACGCTCCGGCTGGCACTATCTGATGATCGCCTACGGCCCGGCGGGCCGTGGCCGCAACTTCGCCGCGTGCGGACATGAAGACATTGAACTCATACCTGGCAAAAATGGCTGATTACAATATCACGAAGGAAGACATCCTGGCGGCCACCGAAGGCGGAAAGGCCGTGATCCTGCATTTCTACCCGCAGTCCTCCGTCGGCTTCAGCGGTCGGCGCAACTTCAGCATCCGAGGCGGAGACGACCGCAAGCCCAGCTGCACCGTCTTCCAGAAGGACGGCACCTGGTTCATCCAGGACAAGGGCGGCGCCGACACGAAGGCCTACACGGCGATCACGCTGGTCCAGCGCGAGCTGAACCTGAAATTCCCGCAGGCCCTGGAATGGATCGCGCAGCAGTTCGCGCCCGATCTGCTCCGGGACCGCAGCGGCCGCCCCGTGGGCCAGCCCGAGCCGACGATGAAGAAGATGCCACCGCAGGACGAGATCACCGTCCAGCTGCGCAAAGACGGCAAGTTCACGCAGGCGGAGCTGGAGCTGCTCGGCTACAAGATCACGCAGGAGATCTGCGACCTCTTCCAGCTGAAGCCCGTGGATTCTTACATCACCCGGAAAAACGCCAAAGGCGACAGCTGGCAGATCGGCGCGACCGCGGACTATCCGATCTACTACTACGACTACGGCACCTACGGCAAGATCTACCAGCCGCTCGG
>ONQP01000103.1 GCA_900319975.1 uncultured Bacteroidales bacterium | reverse complement strand
CCCCGGACCCCCTGCGTCGCTCTGCTCCAAGCCCAATTATCGGACTGGGCAACGGATTCCATCCGGAGAAATGCGCCTCCGACGCCCTGCTGATCGGCGGCGGCCTCGGCGTCGCGCCGCTCTACCTGCTCGCAAAAGAATTGCTCGCGCAGGGCAAGCACGCCACGGCCGTGCTCGGCTTCAACAAGGCCGACGAGATCTGCCTGGCCGACGACCTGAAAGCCCTCGGCATCCCCGTCCTCATCGCCACGATGGACGGCTCCGTGGGCACGAAAGGCTTCGTCACCGACGCCATCGCAGCCGCGAAGCCGGTCTTCGACCGCTTCTACGCCTGCGGCCCCCTGCCGATGCTGAAGGCCGTCTGCAAAGCCCTCGACGCCCCCGGCGAAGTCAGCCTGGAGGAGCGGATGGGCTGCGGCGCCGGCTTCTGCTACGGCTGCACCATTCAGACAGCTAACGGCCCCAGACGCGTCTGCGCCGACGGCCCCGTATTCGACAAGGAGGAAGTGCTATGGTAAACAAAGACCTTTCCGTCAGCCTCTGCGGCCTGCGCCTGGAGAACCCGGTCATCCCCGCCAGCGGGACCTTCGGCTTCGGCCTCGAGCTGGCCGACACCTTCGACCTCAACGTCCTCGGCGGCATCTCCCTGAAGGGCACCACCCGCGAGGCCCGCTTCGGCAACCCCACCCCGCGCATCGCCGAGTGCAACGCCGGGATGATCAACTCCGTGGGCCTGCAGAACCCGGGCATCGAGGCCCTTGTCACCGACAAGGCCCCCGCCCTCCGCAAGATCTACCGCGGCGCCATCATCGCCAACATCAGCGGATTCTCCGTCGAAGAATACGCCTACAACTGCGAGCGGGCGGACGCCTGCCCCGACATCGACATCCTGGAAGTCAACGTGTCCTGCCCCAACGTGCACAACGGAGGCATGGCCTTCGGCACCGACCCGGCCTCGGCCGCCGCGGTGACGAAAGCCGTCAAGGCCGTCTCGCACAAGCCCGTCTTCCTGAAGCTCAGTCCCAACGTGACGGACATCGTGTCCATCGCCCGGGCCTGCGAGGACGCCGGCGCGGACGGCATCACGCTCATCAACACCCTGCTGGGCATGCGCATCGACATCCGGCGCCGCCGGCCCGTCATCGCCAACAAGATGGGCGGCTTCTCCGGCCCGGCGGTCTTCCCGCTGGCCCTCCGGATGGTCTACCAGGTGGCCCACGCGTGCAGCATCCCGGTGATGGGCTGCGGCGGCGTGCGTCGCGCGGAAGACGTCGTCGAAATGATGATGGCCGGCGCCACGGCCGTGCAGGTGGGCGCGGAGAACCTCCGCAACCCGATGGTCTGCCCGGAGATCGTGGCGGCCCTCCCGGAATTGATGGACAACCTCGGAATCAACAGTTTACAAGAAATAATCGGCATCGTAGAATAATGGCAAAAGACGTCATCATCGCCTGCGACTTCGCAGGCAGGCAGCAGACCCTCGAATTCCTCGACCTGTTCGCGGGCGGGCGCAAGCCCTTCGTCAAGATCGGGATGGAGCTCTTCTATGCGGAAGGCCCCGACATCGTGCGCGAGATCAAGCGCCGCGGACACCCCATCTTCCTGGACCTCAAGCTCCACGACATCCCCAACACCGTCAAGAAGGCGATGCGCGTGCTCTCCTCGCTCGACGTGGACATCTGCAACGTCCACGCGGCCGGCACCATCGACATGATGCGCGCCGCGCTGGAGGGCCTCACGAGGCCGGACGGCACGCGGCCGCTGCTGATCGCCGTCACCCAGCTCACCTCCACCAGCGAGGAGCGGATGCAGAACGAACTGCTGATCGGCGCCGGCATCGGCGAGACGATCGTCAAATACGCGCAGAACGCGCGCGAAGCGGGCCTGGACGGCGTCGTCTGCTCGCCGCTCGAAGCGGCGATGGTCAAGGACGCCTGCGGCCCGGACTTCCTCGCCATCACCCCCGGCATCCGGTTCGCGGACGCCGCTGCGGACGACCAGGTCCGCATCACCACCCCGGCCCGCGCCCGGGAAATCGGCTCCGACTACATCGTCGTCGGCCGGCCCGTGACGGCCGCCGCCGACCCCGTCGCCGCCTATCAGCGCTGCCTCAAAGAGTTTTTGAATCAATAAGATATGCAGAAAGAGATTGCCAAAGAACTCCTCTCGATCAAGGCCGTTTTCCTCCGGCCTGAGGAGCCGTTCACCTGGGCCAGCGGCATCAAGAGCCCGATCTATTGCGACAACCGCCTGACGCTTTCCGCCCCCGCCGTGCGCGAAAAGGTCGAGGCGGGCCTGGCGAAGCTCGTGCGCGAGCATTTCCCGGCGTGCGAGGCCCTGATGGGCACCTCCACCGCCGGCATCGCCCACGCCGCCATCACCGCCACCCTGCTCGGCCTGCCGATGGGCTATGTCCGCGGCGAGGCCAAGAGCCACGGCCGCACCAACCGCATCGAAGGCCGGCTCGACCCGGGCACCAAGGTCGTCGTCGTGGAAGACCTCATCTCCACGGGCGGCAGCGTGATCGACGTGGTGGAGGCCCTGCGCGAAGCGGGCGCCGAGGTGCTCGGCATCGTGAGCATCTTCACCTACGGCCTGCGCAAGGGCGTCGAGCGCCTTGCCGCCGCCAACGTGGTCAACCACTCGCTCAGCAACCTCGACGCCCTGGTGGACGTGGCCGTCGAGCAGAACTATATCACGCCCGCCCAGAAACAGCAGATCCTCGATTTCCGCAACAGCTTATGAAACACCTCATCGACCCCACCGACCTCACCAAGGAGGAGATCGACCAGATCGTCGCGCTGGCCGAAGACATCATCGCGCACCGCGAACGCTACCAGGGCAGCATGGCCCACAAGAAGCTCGCTACGCTCTTCTATGAGCCCAGCACCCGCACGCGGCTGAGTTTCACCGCCGCGATGATGGAGCTGGGCGGCAACGTGCTCGGTTTCTCCAACCCCCAGAACACCTCCGTGAGCAAGGGCGAGACCGTGCAGGACACCGTCCGCGTGGTCGGCTGCTTCGCCGACATCATCGCGATGCGCCACCCCATCGAGGGCGCGCCGCTGGTGGCCTCCGAGGTGTCCCGCGTGCCGATCATCAACGCCGGCGACGGCTCCCACAGCCACCCGACGCAGACGCTGACCGACCTGCTGACCATCAAGCGCGAGCTCGGCCACATCGACAACATCACCATCGGCTTCTGCGGCGACCTGCGTTTCGGCCGCACCGTCCATTCCCTGATCAAGGCCCTGTCCCGCTACAAGGGCATCAAGGTCGTGCTGATCGCCCCGGACGAGCTGCGCCTGCCGGACTACATCAAGCAGGATGTCTGCGACAAGATGGGCGTGGCCTACCGCGAGACCAACAACCTCGACGAGGCCATCCCGGAGCTGGACGTGCTCTATATGACGCGCGTGCAGAAGGAGCGCTTCCTGGACGAGGACGAATTCGACCGAGTGAAGGACAGCTTCGTGCTGGACGCCCGCCGCATGGCGCTCGCCAAGCAGAAGATGGCCGTGCTGCACCCGCTGCCGCGCGTCAACGAGATCCTGACCGAGGTGGACGACGACCCGCGCGCGGCCTATTTCCGCCAGGTGGAGAACGGCAAGTTCGTGCGCATGGCGCTGATCGT
Organism: uncultured Bacteroidales bacterium; assembly: GCA_900319975.1. GTDB lineage: Bacteria > Bacteroidota > Bacteroidia > Bacteroidales > UBA932 > Cryptobacteroides. The sequence goes on along the minus strand of ONQP01000103.1, from coordinate 942 downwards.
GAGCCTGATGGAATGGAAGAACGACGCGTCGCACGGGATGCCGGAGCACGAGGAGCCGATCCTCAACCCGGCGCTTCACTGCTCCAACCCGAAGTGCATCTGCCCTCAACCCGGCGCTTCACTGCTCCAACCCGAAGTGCATCTGCAACAACGAGAAGCACGATCCGCTCTTCCGCCTCGCGGAAAACGGAATCACGCGCTGTTGGTATTGCGACAGCAAAGTTCGTTAACACGCACTTTGCTATCGCAATACGCTTATCATCGAGGGGGCGTTCCCCCTCGAGCTCCCCTGCGTCGCTTCGCTCCGACAGCCTATGCTTTTCAAGGCTTGCCGCGCGTGGGCGTTGTGGAGGGCGGAGCAGAAATTGGTTTTTCGGCCCTTGTGGACGAAAAATAATTTCTGTCCGACCGCGAGGGAAGGCAAGCCCGAAAAAACAAAATATTTGTAGCCTTTCGGGGCGATGGGCCGTCTAACGGGTGAATTGAATTTAAAAATGTATCTGTTATGATGACTATGCTTTTAATGTCCGACGGCTGGTACACCATCGGGAAAATGTTCGAGAACTTGATTCCGATCAGCATCTGCGTTGTACTGCCCCTGATCATTATCGCCCTGGTCCTGCGGAACCGGCGGCACGAGGTGGACAAGAAGACGGAGCTGATGATGAAGGCCATCGAGAACGGCGCGACGCTCGATCCGGCGTTCTTCCAGCCGACGAGTTGCTGCCGGAAGAAGACGGTCAAGGACAAGCTGATGGGCTGGCTGCTGGCTGCGTGCATCACCTCCGGTATCGGCTTGCTGTCCTGTATCGCCATGCTCGCGGTTTTCATCCCGCGCTGGAGTGACTTTATGGGGGATCCCGGCCCCGTCATTTCCCTGCTGACACTCTGCGGCACCCTGATAGCCGTCGGCTGCGCCTTCTTCATCGTCTACTTCATCGG
>ONQP01000022.1 GCA_900319975.1 uncultured Bacteroidales bacterium | reverse complement strand
ATCTGCAGGGCCGGGCGGAGCGTCTCGCCGGTGGTGGAGAGGGCGCCGCTGATCTGGCCGTCGGCATCGCCGCTCTTGATGATCAGGCAGCCGAAGTAGAGCGGATCGAGGACGGTCTTGCGGGCCACCTCGAGGGTCATGCCCTTCTTCTGGCGGAGCTGGAAGAGGAGCTGTGCGTATTCTTCGGTCTTGTCGCTGGTCTCGGGATCGATGATGGTAGCCTGGTCGATATGCTTGAGGCCCAGCTGGGCCGCATAGGCGAGGACTTTCTCGCGGTTGCCGATCAGGATGATGTCGGCAAGGCCGTCGGCGATGGCGCGGTCGGCCGCGGTGATGGTGCGCTCCTCGAAGGATTCCGGGAGCACGATGCGCTGCCTGTTGGACTTGGCACGCGCGACAATCTGGTCAATGAGGGACATATCTTTTAGTTTTCTAATTCGGAGACGAGATGCATCGTGTCACGGGCGATCACCAGCTCTTCGTTGGTCGGAATGAGGGCCACCTTGACGGTGGAATCCGGCGCGGAGATGATGGTCTCGGCGCTGCGGGCGGCGTCGTTGGCGTCGACGTCGATCTTGACACCCATATAGGAGAGGTTGTCGCAGATGTGGCGGCGCAGGCGCGGGTTGTTCTCGCCGATGCCGGCGGTGAAGACGATGAGGTCCACGCCGTTCATCTCGGCGATGTAGGCGCCGACGTTCTTGATGGTATCGTAGGTGAGCTTCTTGAGCACGATCTTGGCGCGGACGTCGCCGGCCTTGGCGGCCGCGTCCATGTCGCGCAGGTCGGAGCTCTTGCCGGACAGGCCGAGGAAGCCGCTCTTCTTGTTCATGATGGTCGTCATCTCATCCGGCGTGAGGTTCTCCTTCTTCATGATGTACGGGATGATGTTGGCGTCGATGTTGCCGCAGCGGGTACCCATGATCATGCCCTCGAGCGGGGTGAAGCCCATCGAGGTGTCCACGACCTTGCCGTCGCGGATGGCGGTCACGGAGCTGCCGTTGCCGAGGTGGCAGGTGATGATCTTGGAGTGCGCCAGGTCCAGGCCGGCGAGCTTGGCGCCGCGCTGGGAGACGTATTGGTGCGAGGTGCCGTGGGCACCGTAGCGGCGCACGCGGTACTTCTCGTAGTATTCGTAGGGAAGGGCGTACATATAGGCGTACGGCTCCATCGTCTGGTGGAAGGCCGTATCGAAGGTCACGACCTGCGGGACGTCCGGGAGGACGTGCGAGATGGCGTGGATGCCGAGCAGGTGGGCCGGGTTGTGCAGCGGGGCGAAGTCGCAGCAGATCTCGATCTTCTTGAGGACGTCGTCGTTGACGACCGTGCTCCCGGAGAAGAAATCGGCGCCCTGGACGATGCGGTGGCCGACCGCCTCGATGTCGTCGAAGCTGGACAGCACGCCGTGCTCCGGATCCACGAGGGCGTCCAGCACGAGTTTCATGCCGACCTTGTGGTCGGGAATGGGTTGCGTAACCGTGTAAGGTTCCTTGCCGGTAGGTTTATGGGTGAGGCAGCCGTCAGGCAGGCCGATCTTCTCGACGAGGCCTTTGGCCAGCAGATCGTACACGTCGTCGTTCTTCATGTCCAGAAGCTGGTACTTCACGGAAGAACTTCCACAATTGATTACAAGGATAATCATATGTCAAACATTAGGTTTCAAAATCGTGCAAAATTAGGGATTTTTGCGTATTTTGCCAAAAATCCGATTGAAATGGTCGAGGAGAAAGACATCGTGGCGATTTCAATCCCTTTTTCAGCAGGAGTGATGATGGCGGCCTTGTTGCCGCCTGGGAGCGATGCGCTTTTCTGGGCCGGGGCAGGCGCCTGCCTCGCGGCCGGCGGGCTGCTTGCAGCCGCAGCCGGGCGCGGCCCGCGCACCCTCGCCCTGACGGCCCTGTTCTGGGCGCTCGGCGTGCTCTGCCAGGCCACCGCCGGCCTGGCGCCAGGACCGCCGGGGCCGTGGCCTCCGGCGGAGCGGGCCCTGGGCGGGCTGCTGCGCGCCATCGACGCGGCGGACTTCCCGCACGCGGATACCACCGCGCTGCTCAAGGCCCTGCTGGCCGGCCGGCGCGAAGGGCTCGACGCCGCCACGGTGGCGGCTTTCCGCGACGCGGGCGCCGCCCACATCCTGGCCCTGTCGGGCCTGCACCTGGGCATCCTCTACGGCATCCTGCAGGGTGCGCTGGCCTGGATGGGGCACAGCCGCCCGGCCACGGCCGTGCGCAGCGCCCTGTCGGTCGGCGCGGCGGGATTCTTCCTGCTGATGACCGGCGCTTCCCCTTCCCTCGTGCGCGCCTTCCTGTTCATCTGTCTGAACGAACTTTCCCGGTTGTTGCCGGGACGCAGGCGCCACCTGACGGCCATCTTCTTCGCCGCGCTCACCATCCAGCTGGCCGTCTCGCCCGGCGTGGTCACGAGCCTGGGCTTCCAGCTCTCCTATCTCGCGCTGCTCGGCATCGTGCTGGTCCACCCGCGGCTCGAAGCCTGGTACCCGGCCGGGCGCCGCCCGGACCCTTTCCGACGCATCTGGAGCGCCATGTCGCTTACGGTCTCCTGCCAGGTCTTCACCGCCCCGCTCGTCTGGCTGCGCTTCCACACCTTCCCGCGCTACTTCCTGCTGACCAACCTGGGCGCGCTGCCCCTGACCGAAGGATTCATCCTCTGCTCCCTCCCCGCTCTGCTGCCGGGCTGCCCGCAGGGCATAAAAAACCTGGCCGATGCGGTCGGCCAGGCTCTCTTGCATTTTCTCGGGACGGTCGCCGCTATCTGACGCAGCGCACGGAAGCGGCGAAGTCGGTCTTCGACATCTTGCCGCGATAGACGATGTCCTTGCTCTGGTAGATGTAGCGGCAGACGCCGTCGCCATCCTCCTCGTCGGCGGTCCAGAAGGCGGCATAGGTGTACTGGCCCCGGAAATCCGAAGCGCCGCCGAGGTTGGCATAGCCGGCAGGGATCGCGGAGAAGCCGAACTCGTCGGTGATCCGCACCTCACGCCAGTATTCCCACAGCCGGTCGCCGTTGAAGTAGATGTCGCCCATCAGCCGGCCGGCCAGGCCCTTGATGTCCTTGCCGGGCTGGGCGCCCTCCTGCAGGGCCGTCCATTCGGCGTCGGTCGGCAGCCGCCAGCCCTCCGGGCAGGCGGTCTGCGCCTCCTCCCAGGTATAGTAGCGGCCGAAGATGTCGTTCATCGCCACGCAGCCCCAGGTCGGGACGCCGGCGCCGGTCCACGCCAGGTTGTGGCGCATCCAGGACAGGCCGTTCATCGTGCAATAGTAGTATTCCCGGCCGTCGCGGGCATCCTTGAAGGAGCCGGCGGACGCGGCGGCGTTGAAACGCGTGAGCGAGCCCTGCTCGTCGAGGCCCTTGCGCACGATCAGGAACGTGGCGGTGCCGGACTGGCCGGCGTACTTGGAATCCTTCGCCATGAAGGCCGTCAGGGTGAGGGTCTGGGACTCGCGCTTGTCGGCGACGGTGAGCGTATAGATGTGCTTGCGGAACGTGCCGTCGGCGTTGACGAGCGTGTCGCGGGTGTTCGTGTCGGGATCGGTGAAATAATAGCCGATGGGAGAGCCGTCCGGGCAGGAAAGCGTCATCAGCGTATCGATCATGTAGTCCTTGGTATATCCGACCTCGACCACGGCGGGGACGGTCAGCGTGATCTCGCCTGACAGGCTTTCCTTGGTCTCGGTCGATTCCTTCTTGCATCCTTCCGCCACCGCGAGCGCGGCGACCAGGGCGGCAGGGAGCAACCATCTGTTCAACTTCATATTTGTCTCTGTGCTTACAAATTGCAAATATGCGCAAAAATGCGCGAAAAACAGCTAACTTTGTACAAATACTTTGCCGAAGCGATGAAATACCGGATCATTTTTTCCATTCTCCTGGCCGCCTTCCTTTCCGCCGGCTGCCAGCAGCACCGCTACGTCGTCTTCTCGGGCTACGCCCAGGGCGGCGTCTACAGCGTCAAGGCCGACCTGGCCGGGGTCAAAACCTCGCCCAAGGCCATCCAGGCACGCATCGACGCGTTGCTCGATTCGATCGATTTCAGCCTGTCGGGATACAACAAGAACTCGCTGCTCTCGCGCTACAACCGGGGCGAGGAGATCGTGCCCGACCGCTTCTTCTCGGAGGTGCGCGCCCTGTCCGAACGCTACCGCGCCGAGACCGGCGGCGCCTTCGACCCCGCTTCCGGCCCGCTCTTCGACATCTGGGGCTTCGGCTTCACCGCCGACAGCCTGCCCGACCCGGACCGCGTCGCGGCGGCCCTGGCCGCCTGCAAGGAGGAAAAAGTGCTGAATTTCAACGCCATCGCGCAAGGCTACACCTGTGACGTCGTGGCGGAATACCTCCGGGAGATCGGCGTGGTCAACATGCTCGTGGACATCGGCGAGATCTACTGCGCCGGCGTCAACCCCTCGGGACGGGGCTGGACCATCGCCGTGGACAATCCCGTGGACGACAACCAGGTGCCCGGCAGCGACCTGCTCGATACCTGGCAGTCGGCGGGCCGCCCCTGCGGCATCGTCACGTCCGGCAACTACCGCAAGTTCTACATCAAGGACGGCAAGAAATACGCCCACACCATCGACCCGCGCACCGGCTATCCGGTCACGCACGACCTGCTCGGCGCGACCATCGTGGCCCCCACCGCGGCCGAGGCGGACGCCCTGGCCACGGCCTGCATGGTCCTCGGCCCCGGGCCCGCCAAGGCGCTGATCGAGGCGCGCGACGACATCGAAGGTTTCCTGATCTGCGCCGAGAGCACCTGGATGTCGGAAGGCTTCCGCGCCCAGCGCGTGGGTACGGATATTCCGCAAAAATGATTACCTTTGTTGTTCATCGACATTATTTGAATTTATGAATCTGAACGAAAACGAACATACCCTGGATTACAACACCTCCCGCGAAAAGCTCGCCATGCCCGAGTACGGCCGCAACGTCCTCAAGATGGTGGAGCAGCTCAAGGCCATCCCCGACCGCGAGAAGCGCACCGAGCAGGCGCGCGCCGTCGTCAAGGTGATGGAGCTCCTCAACCCGCAGGTGCACACCCAGGAGAATTTCGACCATAAGCTCTGGGACCATCTCTACATGATCGCAGGCTACGACCTGGACGTGGATTCCCCCTATCCCTGCCCCGTGGCGGAGGAGTTTGCGACGGCCCCCGTGCCCGTCCCGATGAAGGGGACGCGCATCAAGGCCTTCCACTACGGACGCAACATCGAGAGCATCATCCAGCTGCTCTGCGAGCAGCCTGAGGGCGAAGTGAAGACGGAAATGATCCGCTCGCTCGCCATCTATATGCGCACGCAATATCTCATCTGGAACAAGGACAGCGTAGCCGACGAGACCATTTTCGCCGACATCGAGAAGATCTCCGACTACAAGCTCCGCGTCCCCGAGGGCCTCAGCCTCAGCAAGATCGCGGGCGACGCCAATTTCGCGCGCCCCGGGATGGGCATCAACGTCGGCCAGCCGGGCAGCCAGCGCAACCGGCAGCGCGGCAAGAACAACTACAAGCGTCCGTACAAGAAGAAATAAATGAGATTCTGGCAATCCTGGGACGAAGAAGAGCGGGCCGCAGCGGTGCGGATCGCGGGTCTGTGCGTCGCTGCGCTGACCCTCTTCATCTTCATCTCCACCTTCTCCTACCTCTTCCACTGGCGGGAAGACATGAGCCTGCTGGGCGACCCTGACGCCATGCAGGCGGGCCGCGCCGTGGGCAACGCCGCCGGCAAGCTCGGGTTCCGGATGGGCCACCTGCTGGTGTGCGAACTGTTCGGCCTGGGCAGCTTCTCCCTGCTGATCATCCTCACGGCCGTGTCCGTGCGCCTGCTGGCGCGCCGCTGGTCGAAGTCGCTGGTCAAGACCGCCCTCATCGCGGTCTTCGGCGCATTCATCGCGTCGGTCGTCCTCGCCTATGCCGGCAAGTGCACCGGCCAGGAGCTGCTCTTCGGCGGCGGCCTGGGCGGACGCTGCGGCGCCGCGGTCGTGGCCTGGGCCGAGAACCTCTTCGGCACCATCGTCACCGGCCTGTTCCTGCTGATCCTCACGGCCGCCTTCCTGTTCTTCTCCTCCAAGCGTTTCAACCGCTGGTTCGCCTCCATCGGGCGGAAGAAGGAGAAGCCGGAGAAGCCCGTGGATGCGGAGGAAGCCGAAGAAGAGGCCGAGGCCGAAGCGGAGGAGGAGCTGGAAGAAGCTTCCGACTCGCTGGCCGCGCTGGCCGAAGAGGCGGTTCCCGAAGGGATTCCCGACGGGCTGCTGGAAGGCGAGGAGATCCCCGGTCAGGTCGGGGATGACGGACGGGAAGGTCTGGTCGGGGATGATATCCAGGCCGCCGCTCCGGACGCCGCCCTCGCAGCGGCGGAAGGCAATTTCGAGATCGTCGCGGACAACGGCCTGGAGGCCGAGAAGGTCGAAGACCTGTCCCCCATCGACAACCGCCTGGATCCGCCGGACGGCCTGCCGAAATACAAATTCCCTTCGCTGGACCTGCTGGAGAGCTATTCCAGCGGCCGCCGCGAAGTGTCCACGGAGGAGCTGACGCGCAACAACAACAAGATCCGCGCAGCCCTGTCCAACTACAAGATCCAGGTCACCGACGTCAAGGCCATCGTGGGCCCGACGGTGACGCTCTACAAGGTGTATCCCGCCCCGGGCGTGAAGATCGCCGACATCAAGAAACTCCAGGAAGACATCGCCCTGTCGCTCAACGCCAAGGGCGTGCGCGTGGTGACGCTCTCCGACGCCGTAGGCATCGAGGTGGCCAACGACTTCTCCTCGATCGTCCCGCTCAAGGCCCTGCTCAACGACGAGGCCTTCCGGGAGAGCAAGGCCGACCTGCCGGTGGCCATCGGCTACACGATCACGCAGAAGGTCCGCGTGTTCGACCTCGCCGACGCCCCGCACCTGCTGATCGCCGGTGCGACCAAGCAGGGCAAGTCCGTGGGCCTCAACGTCATCGTGTCCTCGCTGCTCTACAGCAAGCATCCTTCGGAGCTGAAGTTCGTCTTCATCGACCCGAAGATGGTGGAATTCTCTTCCTACGGCCAGCTGCTCAAGCACTACCTCGCCGTGCTGCCGGATTCGACCGACGAAGACGACGAGCGCGCCAACGCCATCGTCAAGAAGCCGAAGGACGCGGAGAAGATCCTGCGTTCGCTGTGCACCGAAATGGACGACCGCTACGAGCTGCTCAGCAAGGCGGGCGTCAACAAGATCACCCTCTACAACGAGAAATTCAAGGAGCGCAAGCTCCGTCCCGACCACGGACACCGCTACCTCCCCTATCTGGTCGTGGTGGTCGATGAATACGCCGACCTGACGATGACCACGGGCGCGTCCCCCGACGCGCGTGCGGCTTCGCGCAGCATCACCAACTCCATCATCCGCCTTGCGCAGAAGGGCCGCGCGGCCGGCCTGCACGTCATCCTGGCGACGCAGCGCCCTTCGGTGGACGTGATTTCGGGCATCATCAAGAGCAACTTCCCGATGCGCATCGCTTTCCGCGTGGCGTCCCGCGTGGACTCGATGACCATCCTCGACGCGCCGGGCGCGGAGAAGCTCATCGGCCGCGGCGACATGCTGTTCTCGGCCGGCATCGACTCCGAGCGCATCCAGTGCGGCTTCATCAGCGGCGAGGAGATCGACGCCGTGACGGAGTTCATCGGCGGGCAGGTCGGCTACGGCCGCTGCTACAACACGCCGTACTACCTCCCTTCGCCGGCGGAGCCGGGTGCCGAGGGCGGAGAAGGCGGCGGCATGGTCGACATGAGCAAGGTGGACGAGCGCTTCGAGGAGGCCGCCAAGATGGTGGTCCTGAGCCAGCGCGGCTCCACGTCCGACCTGCAGCGCAAGCTCGGCATGGGCTACGCCAAGGCGGGCCGCGTGATGGACCAGCTGGAGGCCGCGGGCATCGTCGGCCCGCAGGAGGGCTCCAAGCCGCGCCAGGTCCTCGTGCCCGACCTCAACACCCTCGAACCCATCCTCGACGCCTTCCTGCACCGCATCTAGGCCCGAAGCCATACAAGAAGAAGCGCCCCGTCAGAGGCGCTTCTTCTTTATTGCCGGCAGACCTTATTCCGCGCGCGGAATGATGATCTGGTAGGTCTTGGAGTTCTTGTTGGTGAGCTTGTCGCTGCGCAGCCAGAGGTTGGCCTCCTTCAGGAAGAAATAGGTGGTGCCGTGCTCCGCGGCGAAGTCCGTCAGGTTCGGGATGGGGGCGCTGATCTCGACGATCTTCCTGGGCGCGCGGTAGGGATAGGGATCCGTGATGTGGAACCCGAAGTCCTCCGGGTGCTCGAAGAAATACTTGGCCGTGAGGATGCGGAACATGTAGCGGGACGTCTCCGTGGGGAGGAAGAGGTCCATCGCCTTCTTCTGACGCTGGTTGGTGATGCGCTGCGAGATGCCGCCCTGGCCGGCGTTGTAGCTGGCCGCCACGGTCATCCAGTCGCCATATTTCGCGTAAGCTTCCTTCAGGTACTTGCAGGCGGCCTCGGTCGACTTGGCGATGTTGTAGCGCTCGTCCACCTCGTCGTTGACCTCCAGGCCATAGGCGCGGCCGGTGCTCTTCAGGAACTGCCAGAGGCCCGCGGCCCCGGCCGTGGAGACGGACTTGGGGTCGAGGTTGCTCTCGATGGCCATCAGATACTTCAGGTCCTCGGGAACGCCGTTCTTCTGCAGGATCGGGACGACCTGCCGGAAGATGCGCTCGGCGCGCTTGAGCATCAGCGTGGAGTTGGTGTGCGAATAGGTGAAATTGATCAGTTCGCGGTCCATCCGTTCATAGAGGTCGGGCCGGTCGAAGCGGTAGGTCTGACCGGCGAACTCGATGAACTCCGGCACCTGGGGCGCCTGATAATGAATCTCTTCGGGGACATAGACCACCTGGGCGCGGGCCGGGACGGCCAGCAGCACCAGGGCGGTCAGAAGGAGGGGAAAGTTACGCATTACTTTGTATTGAAGTGCATGAAGATGTCGTCGCCGCCGGCGCCTTTGTTGAGGTCATAGGCCGTGCTGCCGCTGTCTTTGCAGACCGCCCCATTGGCAGATGCGTTGAACCAGATCTCGGACACGGCGCGGCCGTCGTCGAAGGGCACCTTGGTGTAGTAGATATGGATGTCGTCACCGCCGGCATTGCTGTTCAGGTCGCCCTTGATGCCCGTGAAGTGGCTGCCGCCCTCGTTGGGGCACAGGGTGTAAGTGCGCCCGTCGACGGTGATGGTACCGGAGACGGGATTGCCGCCGGAGCTGAGGTACAGGTCGGTGATGTATTCTTTGCCGCTGGTCGTCTTGTAGCAGAGATAGATCTCGTCGCCGCGGGTGCCGGCGTTGAGGTTGCTCTCGATGACGGTCCAGCCGTTCCGCCGGGCGTTGGCCTTCAGGGCGGATATCTCGCCGGCGCCGCCGCCGATCAGTTTCACTTCGCCGATGACGTTGCTCTTCCGGGAGGCGGACCGGCCGCCGGACACGCCTGCGGTCGTGGAGAAGTGCATGAAGATGTCGGCGCCGCCGGCGCCTTTGTTGAGGTCGTAGGCCGTGCTGCCGGTATCCTTGCAGACCGCCCCGCTGGAGGACGCGTTGAACCAGATTTCGGACACGGCGCGGCCGTCGCCGAAGGACGCCTTGGTGTAGTAGATGTGGATGTCGTCACCGCCGGCGTTGCTGTTCAGGTCGCCCTTGATGCCGGTAAAATGGCTGCCGCCCTCGTTGGGGCACAGGGTGTAGGTGCGTCCGTCGACGGTGATGGAATTGGAGACGGGGTTGCTGCCGGAGCTGAGGTACAGGTCGGTGATGTAGTCATCGCCGGAGGTCGTCTTGTAGCAGAGGTAAATCTGGTCGCCGCGCGTGCCGGCATTGAGGTCGCTCTCGATGACGGTCCAGCCGTTCCGCCGCGCATCGGCCTTCAGGGAAGAGATTTCGCCGACGTTGCCGCCGATCAGTTTCACCGCGCTGATGTACTTGCCGCCATCGGCAGCTGGAGCATCTGTCCGGGCGCCGGAGGCCGCAAGGGAAAGCGGCAGGGCGACCAACAGGAGAAGAGAAGTGGTCAGTCTGTTCATACGGTTATGCATTTAATGTTATGGAAAGAGTGTTGGTGTTCTCCTGCAAAGATGCAAAATCTCCTGCATTTCCGCAAAACGTCGCGACGGCAGCCTCCATTTACCCTGCGCCGCCCCGCCTGACGGCCGGCTAGCGCAGGTCGGTGACGACCCAGGCGTCGTCGAGCGACGCCGTGTCGAAGCGGAAGGCGGACAGGTCGTCCGAAAGCGGAAGGTACTTGACCTCGGTGAGCGAGAGTTCGGTGATCGAATCCTTCCAGGCGAGCAACTCTTCGAGCCCCCCGGCCGGTTCGATGTAGACCTCCTTGGAGGCAGGGTCCACGGTCCAGCGGTCCTTCCCGTCGCAATAGATCTCCACGCCGTTGCCGATGGCCCGGTAGCATTCGCCCTGGATCAGCAGGGTGCCGGACAGCTTGACCGGCGTATCCTGCGTGAGGGTGCAGGCGTAGCGCAGCGAGATGCGGTCCGTCTGCAGGCGCGCAGCCAGCTCGGCGGGCTGCGGCTGCTGGGCGCCCGCCGTCAGGGACAGCAGCAGGGTCGCCAGAAGGGATATCCATTTAAGCCTCAACATACTCGTTCTGTTTTACCGTCAGGAACATACCACAGGTACGCTCCCTCCACCTGGTAGCCAAGTTCGTGCCAAAGCTGCGCGTAGCGCCCGACCTGCCGCTTGTAGGAGGGGTTCTCCCCGCCGAACTTGAAGTCCACGACCGTGACCTCGCGGCCGCGCAGGATCACGCGGTCGGGGCGGAATTCGCGGCCGGACGCGTCGAAGAGCGTCCGCTCGTTGAGCACCCGGACGTCGGGACCGACCGTGTCCGGGAACCAGTCCGGGTGCGCGGCGATGCCGGCGCCCAGCAGCGCCAGGGCCGCTTCGCCGCCTGCGGCGTCCAGGCGGCCGTCGCGCACGGCGGCCTGCACCGCCCCTTCGAGGTCGGCGGGCCGCACGACCTCCGACAGGATGTCGTGCAGGACGATGCCGCGCAGGCGCGGGGAGGCCGCCAGGCCCACCCGGCCGTCATCGCCGAAGAAGTCGTCCGCCTCCTGCGAAGGCGTCAGGCGGCCGTCCAGCGGGATGGACGGATATTGTCCCGGGAAAGGAAGCTGCGCGGGGCTTTCCTCCCGCTCGAGCTGCGTGAAGTCGTAGGGTTTGCCGGCCGTGTATTCTTCCTCTCCATGCAGGAACGCGAAGAGGACCTCGGAGAGGTTGCCGCAGTCCGGTTCGCCCTTCGGCAACGACTCCCGGCATTTTTTGGAGGCGGGTTTCGCGATGACGTGCAGGCTCTTGCCGGCCCGCGTCAGGGCAACGTAGAAGACATTGAGGTTGTCCACCAGCTGCAGGCGCTGCTCCTGTTCGACGGCCGGTGCGAACAGGCTGGCGCCCGCGAGCGTGCCCAGGTTGACCGGATAGATGCCGGACACTTCCGGGCTGAACGGCGTGCGGGCCGTGTCGAGCGGGCTCCAGTGGACATCGCTCTTGTAGAGCGCCACCTTGTCGGCGAACGGGAAGATGACGTGCGGGAACTCGAGGCCCTTGGACTTGTGGATGGTCAGCACGCGGACGGAAGAGGCGTTCTCGGGCGAGCCGATGCACAGGTCCTTCTCCTCCCAGTGCTTGAGATAGTAGCGGAGGTTGTTGCCGTTGACCTGCACCCAGCTCTGGAGGTCGTCCATGAAGGCCTGGATGAAGAGGGTCTGCCCCTCGAAGGAAGCCGGATCCCATTCGCGCATCGCGCGCAGCAGCTCTTCGCAGAAGTCCACCAGCGAATGGTATTCCTCCGGGAAGGACAGTTCCATCGAGTCCGCCAGGAAGCGGCCGATCGTGTCGTCCGGATTCTCGTAGCAGCTCAGCAGCGAGACCAGGCGGCGGACCACCGGGGAGGACTTGAGCACGAGCGAATCGTCGGAGATGACGGGAATTCCGTTGGCGACCAGGTGCGCCGCGATGGCGGAGCCTTCCTTGCGGCCGCGCACCAGCACGGCGATGTCGTTCCAGCCGGCGCCCTGCGCGCGGGCCTGCCGGATGGACTCCATGACCGCCGCGAGCTGGTCTTCGCAGAAGCTCACGCGCACGCAGCCCTCCTGCGGGTCGTCCTTCTTCGCCGTCTGCTTCACGTCGGCGTAGATGTCGCCCAGGCCCAGCATGCCGGCGGCGTACGGGAAGAAGCGGTTGTTGAAGCCGATCACGGCGCGCGTGCTGCGCCAGTTGCCCTGCAGGGGCACAACCTTGGCGTCCGGGAAGGCTTCCTGCACCTCGCTGCCCAGCAGTTTCCAGTCGGAATCGCGCCAGCGGTAGATGCTCTGCTTGACGTCGCCCACGATCAGGTTGCCGCCGGCGCCGGCCTCGCTTTCCTGCAGCAGCGGCAGGAAATTCTCCCACTGGATGCGGGACGTGTCCTGGAACTCGTCGAGCAGGAAATGCTCGTAGCGCACGCCCAGCTTCTCATAGACGAACGGGGCGCTGGAGCCGCCGATGATGTCGCGCAGGAGCGTGTTGGATTCGTCCAGGCACATTACGTTCTTCTCCGCCGCCAGGGCGTCGAATTCGCGGTAGAATTCGCCCGCCAGGCCCAGCTGCGAGAGCAGCGAGTCAAGGATCAGGGCCGTGGTATAGTAGGGATAGGCGTCTTCGAAATGTTCCGCCAGCGCGGGGTTCGCCTTGAACAGGCGTTTCTTGTTGTCGGGGCTGAGCGGCTTGCCCTGCTCCACGGGATAGCCGAGCTCCTTCGCCTTGTCGGTGAAGGCCTGGATGACGGTGCGGCACTCCTGGCGGATCCGCTTCAGGCGGTCCTTGCCGAAGGCCTCCCGCCCGTTGATGCCCAGGCGCTCGGAGAGTTCGCGGAATTCGTCGTTCTTGAGCAGGCGGCCCACTTCCAGCAGGCCTTCGTCCACCTGGAAGCGGCGGCCCTGCTCGAGCGTGTCGGCGAGGCTGTCGCGCAGCCAGCCGAGCAGTTCCTTGTCGTCCTCGGTCAGCGCGTCCAGGATGCGGTCCATCGCCTCGGCGATCAGCGAATCCTTGTCCAGTTCCACCTGGTAGTCCGCGAACTGGCCGATCTCGCGGGAGAAGGCCTTGAGCGTCTGCTGGAAGAAGCGGTCGATGGTGCTGACCGAGAAGGCGCCGTAGTCGTGCAGCAGCTCGGTGAGCAGGACCTGCGCCCGGGGGTTGGTCGCGGCCAGCCGGGCGAGGTCGCGCAGGATGCGGGCCTTCATCTCGGCGGTGGCCTTGTTGGTGAAGGTCACCGCGAGGATATGGCGGTACGGCTGCGGCTCGCGGCTTGCGAACAGCAGGTCGATATAGGTCTTGGACAACTGGTAGGTCTTGCCCGATCCGGCGCTGGCTTTCAGAATCTTCATCGTCCGCAGATGTTTTTGAAGTCACACCACTGGCAAGTCTTCGCGTCTTCCGTCCGGCTGAACGGCACGGACAGGTCGGCGATCTCGGCGAGCAGGCCGTCCAGGCGCTCCGCCATCAGGGAGAGGAAGCGCCCGTTGAGCGCGACGCTCTCGATCTCCCGGACGAAGAGCCGGGAAGTCCCGTAGATGGAATTGACGATGTCGCAGCCCTTGACTTCGTCTTCGCCGGAGATGAAACGGTCGTAGAGATAGAGCTGGAGGGCGATCTTGGGCCGCTTGCCGTTGTCCGTCCCGAAGAGCTTCTCCACCACGGCATCGGCATTCGCCTCCGTGATCAGGAAATCTTCGTCGGTCACCCGGCCGGTCTTGTAGTCCACGACCCGGACCTGTCCGGGGACGAGGCTGTCCAGCCGGTCGATGTAGCCGACGAAACGGAATCCGCCGATCTCCGTCTGGCAGAATTTCTCCAGGCCGAGGATCTCGAAAGCGTCCCGCCCGGCGGACTCCAGCAGCTCGAGGTCGCGCTGGACCGCCTTCCGGACGCACCGGTCGACCAGGTCCTCGAAGAGGATGTTGCGGCCGCTCAGCTCGAAGGAGTGCAGGGCCTCCAGGATGTAGTGCCGCACGGTCTTGCGGACGCGGTCGCCTTTCAGCAGCGCCTGCAGGTCCGCGCGGGTGACCTTGCGGCCCACGGGGCCGTACAGCTCCTGCATGGTCTTGTGGAAGACGTTGCCGATGTCGTTGGCCTCCAGCGCCTCCGTTACTTCTTCCTGCTCCTTGAGGCCGCAGACGCTGTGGTAGTAGAACTTGGCCGGGCAGACGAGATAGTTCTGCAGGGCCGAGGCGGAGAGGTTCTTCCCGCGCAGGATGCGGAGATGCTCCTCCGTCTTCCCGATCTGGCTCTCGTCCGCGCCGGCGCTGATGTCCGCCTGCATCACGTAGCGCTTGAGGGGCGCGTGGAAATGCAGCTCGAGCTGCTTGATGTAGCGGCTCTCCTCGCCGCCCTTGACGCCCTCCGTCCGGGAGTCGAAGAGCAGCCAGACCTGGCGCGCGCGGCGGATCATCCGGTAGAAATAGTACGCCCACACGGCGTCCTGGTATTCGTAGGTCGGCAGGCCGAAGCTCCGCCGCAGCTCGGCCGGCACGAACGACGCCGCCACGCTGCGCCGCGGGAAGATGCCTTCGTTGCAGCTCAGCAGGATGAGGTTGTCGAAATCGAGGGCGCGCGTCTCGAGCGGGCCCATGATCTGCAGGCCCTTGAGCGGCTCGCCGCGGAACGGGTCCGTCAGGCCGCCGAGGAGCTTGCCCAGCAAGCGGAAATAGGTGGCCGGCAGGACCGGCAGCACGCGTTCGCGCAGACGCCCGACGGCGAGGTAGTATTCGCGGACGAAGTCCAGCTCCAGCGCCATGCCGGGCTTCTCGCGCAGAGCGGAGCCGAGGAAGGCGAGCAGCGCGAGCTGGTAGTCCTCCAGGGCGCGGACCTGGGTCGCGTCGCGTTCGCCGGGGGCCTTCGCCACCGGCTGGAAAATCTTGTCGAAGAGCGGCAGGCCGTTCAGGTCGGCCTGCGGGATATAGTAGCGGGCGTCGGCGCGGACCTTTTCCATCCGCTTCTTGCCTTCCTCGTCCGCGAGGGTCTTGAAGATGCTGTTGGAGAAGATGCTCCAGACCTGCTTGTGGTAGAAATGCCACTGCCCGTCCTTCTCGCGCAGGTGCATCTGGAGCGCGGCGACATCGTCCATCAGCGCGCTCAGGGCGCTGCCCGACATCGGGTAGCCCATCGTCACGTTGATGTCGCGGATGCGCTCCGGCACGGAGTTGAGCACGCTCATCAGCAGGCCCTCGTCCGGCAGGACGACGGCCGTCTCGATGCCGCCGGCGCCGAGCCCGTCCAGGATGGCCGGGACCTGCTTGGCCTGGCCCACGGCGGAGGGCACGCTCAACACGTGGATCTGCGGCTCGGGCAGGGGCTCCGGATCGGGGTCGAAGGCCTGGGGGAATTCGAGGACGTTGTCGCGCAGGAAGAAGGAGGATTTGTTGTGCGGATCGCTGATCCAGCCTTTGCCGTAGTCCCAGCAGAACTCCGCCAGGTGCGCGTCGCGCAGGCGCCGCATCAGGCGCTTCTCGCACTCGTTGAGGGCGTTGAGCCCGACGAAGACGAACTTGCGGACCAGCCCGAAACGCTCCTGCAGCAGGTCCACGGCGGGCGTGTCCTGCAGGCGCTCGGCGAGGGCCCGGTAGACCTGGCCCGCGCAGGACATGCCCTTCTCGCGCAGCCGCGCATTGAAGGCGTCGTAGAGCGGCAGCAGGATATCCCAGATGCGGCGGAAGGCCTCCTTGTACTTGCCGCCCGTCTGGAAATGCGAGAGGAAATGGCGGATGGCTTCCACCTGCCCTTCCTCGAGGTATTCGAAGTCGTCCTGGAGGGCCCGGAAGTCCGCGATGTTCTGGAAGAGCCGCTTCGGATCGACGAGATATTTGTCCACGTCGCCGAAGTCGGACAGCAGCACGCCGCCCCAGAAGATGAAGTCGTCCAGCTCCTCGGCCTTGGCGCCCTGCGCCTCGTAGAGGGGCCTGTAGCATTCGTACAGTTCCAGCAGGAGGTGGACCTGGTCCGTCTTCTGCGCCCCCGCGAGGCTGTAGAAGAAATCGTCCATCGTGTAGACCTCGGGCGCGCACAGCGGGCGCCCCGCCTCGGCCACGCAGCCGGCCAGGTACTTCTCGAAGAAAAGCTTCGCGCGCCGGTTCGGGACGATGAAGCACAAGTCTTCAACGCCCCCCTCGGCATAGTAGTGCCGCGCCACCTGCTCCAGGAACGGAATCATATTCTACAAAGATAGAAAAAAGATGCAGATTCCCCCCTTGCCCGACCCGTCATGCCCGACCATCCCTGTCATGCCCGACCTGATCGGGCATCTCTGGAAGAAGCGTTTTTGCAAGCGCTTGTTAATGAGCACATTGTGATTTTTGCTTAGGGGATAATTCCCCAAAGCAAAACTAGAAAGACCTGATAATCAGCAGCATACGAAAACAGGGCGCCGGGATGAAGCAGCAGGGAAGGTGGCGGGGCGGACGGAGCGATAAGGTAAAGGGATAAGGTGGAAGGCGAAGGTGGAAGGCAAAGGTGGGGGGAACGGGCGGAAGGAGGAGGCGGGAGGGGTCGGCGGAGAAATGCGCAAATTGCGTGTCGGATTTCGCAATTACCGCACCGATTTTCTAAAACGAATCGTTATCTTTGTAATTCAAGCACATCCGCTATGAACAAGCCATTCATTCTACCTTACGAAGGCGGCCTGGTCGAGAAGGATCTCCCGGCCGGCATTCTGCATAATTACGAGAAAATCTGGACGGACATCTATCCGGAGGCCGGGCCGGCCGCGTCGGCCGTCGCCGACCTGATCGTCACGGCCATCAACCAGTGCGAGGGGCGCCTGTTCCGGCTGGGCCTCACGACCGGCGTCACGCCGGCTCCGCTCTATGAAGAGCTCGCCCGCCGGTTCCGCGCCGGCGAGGTGTCTTTCCGCAACGTGGAGGTCGTCTCCATCGACGAATACTACCCTTCTTCCGGCGACGAAGCCCAGAGCCGCAACCACCGCCTCCACGAGGCGCTGCTGGACCAGGTGGACATTCTCCCGGAACACATCCACATCCCCGACGGCACGGTGCCGCAGGCGGAGGTCTCCGACTACTGCGCCGCGTTCGACAAACTGGCCCGCGGCCTGGACCTGCTGGTGATCGGCATCGGCGAGGAAGGCCAGCTGGGCTTCAACGAAGCCGGCAGCAACGAGAAGACGCGCACCCGCACCGTACGCCTCTCCTACAGCTCCCGCAAACGCCAGGCGCGCAATTTCGGCAGCGACCTGTCGGTCACGCCTCAGAGCGCCATCACGATGGGCATCGGCACGATGCTCTCCGCCGGGCACATCATCCTGATGGCCTGGGGCGAAGACAAGGCCGGGGCCGTCAAGGCCATCGCCGAGGGTGAGATCACCACCGCCTGCCCCGCCTCGCTGCTGCAGCGCCACGACCACATCCGCTTCTTCACGGACGCCACGGGCGGCAGCCAGCTGACCCGCGTGGTGGCCCCCTGGCTGGTCGGCCCCTGCGACTGGACGCCGAAGCTCATCCGCAAGGCCGTCGTCTGGCTGTGCGGCGTCGTCGGCAAGCCGATCCTCAAGCTCACGGACAAGGACTACCTGGAGAACTCCCTGGGCGAGCTGCTCGAGTACGCCGGGCCTTTCGACAAGATCAACATCGAGGTCTTCAACGACCTCCAGCATACCATCACCGGCTGGCCGGGCGGCAAGCCGAACGCCGACGACAGCACGCGTCCGGTCGCCGCCACCCCGTATCCCAAGACGGTGCTCCTCTTCTCGCCGCACCCCGACGACGACGTCATCTCGATGGGCGGCACCTTCATCCGGCTCGTCTCCCAGGGACACGACGTACACGTGGCCTACGAGACCTCCGGCAACGTCGCCGTCCACGACGACGTGGTGCTCCAGCACTTCGACGCCGCGTCGATGCTCGGCATGGCCGACCGCTACGACGCCGTCCAGGCCCTGGTGGACGCCAAGGTCCCGGGCGAGCCCGAACCGCGGGAGCTGCTGGACCTCAAGGCGGCAATCCGCCGCAGCGAGGCCCGCGCCGCCGTCCGCTCCTTCGGCCTCAACCCCGACACCAACGCCCATTTCCTCAACCTGCCCTTCTACGAGTCCGGCAGCATCAAGAAGAACCCCTGCACGCAGGCGGACGTGGACATCATCAAAGACCTGATCCGCTCGCTCAAGCCGCATATGTTCTTCATGGCCGGCGACCTCGCCGACCCGCACGGCACGCACCGCGTGTGCACCGAGGCGGCGCTGGAGGCCGTCGAGCAGCTGCGCGCCGAGGGCAACGCCTGGCTCTCCGAAACGCACATCTGGCTCTACCGCGGCGCCTGGATGGAGTGGGAGATCGGCCGCGTGGACATGGCCGTCCCCCTGAGCCCGGGAGAAGTGGTCATGAAGCGCCACGCCATCTTCCGCCACCTCTCGCAGAAGGACATCGTCCCCTTCCCGGGCGAAGACCCGCGCGAGTTCTGGCAGCGCGCCGAGGAGCGCACGCAGAACACCGCACGCCAGTACGACAGCCTCGGCATGGCCGAGTACCAGGCCATCGAAGTATTCCTGAAACTCTGTTAACGATATGAAAGTCATCATTCGCGACAATGCCAGGGAGGGCGGCCTTTGGGCCGCGCACTACATCGCCTCCCGCATCCGGGAGAAAGCCGCCCGGACCGACAAGCCCTTCGTCCTGGGCCTGCCCACCGGCTCCACCCCGCTCAACACCTACGCCGAACTCGTCCGCATGGTCAAGGCCGGCGAAATCTCCTTCAAGAACGTCATCTCCTTCAACATGGACGAATACGCCGGCCTGCCGGTGGAGCACCCCGAGAGCTACCATTCCTTCATGTTCAAGAACCTGTTCGACCACATCGACGAGCCGCTGGAGAACATCCATATCCTCAACGGCAACGCCGCCGACCCGGCCGCGGAGTGCGCCGCCTACGAGCGCGCCATCGAGCAGGCGGGCGGCATCGACCTCTTCCTCGGCGGCATCGGCGAGGACGGCCACATCGCCTTCAACGAGCCGTTCTCCCCGCTCACTTCCCGCACGCGTCTGGTCACCCTCACGCAGGACACCCGCGAGGTCAACTCCCGCTTCTTCGGCGGCGACCCCGAGGCCGTGCCCGCCCAGGCGATGTCCGTGGGCGTCGCCACCGTGATGGACGCGCGCGAGGTGGTCATCCTCGCCTTCGGCTCCAAGAAGGCGCGCGCCCTGGCCAGCGCCATCGAAGGCCCGATGTCCCACTACAACACCGTGAGCGCATTACAGAATCACCCCGCCGGCATCATCGTCTGCGACGAGGCTGCGATCGGCGAGGTGAAAGTCAACAGCTACCGCTATTTCAAGGCCGTGGAGGCCGCGGAGAACCGTTTATAGGTTCTTGAAACTGATCTTGTAGAGCTTGGACGTGGTATCGTCGCCCACCCAGATGCACTGGCGGTCGCGGTCCACGTACAAGCTTTCTCCGTTATCGATGAAGGGCACCGGGTAGGAGGCGATCACCTTGCCTTCCAGGGTGCAGAGATTGATCGTGCGGAGCTCGCTGTCCGGAATCCAGAGCGCGTTGCGCACCGGGTCGTAGCAGAGGCCGGAGATATCTTCGATGCCTTCGGTGAGCTCCACCCGGTCGAGGATGCCCTCGGTCGGCGAGAAGCGGATCAGCAGGCGCGGCTCCGCCTGGTTGCCGACCAGCAGCGTGCCGTCGTTCATCCAGGTGATGGCCTCCAGGCCGCTGTTGGTCCGGTAGCCCGCTTCCTTGATCACCCCGAGCAATTCGGATTCCTTGTATTCCGGGGCGCGCAGCCGCCGGATTTCCTGCCGGCCTTCGACAACATAGTAGACATCGCGGGTGGCCGGGTCGATCGTGACGCCTTCGCAGTCCATATGGCGCTCCACGAAGAAGGGCCGCGTCTCGCCCGTCCAGCTGACGGCGTAGACGCCCTTCTCGTCGGACGCGGCCAGCATCCCGTTGCCGTCCGGCGCCAGGCAGAGGCCGGACACCTCAGGGACCTGCGTATCGACCGTGGTATAGTCGCCCATCACGGGCAGGGCGGCCTGCTGCTTGAAGGCATCCCAGTCGTAGTAGGGCCAGTTGTCCGTCGGCAGCGGGAGCCGGGCCTCGCGGCCGTTGAGCAGGACCTTGAAGAGGACCTTCGGCGAACGCTTGCTGCGGTAGAAGACGAAATGGAGGTTGGCGCCCATCGGCACCTCGTGCAGCTGGCACCAGACCGGGATCTCGTCCGGATCGGCGACGTCGTGGCCGAAGCCGTTGACGTCGAGGGTCATCAGCAGCGGGAGGAAGGTGTAGTCGTGACCGAAGCGCAGGTCGGCGCCCTTGGTGCCGCTGGCGATGCGTTCGTCGGCCTTGGCGATGATGTCTTCGACAATCGGCTGGTAGCCCAGGTGCGTGGGCCAGGCGTTGGCGTAGAACTGGAAGTCGTCCACCTTCCAGAGCGCGACGCGCTCCTCGGGGGTGAAAATGTCCGTGAAATCCAGGTCGGTGTCGATGCCGTCCATGCCGCCGGCGAAGAAGTAGAGGTAGGACACGAAGTCCCAGCCCTCAGCCTCCGGAACGGCCTTGAAAGGCTCCTTGAAGAGGCGGCCCAGGATGGCGCGCCAGTCCACCGTGCGCTCGACATACTGCTCCCAGGTCTCCTCGAAGCGGAGGGGCGTGCGGAGGTAGCTGTCGTTGCGGAAAGGATTCTTGCCGTCGAGCGGCAGGATGGCAGGCAGGAAGCTGACGCCGAAATTCTCAAAGATGTCCAGCTTCGCATCCTGCGCTTTCAGCCCGAGGCAGAAGGCGGACATCGTCATCACGCAGCGCGTGGAAGTGGAGGTCCAGGCGCGCACTTCCGCACCCTTCCCGAACACCTTCGGGAAATTGGCGTACATCCGCCCGGCCAGCTCCTGCTGTTGCTGCCAGCCCTTGCGGGAAAGGTCGCCGACGCGATAGCGCACGGACGGGTAAAGCCCGTCGAAGCGCTCCTTGAAGGAGGCGCCGAGCGCCGTCAGGTTGTCGCCTTCGGCGGCGGTCCCGAACACTTCGTTGATCTTGTCATAGATGTCGCTCTGCCAGGCATAGCGGGCGCCGTGACGGCCGTAATGGCTGATGTAGAAGGGCTCGTAGCCCTTGGGCGCGCGCGTCAGCTCGACCGGACCGGTCGGACAGAGGTAGTCCGTCCCGGAAAGGTACTCCGGATGCGCCTGGAGCTGGTCGAGGATGTCGGTTTGCTGGGCCCCTGCGCTCAGGCAGAGCGCCAGCAGGGGCAGGATGAGAAGTCGATGGGTCATATTTTACGTTTTTGTTGGTTCCGTTCGCGCCATTCGTTCGGCGAGCAGCCGTAGATCTGCTTGAACCGGCGGGAAATGCTCTTGGTGTCGTTCTCGCCCAGGGAGAGGGCGATGCCCACGACCTGGTCGTCGGTGTCCAGGAGCAGCTCGGCGAAGCGCTTGATCTTCAGGTCGGAAATATATTGGTAGAGGGTCTGCCCGGTCACGGTCTTGAAGCGGCGCTCCAGCAGGCGGCGGGACAGGGCGACCTCCGCGATCACGTCCTTGACGGAAATCTTCTTCTGGTAGTTGCGGTGGATGAACTGGACCGCCTTCTGGATCTGGGCGTCGTCCGTGGCGAAAGCCGCCGTGGAGATGCGCCCGACGAGCTTGACGGGCTTCAGGACGATGTCCTCGTACGGGGCGTCCGGATTGGCGACGAGCTTCTCGATGAGCTCGGCCGTCCGGTAGCCGCCTTCCTCGATGTCCACGAAGATGCTGGACAGGGTGGTACTTCCGAGGTTGCAGAGCAGCTCATCGTTGTCCACGCCCATGATGGAGACGTCGCCCGGGATCTGGATGCCGGCGGCGTGGCAGGCCTCGATCAGGTTGTTGCCCTGGTTGTCGTCGCAGGCCATGATGCCGATCGGCTTGGGGATCATCTGCAGCCATTCGCGCAGGCGGTCGCGCTCATAGTACCACAGATGGTCGATTTCCTGCAGGTTGTAGGCGTAGAAGGAGTCGCCGTAACCGGCCGCCTCCACCTCGCGGCGGAAGCCCTCGCAGCGCTCGTCCGACCAGCAGACTTCGTTGAAACCGAAGAAGCCGAAATTGCGGAAGCCGCGGTCGATGTAGAAACGCGCGGCCATCCGGCCCGTCCCCAGATAATCCGCCGTGATGTTGGGGATGGTCTGGAAGCGTTTCTTGAAATCCTGGGCCACGACCACGATGCCGTTCTTGCGGAAGAGGCTGATGTCGTCGGTCTCCTCGAACTGGCCGATGACGGCGTCAGCGCCCCAGTCTTTGGCGAACTTGACCACGCCCGGCAGGCCGATCTTCTCCTTGAAGGCGGGCGGCATGCGGCAGATGGCCCATTGTTCCTTGCGCCGGGAATAGCGCACGATGCCCTGGAGGAGCTTGTTCGGGAAGGACTCCGTGAAGTCGGTGATGAAAAGCAGGTGCAGCATATCAGTGGCGGTGATAAGAAATACCGAGGCTGTCGTAATAGGGATACTCGTGGTCCGTCACGATGCTGAAGAAGCGGTCGAAGTCGGCGACGAACGCCGGGTCGTCCGGGGCGGTCGTACCGGCCCAGGACGGGCTGGCGTTCCAGCCGCGCTCGAACAGGCCGAGCGACTTCGGGAAGAAGTAATAGGTCACGTGGTCGAAGCAGCGGATGGTCTCGGCCCAGAGGTGACCTTCGACACCCAGGATGTACGGCCGGGAAGCGGGCGTGAGCGCCGGCTTGCCCTCGCCGGAACGGGTCAGGTCGACCGGATTGCAGTAGTCGTCCCAACGCACGGAGCGATACATGTCGTAGGGCTGCAGGGAGAAACTGCGGCGCTCGTCCACGAAGCCGCCCCAGGAGTGCCCGCGCTCGGTCTTGCCGTAGTTGTAGGCAAAGTCCATGTAGCAGTTGGGGGCGCTGGAGATAACGACGGGCAGGCCCTCGGCGGCGAACTCGTAAGGGAGCACGTCGCGGCCGTGGGACACGGTCCAGAGGTTGGTGAGGGCGAGGTTGTCGCGGAGCCGCGCGAGCGTGGCGGGCTCGACGTGCTGGCAGACGTCCTGCCAGCCGCCCAACTTGATGCCGCGCGCCTCGGCGATGTCCATCAGCCGGTTCAGGAAGTACTCCTTCAGCCAGCCGATGTCGGTGCGGCCGTTCGCGGCCATCAGCGCGGCGCAGGCCGGCGAGCCGGTCCAGGCGCCGTCCGGCACCTCGTCGCCGCCGATGTGGATGGCGTCGAGGGGCGCGCCGGCTTCGGCGTAGAGCGCGATCAGGCCGTCGAAGACCGTCTCGAAGAAAGTATAGGTGGACGGCAGGGCCACGTTCATCACGTTGTCGGTGTAGAGCAGGCAGCTGCGGTCGCCGGTCCGCTGAGCGCGCACCTCCATCGACTTGACCGCGGCGCGGGAATGGCCCGGCGTGTCGAATTCGGGAATGATGCGGATATGGCGCTCGTTGGCGTAGCGGAGGATTTCGACGAAGTCGGCGTGGGAATAGTAGCCGTTGCCGGGAGAGGCGTCGCCGGGCTTCGCCGCGACGCAGTAGGTCGGCTGGAGGCCGTCCGGCTCGGCGATCGTGCCGTCCTCGCGGAGGACCGGCAGGCAGCGGTGGGCGCCGTAGGAGGTGAGCTCCGGCAGGGCGTCGATCTCGATGCGCCAGCCTTCGTCGTCGCCGAAGTGCAGGTGCAGGAAGCTGGCCTTGTAGCTGGCCATCAGGTCGATCAGGCGCAGCAGGTCGGCTTTCTGGGTGAAGTTGCGGCTCACGTCCAGCATCAGGCCGCGCCAGGGCAGGTCCGGCCAGTCGGTGACGACGGCCGCCGGGACCGCGGCGCCCTGCGCGTTGCGGCGCACGCGTTCCAGCGTGACGCCCGCATAGTAAGCGCCGTCTTCGTCGGCCGCCTCGATGCGCACGGTACCGTCCGCGAGCGTGATCCGGTACCAGCCCGGCCGCTGGCCGTCGACATAGGAGACGGCCGGCTCCGCGGCGGGATCGGTCTCGCCTTCCAGGCGCTGGACCTCCTTGAGCCGGGGGATGATATCATAGACACCCGTTTCCACGTGGGTGTAGTCAAAACTGTGGACGGGCTCGGACGGCAGGAAACGGTATTCGGCCGTCACGGCGACGGGCTTGCCGCCCTTGCGCTGCAGGAAAAATCCTTCCGGCGCGCGGCACTGGTTGACCAGCGGCCGCGCCTCATAGCGCAGCGTCATCACGGATTCGTGGGAAGCCGCCGGAACGACACGGTACAGGGTGCCGCTGATATGCTCGATGCTGCCGGGCGCGTCCGCCTCCATCGTGACGGGCGTGCGGAACTGGCTGAACCAGACAGTCCACTCCGCACCGGCCGGCGCGTTCTGGATCTCCATCGTATGGAGCGCACGGCCACTCTCGGGATCCGTAACGCCTTCGGTCCAAACAATATGACAAACTGGGGTGCAGGCTACGCAAAACGCGCACGCGATAAAAAAGAGAAAATGGTGTTTAGTGTTCACAATCAGTGCGTTTTTTAATACGGCACAAATATGAATAATATTAAGGACCGAGGCAATTGAATGACGCAAATTGCGTGCCTAAATACGCGAAATTGTTTTTGCGCTTTCAATCTAATCCATAATTTTGCAAAAAAATCACACTACAAATGACACTCGGAATTGACGTTGGAGGAACCAATCTGGTCCTGGGCCTGGTCCAGGACGGCAAGATTGTCAAGCGGGTCTCCACCCCCTGGTTCCCCCGCGAAGCCACCCTCGAACAAACCATTGACATCCTGTCGGAGCAGATCTCCGGCATCCTGACCCCGGACACGGAGAAAATCGGCATCGGCGTGCCCTCCGTGGTCGACATCAACCGGGGCATCGTGTACGACACCGCCAACATCCCCTCCTGGACGGAAGTCCCTCTCAAAGACCTGCTGGAAGCACGTTTCCACCTGCCCGTATCGCTCAACAACGACGCGAACTGCTATGCGATGGGCGTGTATGAGGGCTATCCCGCCGACGCCAAGCCGGAAGTGCTCGTCGTGATCACGCTCGGCACGGGCGTGGGCATGGGCATCGTGGACCGCGGCCGCCTCTTCTGCGGGGCCAACTGCGGCGCCGGCGAGCTGGGCGCGCTCCCCTACCGGAGCGCCACGCTCGAGAGCTTCTGCAGCAAGCAGTTCTTCGCCGGAAGCGGCTGGGACAGCCTCAGCGCCTCCGAAGCCGCACACAACGGCGACCCCCGCGCCACCGTCCTCTTCAACGACCTGGGCAAGCACCTGGGCGACCTCCTCTGCACCGTCATGTTCGCCTACGATCCGAGCCACATCGCGTTCGGCGGCGGCATCGCTTATACCTACCCGCTCTTCCGGCACTCCATGGAGGCGCGCCTGAAGCGGGATTTCCCTTATCACAAGAGCCTCGAGCGGCTCACCGTAGACGTCTGCACCGGCGATGACATCCCGGTGATCGGCGCCTCCCTCATCTAGCCACGCAAGACATGAAAAAGATCCTCTTCTTCCTTATGACGATGACGCTCTGCGCCTGCGGGCAGCAGGGCCGGATGGCCTCCGGGGACCAGAAGGTCCTGGGCAGAGGCTGGCAGCTTACGCGCGAAGGCGCTTCCGAGCGCTACGACGCAGCCGTCCCCTCGACGGTCTGCGGCGTGCTGGCGGAAGCCGGCTACTTCGGCGACGACCTGCTGGAAGGCCGCAACTACGCGGCCGCGGACAGGACGCCGTTCGACGCAGCCTGGACCTACAGCACCGAATTCACCGCGGCTCCCGCCGCCGGCCAGCATTTCGAGCTCGTCTTCGACGGCCTGAACTACTACGCCGACATCTTCCTGAACGGCAAGCAGATCGCTTCGTCCGACACCACCCTCGGCGTGTTCATCCGCCGCGCCTATGACGTCACCGCCCTGCTGAAGGGCCGCAACAGCCTGCAGGTCAAGCTGCGCCGCGCCCAGTCCGGCGACCTGAACCACGGTTTCGTGGACTGGAACCCGCGTCCGCTGGACGAAAGCATGGGCATCGTCCGTCCGGTCACGCTGCATGCGACCGGCGCCGTGTCCGTCGAGGACCTTTTCGTAATCCCGGAGCCGGCGCTTCCCGCGCTGGACAAAGCCGACCTGGAGGTCCGCGTCCGCCTGCGCAACCACGCGGACAAGGCCGTCTCGGGCACCCTCGCGCTGGCGCTCGAGGATGAAGGCGAAGCCTCCGTGCCCTTCGAGCTGCCCGCCCTGGCGGAGCAGACGGTCGTGCTGACCCCGGAGCAGGCTTCCCTGCTGCACCTGGAGCAGCCGCGCATCTGGTGGAGCTATGACCTCGGCACCCCGGAAATGTATAACCTGCGCGCTTCCGTGACGGTGGACGGCGCCCTCTCCGACGTGCGCGAGACCGCCTTCGGCGTCCGCAAGATCGAGAGCCGCCTCACCGCTGAAAATTACCGCCAGTTCACGCTCAACGGCAAGGACATCCTGCTCAAGGGCGCCGGCTGGACCGACGACCTCTTCCTGCGGGATACTCCGGAAAGCATCCGCCGGCAGGTGGAGTACGTCAAGGATATGAACTTGAACTGTATCCGCTTCGAAAACATCTGGGGCAAGAACGACACGGTCTATGACCTGTGCGACCGCCTCGGCGTGCTCGCCCTCGTGGGCTGGAGCTGCCAGTGGGAGTGGGAGAACTACTGCGGCCTGCCGGAGACCGACAGCTACGGCTGCATCAACAGCCCGGAGACGGAGGATCTGGCCGTCGCCTATTTCCACGACCAGGTGATCCGCCTGCACAACCATCCCGCCCTCATCGGCTGGCTGACCGGCAGCGACCGCATCCCCAACCCTCGTCTCGAGGCCCGTTACCTCGAAATTTACGCGGCGGAAGAATACCGTCCCTATGTCTGCTCCGCCAAGAACATGGAGAGCGCGGCCGGCTGGTCCGGCACCAAGATGGAGGGCCCCTATGAGTATGTCGGCCCGGACTACTGGTACCGCGACACGCAGGCCGGCGGCGCCTTCGGCTTCAACACCGAGACCGGCATCGGCGCCAATCTTCCGCAGGCGGAATCGCTGCGCCGGATGATTCCGGCGGACGCCCTGTGGCCGCTCTCCGACAGCTGGGACTACCACTGCACCACCTCGGGTTCCGCGATGAACTCGACCAAGATGCTCAACACGATTGTCGAGAACCAGTACGGCGCCGCCAGCGGCTTCGAGGATTTCGTCCGCAAGGCCCACGCCGTGGACTACGACGGCACCCGCGCGATGTTCGAGGCCTTCCGCGCCCGCATGCCGAAGAGCACGGGCATCGTCCAGTGGATGCTGAACTCCGCCTGGCCGTCCCTCTACTGGCAGCTCTACGACTGGTACGGCGCCCCGACCGCCGGCTATTATGGCACCAAGAAGGCCTGCGAGCCCCTGCAGCTCATCTTCGACTACGCCGACCGCAAGGTTTACGCCGTCAGCGAGCGCCCGGAGACCTGCGCGCTCAAGGCAAGCTTCACCGTCTATGACGAGCATTCCCGCCAGATCGGCGGCGGCAGCCGCGAGATCAGCCTCGACTACCGCCAGAGCCTGCCGGTCTTCGACCTGCGCCGCTTCGACGGCCGTCCGCACTTCGTGGCGCTGACGCTCACTACGCCCGACGGCACGCCGGTCGCGGACAACTTCTACTGCCTGCCCGCCCGGGACAACGACTATGTCTGGAACCGGACGAACTGGTACCTCACCCCGATCAGCCGCCACGCCGACCTGCGCTTCGTCTTCGCCCAGGAGCCCGCGGAAGTGGAGATGAGCGTGGAGCCGAACGACGGCGGCTATGCCGTGACGCTCGTCAACAAGTCCTCCGTCATCTCCTATATGAACATCCTGAAGGCGCTCGACGCGGACGGACAGCTGGTCACGCCCGCCTATTGGAGCGACAACTTCTTCCCGCTCCTGCCGGGCCAGACCAAGACCGTCACCTGCAAGGTGGCAGGCGCAGGCGTCCACATTGAAATCAATAACCGTTAGTCATGAAAAAATTCGTTTTGCTTTTCCTGGCATTCGGCTTCGCCGCCAGTGCCTTCGCGCAGGAAGACATCTCCCGCGCCATGTCCAAATACGCCAACAACCAGTTCAGCGAGGACGACCAGTACACGGTCGCGGAGCCCTATGAGACGGTGTCCGTGAAGCAGACCCGCTCCCGGCGGATCAAGAACATCATCGTGATGATCGGCGACGGCATGGGCCTGGAGCAGGTCAGCTGCGGCTGGGTGCTCAACGGCGGTCACCTCAACCTGGACAACTTCATCTACACGGGCTTCTCCCGCACCTATGCGACGGACCGCCTGATCACGGACTCCTGCGCAGGTGGTTCCGCCCTCGCGACGGGCGTCAAGACGAAGTACTACTATATGGGTGTCGATCCGGATGGCAATCCGGTCCAGTCCGCCCTGCACCGTGCCCAGGAAAAGGGCATGAAGACCGGCGTGGCCGTGACCTGCCGCATCAATGACGCGACGCCGCTCGACTTCGTGGGCCATTCCCTCGACCGCGACGACGAAGAGGTCAACGCCGCCCAGTACGTCGGCAGCAACGTGGACTTCCTGACCGGCGGCGGCATCCGCTTCTGGCAGAACCGCACCGACGGCCGCGACCTGGTCCAGGAGATGGTGGCCAAGGGCTACACCTTCGTGGACAACCGCGAGGACCTGAACAAGGTGCACGAAGGCCGCGTGCTTGGCCTCTTCGCCCCGCTCGAGATGGAGCCCGCGCTCGACCGCGGCCCGGTGCTCGAGGACTGCGCGATGAAAGCCATCGAGCTGCTCGACAACAAGAAAGGTTTCTTCCTGATGATCGAAGGCTCCAGCATCGACGACTGGTGCCACAAAAAGAAGGTCGGCTATATGGCCGAGGAACTGTTCGACTTCGACCGCACCATCGGCAAGGTGCTCGAGTGGGCCGAGAAGGACGGACACACCCTGGTCATCGTCACGGCCGACCACGCCACCGGCGGCCTCACCCTGCTGGACGGCAGCCTGCCTGACCGCAGCGTCAAGGTTAACTTCTCCACCAAGGGCCACAACGGCATCCTCGTGCCGGTGTACGCCTATGGCCCGGGGGCCGAAAAGTTCGTGGGCATCCACGAAAACGCCGAAATCGGCCAGATCATCCGCGCTCTTCTGAAATAGCTTCCCGCCATACGCGAATTGCGTGTAGGAATACGCGATTCTTACTCTGTCAAGAGTGAGAATAAGATATTTTTGTACCTGTGACCACACACAACTCACTTAATTATTCTTAAATAACCTTATGAAAGCCAAACATTTATTCTTGTTTCTGCTGTCCGGTTTCGCCGCGCTGAACATCAACGCGCAGAACCTGACGGTCAAGGGAACGATCACCGACGGATCCAACGGAGACGCTGTCCCGTTCGCTTCTGTCGTTGTCAAGGGTACCGGCGAATGGACGACCTCCGACGCCGAGGGCCACTACACGGTGCAGGCTCCCGCCAACGGTACGCTGAGCGTGGAATGCCTCAGCTACATTTCGGCTGAAATCGCCGTGAACGGTCAGAAAGACCTGAACATCGTCCTCTACCCCGACATGGACCAGCTTTCCGAAGCTGTCGTCATCGGTTACGGTGTCCAGCAGAAGAAGCTCATCACCGGATCCACGATCCAGGTGAAAGGCAACGACCTGACCAAACTCAGTACGACTTCCGTCCTGGGCGCTCTCCAGAGCCAGAGCCCGGGCGTGACCATCACCCAGAGCTCCGGCCAGCCGGGCGAAGGTTTCAAGGTCAACATCCGTGGTATCGGCACCATCGGCGACTCCGACCCGCTCTACGTCATCGACGGCGTGATCGGCGGTAGCCTCGACGCCCTCAACCCGGCCGACATCGAATCCATCGACGTGCTCAAGGACGCCGCCTCGGCTGCCATCTACGGTGCACGTGCCGCCAACGGCGTCGTGCTCGTGACCACCCGCCAGGGCAAGGAAGGCCGCGCCGTCCTGTCCTACGACGCCTACTACGGCCAGCAGTACATCGCCAAGATGCCGAACCTCTGCAACGCGCAGGAGTACATCGCCGCCCAGGACCTGATGCACAAGAATGAAGGCATCGCCCCCACCGACTGGGCAGCCGTCCTCCCCGCCAAGCTCTATCAGGCCATCAAGGACGGTTCCTGGAAGGGTACCAACTGGATGGAAGAGGCCTACAACAAGGGTGCGATGACGACCAACCATGCCATCAACCTCTCCGGCGGCACCGCCGACCACCGGTATTCCATCGGTCTGTCCTACACCGGACAGGAGGGTCTGCTCGGCTACAACAAGATCAGACCGGTCAACGCCGACTTCAACCGCTATACCTTCCGCGTCAACACCGACAACGTGGTGATCAAGAAGAACGACCTCAACATCCTGCGCATCGGCGAGACGCTGAACTTCAACCACAGCTCCAACAGCGGTATCGCGGACGACGTGGACATCTACTGGAACTCCGTCCACAACATCGTGCGCACGACCCCGCTCCTCCCGGCCTACAAGTATGACGAGAACGGCAACATCGCCGGTTTCTACGATCAGGAAGCCCGTGCCGCCGAAGGCTGGAACTTCGACACCAGCACCAGCTCCGCCAACCCGCTGGCCTATGACTACTACACGTCCCGCGGTCTTTCGCAGAGCTCCACTTTCACCATGCAGGCCAGCTTCTACGCCGAACTGCAGCCGATCAAGAACCTCAAGTTCAAGACCCAGTTCGGTTATGTGACGCACACCAACTCCTCCCGCTCCTACAACATGGTTTACAACATCAACGCGAAGGCGTTCAACGACTTCGACTCCGTAAGCCAGAACATGAACTACAACCAGCGCATCACCTGGGAGAACACCGTGTCCTACAACTTCTCCATCAAGGACAAGCACAACTTCGACTTCGTCGCCGGTGCGGCCTTCGAGAAATGGGGCATGGGCGTGGGCATCAGCGGCAAGGGCACCAACTCCATCTTCCCCAACGACTGGGAACGTGCCTACCTCTCCAACACGAAGCCGACGGAACTGAGCCAGATCTCCGTTTCCGGCGCTCCCCGGAGCCAGGGCGCTCTCGCCTCGTTCTTCGGCCGTGTGAACTACAACTATGACAACAAGTACATGTTCACCGCGATTCTCCGTGGTGATGGTTCTTCCAACTTCGCCCGTGGTCACCGCTGGGGTATCTTCCCTTCCGCTTCCGCCGGTTGGGTAATCTCCTCCGAGCCGTGGATGGCCGAGGCCAAGGACTGGCTCAGCTTCCTGAAGGTCCGCGCCAGCTGGGGCCGCAACGGTAACGCCAGCATCGACAACTTCCAGTACCTCTCCACCATCGTGCTGGACACGAACGCTTCCTACGCTTTCGACTCCGAGGATTCCTTCTCCACCGGCGCCGTCGGTGACGTGCTCGCCAACCCGGCAGTCAGCTGGGAGACCTCCCAGCAGCTCGACCTCGGTATCGACGCCCGCTTCTTCAATTCCCGTCTCGGCGTCACGCTCGACGGCTACATCAAGGACACCCGCGACTGGCTCGTCCGCGCCCCGATCGCTTCCGTGTACGGTCTGAATCCTCCTTACATCAACGGTGGCGACATCCGCAACTCGGGTATCGAGCTCGCCATCGACTGGAGCAAGAACACCGGTGACTTCACCTATGGCATCAACGTGAACGGTGCCTACAACCGCAACATCGTCACCCGTATCGCCAACGCCGAGGGCATCATCCACGGCGAAGGGGACATCCTCTCCGAGGGTACCGTCGAGATGTACCGCGCCCAGGTCGGCTATCCGATCGGCTACTTCTACGGCTACAAGACCGCCGGTGTCTTCCAGAACCAGGCCCAGGTGGACGCCACCGCCGCCAAGTATGAGGGCACCAAGCCCGGCGACCTGATCATCGTCGACGTGGACGGCGACGGAGTCATCTCCGCCGACGACCGCACCATGATCGGTGACCCGAACCCGCACTTCACCACCGGCCTGAACATCTGGATGGCCTACAAGGGCTTCGACTTCAGCCTGTCCGGCTACGGCGCCTTCGGCCAGCAGATCGCCAAGAGCTACCGCTCCTTCGCCGACAGCCAGCGCGACAACTTCACCACCGACGTCTTCCAGACCTGGCAGGGCGAAGGCACCTCCAACCGCCTCCCGATCCTGACCTTCGGTTCCAACCGCAACTGGCAGTACATCTCCGACATCTACATCGAGAACGGCGACTACTTCAAGGTCTCCAACGTCACCATCGGTTACGACTTCCGCCGCCTGCTGAACATCAAGAACATCAGCAAGTGCCGCCTGTACTTCTCCGCCCAGAACCTCCTGACCATCACCGGCTACTCCGGCATGGATCCGGAAATGGGCAAGGGCACCGAAGACGACTGGGTGTCCGGCATCGACGTGGGCTTCTACCCCTCTGCAAGAACTTTCCTCTTCGGTGTTAACATTCAATTCTAGCGTATCATGAAAAAGACAATCATAAGATTCCTTGCTGCCGCATCGGTCCTGGTCGCCTTCGCGTCCTGTGAAAGATTCCTGGATACGGTCAGCTATACCGAGCGCAACACGAGTAACTTCCCTGCCTCCGAAGAGGATGCCAAGCAGCTCGTGACCGGCATCTATGCCACGCTCAACCTGGATCTGCGCGACTACGCCGGCACCAGCTACATCATGCAGGCCAACCTCTGCTCCGACGACCAGTTCGGCGGCGGCGGCATGGACGACGCCGAGGCCCAGGCCTGGGACCACCTGATGTACAACGACATCGATGCCCAGGGCGACTTCTGGACCAACTGCTACAGCGGTATCGGCCGCGCCAACATGGCCATCGCCGCACTTGACAAAGTCCAGGACGAGGACCTGCGCAACCAGCTCCTCGGCGAGGCTTACATCCTCCGTTCCTGGTTCTACTTCGAACTCGCCCAGATGTTCGAGATCGTTCCGCTCGTGACCAGCGTGCCCGAGAGCGTCGAAGACGCCGCCGAGTACCCGGCCCTGGCCTCCGTCGAGGAGATCTACGGCTTCATCGCCGCCAGCCTCAAGAAGGCCTGCGACATCATGCCGTCCACCCCTTACGGCCAGGTCCTGACCGGCCGCGGCCACGTCAACCGCTGGGTGGCCGAAGGCCTGCTCGCCCGCGTGTACCTCTTCTACACCGGCTTCTACGGTGACAAGGAAGGCAAGACCCTCAACGCCCTCCCGATGATGGATCTCGAGACCTACGAAATGACCTCCGAGACTGTCGGCAAGGACTATGTGGTCGCCAAGCTCGAGGACTGCATCCAGAACTCCGGCTACTCCCTGGTGCCCGACTACCGTTGCCTGTGGACCTACAGCAACCTGGCCACCAAGCCCGACTATCCCTTCATGGCCGACTGCGAGGAAAGCTGGTATCCCGATGCCCACAACCCCGAGCAGATGTTCCACATCAACGCCGCCAAGTCCAGCCACAAGTACAACTACCTCAACTACTACTGCGGTCTGCGTACTTTCGACAGCGGTGACTACACGGGCGTGTTCCCGATGAGCCGCGGCTATGGCTTCGGCACCGTCAACCCTGACCTCTGGAACACCTGGGATGCCTCCGACATCCGCCGCAAGGGCTGCATCTGGAGCGTCTGGGAAGAAGCTCCCGACGTGGATTCCTACCAGTTCGGCGCCGAGTCCCAGATGGAAGAGTCCGGCCTGTGGCAGAAGAAGCAGCAGTCTCCGGCCTGCTACCTCGACGGCAAGTGGGCTTATGAGTTCACCTCCATCTC
Source organism: uncultured Bacteroidales bacterium (assembly GCA_900319975.1). Taxonomy (GTDB): domain Bacteria; phylum Bacteroidota; class Bacteroidia; order Bacteroidales; family UBA932; genus Cryptobacteroides. The sequence continues at coordinate 5,532 of ONQP01000022.1, read as the reverse complement.
CGAGTACTACGGACAGGGCAAGGACCTCGGCCGCAAGAAGGCCACGAACGACTTCACGATCCTCCGCTTCGCCGACGTGCTCCTGATGCACGCCGAGCTCACCGACGGCAAGGTCATCTACAACGGCATGGACGGTATGAACGCTGTCCGCAACCGTGCGAAACTCCCGCAGATCCCCTACAGCGTGGACGCCCTCCGCATCGAGCGCCGCCACGAGATGCCTTTCGAGGCCATCCGTTGGGGTGACATGCGCCGCTACGGCAAGGCCTACTGCATCGCCGCCCTCGAGAGCCAGCTGAACCAGGAAATCTGGAACAACGGCGTCAAGACCGTGATGAAAGACCAGGGCGCCGGCTACCGCGCCCGCTACGAAGCCACCTACGGCTTCCGTCCTTACCCGCAGACTGAGATCAGCCTCTCCAATGGCGTGCTGACCCAGCGTCCGGGATGGGATGCCTCCTCCGCCCTCTTCACCAGTTGGAAATAAACAGTTGGATTGGTTTAATTATATTTTTGGTTAGCAGCGCAGGAGCCGGCCCCTCGGGACCGGCTCCTGTTATTTTTATGTCTGCTGGAAACTAGCGGGCGGGGCGCTCGGTGGCGACGGGATGCTCGCGGTCAAGCTGCTGCACCCAGGCGCGGAAATCATTCCAGTCGTAGTAGGGACCGGAGACCGGCGTGAGCTGCGGCAGGGAGACCTCCCAGCCGTTGCGCAGGAGCTTGAAGAGGATGCGCGCGTCGCGCTTCGACCGGTAGAGGACGAACTGGAGGTTGGCCGCCATCGGCGTGTCGTAGTCCTGGAACCAGTATTTCACCTCGTCGGCCGTCTTCGGCTGGAAGCCGCCGCCGTTGATGTTGAGCAACGGGCAGAGGGCGTTGAACACGGTGTCGTGGCCGAAGCGCAGGTGGGCCTTGTACTGTCCGCCGGCAATGGCTTCGTCGACGCCGGCGACGATGTCCAGCAGCAGCGGGATCTGCTGATAGCGGTTGGCGGCGTGGTCCACGTATTCCTGGTAGTTGTTGGCCTCCCACAGGATCAGCTGCTCTTCCGGGGTGAAGATATCCTCCAGGAAGTCCTCCTCGCAGTAGTTGTGGTAGCCGTTCATCACGGAGAAGAGCATCGCGACGAAGCGCGAGCGGCCGCCCCGCTCCTCCAGGAAGCCCCGGTCGGTGAAGAGCCGGTCCAGGATGCCGTCATAATCGACGCGGCGGGCGGTGAAGGCGGCCGGGGACTCCGGGATGAGGACGCGGCCGCTGCGCCGGATGCGCAGGGGCGCCGGAGCGCTGGTCGCATTGACGATTGGCATGTTGGTATGCAGGGAATTCAGCTCGATGTCGAGACGGGGCGCGTTCTTCTGCAGGCTCACGCAGAAGGCGCCCATGCTGACGATGGCGCGCTGCGAGGTGGACGAGCGCGCCGACACCTTGCCGCCCTTGGCGAACACTTCCGGGAAGCTCGCCACCATGCGGCGCGCGATCTCGGAGTGCTGCTCGCTGCCCAGTTCCACCAGGTCGCCGGTATTGATCAGCGGCGTCTGCATGAAGTCGATGAACTCGTCGTGGAGGCGCGCGCCGCGCTCGGTCAGCGCGCCGGCGCGGTAGGCCGCCTCGAGGCAGTCGCGGACGACGGTGTAGGCGTCGCTGGTCCAGGCATAGCGCGAACCGTGACGGCCGTAATGGCTGATGTAGAAGGGCTTGAATCCCTTGGGCGCGGGCGTGAGGGCGGGCGCGTCATAGCGGTACGGGCCCTCGCATCCGGAGTTCTTCTGGCGGTCGGTGGCAATGACGTCCAGGACGTCATAGGACTGACAAAACGCCTGCAGACCCGTCAGGGCCAGCAGGAGGACAAGGAGAAGTCTTCTGTTCATTTTATTGTCGTTAAAGGGGTTCGCAGGATAATCCGCTCGATGCGTCGCGGCACGGAAGTCAGGATCTCGTACGGGATGGTTCCGAGGATCTGCGCCAGCTCGCCCACGGTCGGGTCTTCGCCGAAGATGGTCACGGTGTCGCCGACCTGCACGGGGATGCCGGTCACGTCGATCATGCACATGTCCATGCAGATGTTGCCGATGGTGGGCGCGCGGTGCCCGTTCACGCTGAACGAGGCGGCGCCGCAGCCGAAGTGGCGGTCCAGGCCGTCGGCGTAGCCGACCGGGATGGTGGCGATGACGGTCCCCGTCGGCGCCACATGCCCGTGGCGGCCATAGCCGATCGTGCCGTCCTCCGGGCCCAGGGTCTTGACCTGCAGGACCTTGACCTTGAGCGAAGCGACGGGCGCGAGGTGGACGTCCGGCAGGGCGCTGATGCCGTAGATGCCGATGCCCAGGCGGACCATGTCGTGCTGGTATTGCGGGAAACGCTCAATGCCCGCGGAATTGAGGATATGCCACATCGGCCGGTAGCCGAGGGCGTCCGTGAGCGACTGCGCGTTGGCCTCGAACATCGCGATCTGGCCGAGCGTGAAGGCGTCCTCGGCGGGATCCTCCGCGGCGGCGAGATGCGAATAGATGCTCCGGACCCGGACCTCCGGGTGCACGGCGAGGAATTCCTTCAGCGCGGGCAGCTCGCCCGTCATGAAACCGAGGCGGTGCATACCGGTGTCCAGCTTGATGTGGACGGGGAAATCGCGCAGCCCCCGCGCACGCAGCTCGGCGCAGAGCGCCTCCAGCGTGTAGAGGTTGGGGATACCCGGCTCCAGGCGGTTCTCGATGATCTCGGGGAAGAAGTCCGTCCCGGCCGTCAGGACCAGGATCGGCAGGGAGATACCGGCACGGCGGAGTTCCACGCCCTCGACCGGCAGGGCGACAGCGAGGTAGTCCGCGCCTTCCTGCTGCATCATCGAGGCGAACTCGACGGCGCCGTGTCCATAGGCGTTAGCCTTGACCAGGACCAGCAACTTCGTGGTCGGCTTCAGCCGCCCGCGGAAATACCGGTAGTTGCTCCTGCATGCCGGCAGGCGCAGCTCCAAACGCGAAAAATCATTCTCCCTGGACATAATCTCTACTTCTCAGTGGACATATTTTACAAAGATACTACTTTTTCCCGAAGGCTGTACTCCTCCCCGTCATCCCTCCCCCCCCTTGGGCCCCCTCCCCCGACCTGTCTCCTGACCTGTCTCCCGACCACTCTCCCCTTCCCGGGCACATTTCGACCCCTTTTTGTGCCCGGCAACCCAAATTTTCACTCCCCGGGCACGTTTCACCCCCATTTTGTGCCCGGCAACTCTCCTCAGGCCGGGCAGCTACCGCTCTTGCCGGCAACGGGCGATGTCCGGCGGTGGTGCCAGGTCCTGCCCGGGAAGGCGTGAGCCACAAGTTACTATCACGCTTTTCCATTTGGAGGGAGCGTTTTTGTAAGTAATTCTCAATGATCTGATTATGATTCCGCTTAGGGGAAAACGCCCCAAAGCAAAACAGAAAGCAATTGATAATTAACAATATACAAAAACAGGGTGCGATAGGTCTGGTGAATGAGGTGGCTGCGGCGAGATTGACGGGTGCGCTTAGGGGTCCATAAATTTGCAGGGTAGGAGCAAAAACGGTCTATTTTGCTCCTAGGGGTCCACCGTTTGGACCCCTAGGAGCACCAGGGCAAAAAAAGAACTGCCGGCCCGGAAAGGGTCGGCAGTTCTTCTCCGTCGGGAGGGGCTGGACTACCAGCGATCCTCGGAAGAGACGGTGAGCTTCTTGCGGCCGTGGGCGCGACGGGATGCGAGAACCCGGCGGCCATTCGGCGTGCTCATACGCTCGCGGAAGCCGTGCTTGTTGACACGCTTGCGGTTGGAGGGTTGAAAAGTCCTTTTCATATCTTCTTTTTTTTAGTTTTCGAAAACGGGAGGGCAAAGGTAATCTTTTCCGATTTCAATTACAAATTTTTCTGCAAAATATTCATCTTTCAGCCATTCATCGACCCGCCAGGTGCGGATTTTGGCGGGGTCGACCTTGCATTTACGGACGAGTTCGGAGATCTCGGCGTTGATGTCGCCGCCCTTCAGGTAGAGGATGCCGCGGCGGAATTTGCCCTTGACCCAGGGGTAGAAAGTCTCGAGCGTGGTGACGGCGCGGGAGACGACCCAGTCGAAGGTCTCGGGGAGCGACTCGGCGCGGGCGTTGACGGTGCGGACGTTCTGCAGGCCGAGCCCGTCGGCGACGGCCTGCGCGACCTTGACCTTCTTGCCGATGGAGTCGCACAGCGTGAACTGCGCCTGCGGAAATTCGGTCGCGAGCGGGATGCCGGGGAAGCCGCCGCCGGTGCCGAGGTCCAGGATGGACGCGCCGTCGAAGCCGCCCGGATGGAAGCGGTCGATGTATTCGGCGATCGCGAGCGAATGGAGGATGTGGTGCTCATAGAGGCTGTCGATGTCCTTGCGGGACACGACGTTGATGCGCTCGTTCCACTCGCGGTAGAGGGCGATCATCGGGGCGTATTCTTCCTTGGTCTTCATACTGCCGGCAAAGATACGAAAAAATCGGACGTCAGGGCCGGAAGGCGGGATGCCGATAGCTGAGGATGGCGCAGTAGAGCGAGATGAGCAGGAGCGGCAGGTGGACGAATCCCAGCCAGACGGTGCCCGGGCTGAAGAAATTGGCCATGTTGTAGCACCCGATGATGAAGCCGACGACGGCAGTGATCCGGTAGGTGACCACGTTGACCGCCGGCAGGTTGAGGGTCAGGACCGTCAGGAAAAGCGGCGTGGTCAGGCAGAAGGCCGTGGCGGTATTGCGGGTGAAGAAATGCAGCGGGTCCAGGTCCGCCGCGCCGCGCAGGGTGAAGGGACACCAGTACGCGAACAGGGCGAGGACGATCATCCAGGCATACTTCCAACGGAAGTTGCCGAAGTCGTAACGGCCCTGCGGGCGGAGCGCCTCCCGGATCCAGACATAGGCCACGAACAGGAACATCACGAGGTTGACCGTGACGACGCTGAAGCCGTACTGCTCCGTGAAGGCCACGTTCTGGATGAAGGCGAAAGCCAGGTACGACACCGCCACATAGGCATTGAACAGCGTCCGGACCCGGTTCCGGAAAACCAGGAGCAGGATCAGGAACAGGAGCGAGACGCTCTGGAACAGGATATTCCAGTCGCCCAGCCGCGTCTGGGGCGCATTGGCGAGGGTCGCCGGGATGATGCGCCCGATGTCCTGCGGGGCGAAGTTGCGCGAAGCGAACGGCATCAGCACCGTCTGTGCAAGCAGCAGCAGGGCGAAGAACCACCAGCGCGCCGAGATTCTTTTCAGTTTCTCCATCTTATTTTCCGATATAAGAACGCAGGGCCTCGACGTAGGCGGCGAAGGCCGCGCGGCCCGCGTCGGTGACGCGGCAGGCCGTGCGGGGCTTCTTGCCCTGATACCCCTTCTCGACCGTGATGTAGCCGGCGGCCGCGAGCTTGTCCAGCTGGACGCTCAGGTTGCCCGCCGTGGCGCCGGTCTGCCGGCGCAGATAGACGAAGTCCGCCTCCTCCACCCCGATCAGGACGGACATCACCGCCAGGCGGAGCTCCGAATGGAGGAGCGGGTCGAGCCGGTCGAACAT
>ONQP01000023.1 GCA_900319975.1 uncultured Bacteroidales bacterium | reverse complement strand
ACTGAAACTTCTTGGCTCGATTGCCCTCTTGATCTATGGAATGAAGGTGATGAGCGAAGCCCTGCAGAAGATGGCTGGTCCCCAGCTCCGCCACCTGCTCGGCGCAATGACCACCAACCGTTTCTCGGGCGTGATGACAGGAGCCCTGGTCACGGTAGCAGTACAATCCTCCGCCGCTACGACGGTCATGACCGTCTCCTTCGTCAACGCGGCGCTCCTCTCGCTTACCCAGGCCATTTCCATCATCATGGGTGCCAACATCGGCACCACGATGAGCGCCTGGATCATGTCGGCGGGCTTTTCCTTCAACGTCACCAATCTGGTCTGGCCGGCTTTCCTGGCGGGCATCATCCTGATCCAACTTGGCAAGCACCGCTATGTCGGCGATTTCCTCTTCGGTCTGTCCTTCCTCCTCTTCGCCCTCGGCATGCTGCGCCAGACGGGCGTGGAGATGGATCTGGCCAGCAAGCCGGAGGTCGTCGCCTTCTTCGAAAGCTTCCATACCAATTACGGTACGGTCCTGCTTTTCCTGCTCATCGGTACGATCCTGACGGCCATGGTACAGAGTTCGGCCGCCCTGATGGCCATTACGATGGTGCTGTGTTCCACCGGAGCCATTTCTATGTATCAAGGCATCGCCCTGGTGATGGGTGAGAACATCGGTACCACGCTCACGGCCAACCTGGCCGCGATGAGCGCCAACGTCCAGGCGCGTCGCACGGCTCTTGCGCACTTGGTGTTCAATGTGTTCGGCGTCTGCTGGGTGCTGATTCTCTTCTTCCCGTTCGTCCGGTTGATCTGCCGCATCGTGGGCCTTGATCCTGCGGCGGAGGGCGTCGATCCGGTCCGCCTGAATTTCGCGCTGGCGGCATTCCATACGGGCTTCAACGTCATCAATACGGCCGTGCTCATCGGCTTCGTCCCGCAGATCGAGAAGCTGGTCTGCCGCCTCATCAAGCCGAAGAAGGCCGAGGAGGACGACGAGTTCCGCCTGCAGTACATCCGCGGCGGTCTGATGAAGACGCCGGAAATCTCCCTCCTGCAGGCGCAGAAGGAGATCGCCATCTTCGGCATCCGCATGCAGCGCATGTTCGGCATGGTCCGCGACCTCTATACGCTGGAGGATGAAAACGAATACCAGAAGCTCTTCGAGCGCATCCGCAAATACGAGGACATCAGCGACCGCATGGAGAACGAAATCGGCCGCTACATCGGCCTGGTGGGCGACGCGCACCTGTCCGACGAGTCCAAGGAGAAGATCCGCTCCATGCTCCGCCAGATCGGTGAGCTGGAGTCCATCGGCGACAGCTGCTACAACCTCGCCCGCATCCTGCGCCGCAAGCGCGACAACAAGATCGTCTTCACCGACGGTCAGGAGGAGGGCGTGGCCGGGATGATGTCCCTGGTGGACCAGTCCCTCACGCGCATGAACACCCTGCTGGACGGCCACCGCGAGGACTACGACATCTCCTTCTCCGAGGAGATTGAATCCCGGATCAACAGCCTGCGCAACGCCCTCAAGCAGCAGAATATCGACAACCTTGACAAACGCGCCTACGGCTACGACAGCGGCACCGTCTACATGGACCTCGTCAACGAGTTCGAGAAGACCGGCGACTACGTCATCAACGTGGCGGAGGCCCGTCTGGGCGTGGCCCGCAACGGCATCCGCTTCCGCGGCATCCAGGTCGACACCGACGCACGGACGGTCACCGTGGACGGCGAGCCGGTGGCGTTCGGCCGTTCCGAATACGAGATGCTGAAGCTGTTCCTGGAGAATCCGGGACGGGCCTTCACGCACGAGGAGCTGCTGACCGGCATCTGGCCGGGCGACATAACGGCCGGCGAGCACACCGTGGACGCCTGCGTCACGCGTATCTGCAAGCGTATCGGACCCTACTCCACGCATCTGGTGAACCGGGCCGGTTTCGGCTATTGCTTCGAGGAATAATCCCGATCAACCCTGTTTCTGAGGACGTCCCGGACGGCGGGCGTCGAGCAGCGAGAAGAGCTGGGCGGCGAGCGCCGGGTCCTTCGCCTCGATGCGCGTCCGCAGGCGGGACGTCTGCATGTTGATGGCCGAGCGGGTCTTGCCCATCGCGGCACCGACCAGGTGCGTGGGCAGGCCGGCCATCAGGTAGCGGAGCAGACGGCGGTCTTCGTCGGTGGTGTCGGGGAGCGTGCGGATGAGGCCCGGCAGGGTCGGGTCGCTCTCCGCCAGCGACGCGTCCAGTTCCAGGTCGAAGGCTTTGTTGTGCTGCATGTCGGCGATCTGCTGCTGGAATTCGCGCAGCAGGGCGGTATTGTCCCCCTTGGGCTCGTAGCGGCTGCAGAGCTGGTCGTAGTGGTGCAGGGCGAGCGACAGGGCGGGGGATGAGGAGCGGACGCGGAGCGAGGAGAGCTGCTGGCGGTTGTCGTGCAGCTCCGCCAGGATCAGCTGCAGGTCCTCCCGGGAGCGGCGGCGGTGGATGAAGTACAGGGCGACCAGGAAGGCGCACACCAGGATGGAGATGCCTCCGATCAGATAGACCCGCCCCCACACGCGCTCTTCACGCGCACGCAGGCCCGAGGCCGTTGCCCGGGTCGTGTCCAGCAAGTCCCGCAGGCCCTTCCGCGTGATGCGGAGGTCTTCCCGCGTGTGCTCGCATTGCTGGATGCCGGCCTGGACTTCCGACCAGCGCTCCGGGTGGTCGCTGTCCACGAAGGCGATGTAGGCCTCGCGGAAGAGATGCAGCGCCGCCGTCGTGTCTCCGGCGGCGAGCAGCCGTTCCGCCCGCAGCTGTGCCTCGAGACCAAACTGGAAACGTTCGTTGCGCTCCTGATTGCAGGAGACCGCGGCCAAGAGAAGGAGTCCGAGCAGGACGGGGCGGAGGAGGGTTAGCTTCATACTATGCAAATATAATGTTTTTTGCTTTTTTGTGCAGCCGCAGATTATTTGTAATTTTGTCCCTGATATGAAGATTTGTGTAGGACTCTCCGGAGGCGTCGACTCCAGCGTGGCTGCCTGGCTGCTCAAGCAGCAGGGCTACGACGTGTTTGCCATGTTCATGCAGAACTGGCACGACACGGAGGGGACCCTGCACGGCGACTGCGAGTGGGAGGAAGACCGCTTCGTGGCCGAGATGGTGGCCCGCAAGATCGGCATCCCGTTCTATTTCATCGACTTGAGCAAGGAGTACCGGCAGCGCGTGGTGGACTATATGTTCGACGAATACGCCAAGGGCCGCACCCCCAATCCGGACGTCCTCTGCAACCGCGAGATCAAGTTCGACGCCTTCCTGCAGGCGGCGGAGAAGCTCGGTGCGGACTATGTGGCCACGGGCCACTACTGCCGCAAGGAGACGCTCCCAGACGGCACCTGCCGCATCCTGGAGGGCTCCGACCCCAACAAGGACCAGAGCTATTTCCTCTGCCAGCTCACGCAGGCGCAGCTCGCCAAGGCGATGTTCCCCATCGGGGACATCTGCAAGCCCGAGGTGCGGCGCATCGCCAAGGAGGCGGACCTCCCGTCCGCCGACAAGAAGGACTCCCAGGGCATCTGTTTCGTAGGCAAGGTGGACCTGCCGGTCTTCCTCCAGCAGAAGCTCAAGAGCGTGGAGGGCGACGTGGTGGAGGTCTACGGGGCCTACTACGCCGACTCGGCGAAATACGCCCGCGACCGGGAACTGGAGGCCCGGGGCACGGACCTGACGGACGCCGAGCTGCTCGAGCTGTCCACCCCCTTCGACTATTCCGACATCCGGTTCGAGACGGAGACCTACCGCTCCGGCAAGCGCCATATCAAGAAGACGCGCGACAAGGAGAACCCCTGGGCGAAGCGCATCGGGCGCCACGAAGGCGCGCAGTTCTACACCATCGGCCAGCGCAAGGGCCTGGGCATCGGCGGCCACGCCAGCCCCGTCTTCGTCCTCGCGACCGACATCGGACGCAACGTCATCTACGTCGGAGAAGGGGAGAACCACCCCGGCCTGCTGCGCAAGTGCCTGCACATCGCGCCGGACGAGATCCACTGGATCCGGCCGGACCTGGCGATGCAGGTCGGCGAGCAGCGCCGCTACCGCGTGCGCATCCGCTACCGCCAGCCGCTGCAGGACGCCACGCTCCTGATGCGGGAGGCCGGCATGTTCATCCTCTTCGACCAGCCGCAGCGCAGCATCACGCCCGGACAGTTCGCGGTGTGGTACGCCGCCGATGGCGAAATGCTCGGCAGCGGGGTCATCTAAACGCCTCCGAGGCGGAAATCCGCCCATTTCCATTTTAAGAATAATGATAACATCCCAAGGCCAAAATCGGCCCTGGAGGCACTTCTGTGCAGGATGGGACGAAAAAAATGATAACACGCGCGCATACCTTTTCCATAAATGGAAAATTGAACATAACTTTACAAAAGAGAAAGGGACCGTAACGGCTCCCGGTTCCGGTAGCCCGAGCGCTTTCTCCAACTACGATCTGTGATATTGTCTAACGTTGACTATGGCTACTTCACTGTCCGGCCCGGTGTGGCTGGAGAGAATCAGAATGGTGATGCCTGCGCGGGATAAACTTTTTCATATCGCTATGCGCAGCTCTTCCCGCGCAGGTTATCATGCTATAAAAGTGTGTTGTGTTTTTTAATGAGAGGTTTTAATTGGTTCATGCCGCTGGCTCTGCTGGCGGCAGCTTGCACACAGCAGAAGACGGATGTCGAGACCGTCGTGTTCGAAAAGTCGGACACAGTCAGTCCGTTTTCTGACGCTATAAAGAAAATCGAGCTTGTACCGCTGGAGACCGCCGATGCCTTCCTGCTTGGCGGTGAGCTGGAGCTCACGCCGGTAGAGTCCGGCTATGTCGTGACGGATGTCCCGTCTTCCCAAATCCTTTTCTTCGCCCCGGACGGTTCCTTTCGCAACCGCATCGGCATGTCGGGCAATGGCCCCGCCGAGTATCCGGACATCCTGAACGTTCAGGTGGACGCCCAGGGTGAGGTCGTCGTCTTCTCCAACCTGGAGGACATCCTGTATTTCGGTCTGGACGGCCGGCTGCTCCGCAAGGAGCGCCAGGAAGGCCTGGGCCTGCAGTCCTGTCTGGTCCCCGAGGGCATCCTGTCCTACTATGGCTATGGTTCCAGCCGGCCTGAGCGCGTCGTGCTGCACGGCGCCGACGGCGCCAGGGGCTTCCTCAAGAGCGACGCCCACGTGCTCGGCATCACGCCCGACGCGCCCCTCTTCTCGTCCTGCGGCGATACCTTTTATTTTACGGACGCCTACGACCCGACGGTCTATTCCTATAAAGATGGTGAAGTCAGCCCCGTGCTCGAATTCGATTTCGGGAAATACGCGCTTGGTGCGCATTTCTTCGAATTCGAGGATCCCTTCGACGCGGCCGTATACATGCTGGCCCAGCCCGACGGCTTCATGCTGATCCGCCGCTATATGCGGGATGAGCGCCACCAGTTCGTGGAGACGTCCCTCCAGAAGGAACCGGCCATCGAGGCCTTCTACGCCTTCGAGACGGACGGGCGCTGGCAATGGTTCTACCCCGGTCCGCTGGACGAATCTCCCTTCGCCGGCTCGATCAAGGCCCTGCGGGACGGTAGCCTGTACTGCCTTCTGCCGGCGGACGCCCTGACCGCCGAAGACAACGGCATGGGCGGCGACCTGGCCTCCCTGCGGGCGCTGATCGTCAATCCCGAGGCGCTGGAGCGGATCTCTCCGGACGACAACCCGGTCATCGCGAAGATCGAATTGAAATAACCCAAAAAACAGCATCATAATGAAAAAAACACCACTCATCCTCATCATCGTGGTCTTGTTGTGCGTCAACGTCGCACAATGCCTCCTGATGATCCGGAGCAACCGCGCCCTCAAAAAGTCGGAGAACGCGGTCATGCAAAGCAACCAGGCGTATTTTACCGCCCAGCAGACGACGGAGTCGCTCTGGAACGGTTTCGTCAAGCTGGATGACGTCGCCATCCGCGAGGAGCTGCGCAATGTCGGCTACCTGCAGGAAGTCCTGTCCGAGAGCGGCATGGTCGTCTTCATCCCTCCTTTCGTCTGCGGCGCCTGCGTCGACGAGCAGTGCGACGTCCTGAAAGAGGCGCTGGATGCGGGGGAGGCCAACTTCCCGATCCGCTTCCTGACGCCGCAGTTCAAGGCGAAAGACCTGAAGGCCATCTTCGCGCTTTATCCTTCCGTCAAGGTCCAGACCTACGACTACGACCTGCTTCGCAACCAGGCCTTCCGCGACCTGAACGAAGTCCTTTTCTTCGCCTCCACGGAAGATGGCGTCCGGCACACGATGCTCTCTGTCAAGGGCTCGCCGGAACTGACGAATGATTATGTCACCTTTTTGAAGAAGTAAATCCATGAAAAAAAAGATAGCGGCCGGCATCCTTACTGCCATGTTGATCGTCCTGAACGTATTCGCTTTCTCTGCTGCGGCCGGGGACGAGAAATCCGAAACCATATCCGAGCCGGAGGTCGGCTCCTGTTACCAGTCCATGGGCATGTGCAAGCGCATCACCTACAAGTGTACGCCCAACCGTCTTGAATTCCTCTGCCGGTTGTTCGTGTGCCAGACCTGCAAGCCCGAGGCCGAAGACGCCATTGTCGATCTTTAGTCGAACTGCACGAAGAGAATGACAATGAAGAAGATAGAAGGGATGCTGGCCCTGGCCCTGCTCCTGGCGGGGTGTGCGCAGCCGGCTGTGCAGAATGTCAATGAAAACGTCGTCACCGTCGGGCGGTCCAACAGCGTGGCTCCGCTCGCGGACATCGTGGACCACATCGAACTCATCCCGCTGGAGACGGGCCTTCCTTTCCTGCTTGGCGTGGATCCGATGCTTACCCTGTCTGACGACAGCTTTGTCCTGACGGACACCCGTACCGGGCGCGTCCTGGCTTTCAACCGGGACGGCTCCTTCCGCTGCCGCGTCGGCGTGAAGGGCCGCGGGCCCGGCGAATATCCTATGATTCTCAGTTCGCAGGTGGCTGCGGACGGCTCCGTGACCGTGTTTTCCTATCCCGACAAGGTCCTCTTCTATGGTGCGGACGGCGAGTTCGTCCGGGAGGAGCACCGGGAAGACATCGGCACGCAGTCCTGCCTGGTCCCGGAAGGGATGCTGGTCTATTTCGGCTACGGTTCCGGCCGGCCCGGCCGGGCGGCCCTGATGGGCGACGACGGTTCGCGGACGGATTTCCTTCCGACCAGCGCCAAGATCATCAACATGACCCCGAACACGCCCGTGTTCACGTTCTACCGGGACACCGTCTATTTCACGGACACGTACAATCCGGTCGTCTATGCCTACAAGGACGGCAAGATCCGGGAGGAAGTGACCTTCGATTTCGGCAAGACCGCCATCGGAGAGGACTTCTACCATTATTCCGATCCCTACGAGGCGACCAACTCCATCATGCAGTCTCCCATCGGATTCTCCCTTGTCCGGAGATATCTGAAGGACGACCGCTACCAGTTCCTCGAAGAGTTCTGCCAGAAAGGGGAGGAGGTGACCTTCCACTATGGATTCGAGTCGGACGGCACCTGGAAGTGGTTCTCCTTCGGCAAGGGGGTCGACAATCCTTTCAGCGGCATGATGCAGGACCTGTACGGCAACAGTCTCTATTTCCTGATGAACTCGGAAGTGCTGGCGGGCAAGGACCACGGCATGGGCGGCGACCTGGCGCAGCTGCGCGCCCTGGTCTCCAACCCGGAGGTCCTGGACCGCGTGACGCCGGATGACAATCCCGTCGTCGCCAGATTATACCTAAAATAAACGTAAACTGATGGATACGCCTTTATGTCCAACCCATAAAAAACAATGCTTATGAAAAAGAAGTTCTTGTTTGGCGTTATCGCGATTCTGTGCATCGCGTTCAATGTGGTCGCTTTCACCTCTTACGCCGAGGCCCCCGGTGGTTCCGGTGGGGGTAGCGTCAGTGTGGCCTGCTACCAGACCATGTGCTATGTAACTCCCTGGAGACTGTCCTTCTGCTGCCAGACCCAGAAGACGGGCGAACGTTGCAAGAGGTACGTCGTCTCCAACTGCCCGCAGCATCAGCAGCAGGCGATCGAAGAATTTGACCGCTCTGTCGATATCCGTCCGTAGAAAGTTCCCCGCTTCCGCCTTTGGGCGGGAGTAATTAAAAAACTATTAACACATTATGAAGAAGAAACTGCTTTATGGCGGCATCGCCGCCGCCCTGATCGTGGTGAACGCCCTTGCGTTCTCCGCTTTCGCCCGGATCCCCGAAGGTGCTATCAAGCCTGGTAAACCGACCCCTTATCAGACGATGAGCTACTGCAATCCGAATTCCCCGTACGCCCTCAACTACAGCTGTGTGGCGTTCAAGACGGACGTGGATTGCAACATCGACTGCTTCGGCCGTGTCTACTACCACGTGCCTACCGATCCGACGATTGTGTCCGAATAACCATCGATCATTCAATAAAAATAAAGGCCTTATGAAAAAGAAACTGCTCACCGGTGTCATCGCGGCGATCCTTGTCGCGCTGAACGTTTTTGCCTTCTCCTCTTCGGCTGCCGCTCCCGGCAACGGCGGAGGTTCCACCCGGAAGTACCAGACCATGTGCTATTGTACGATCTGGCGTCTTACCTTCTGCTGTACCACTGAGAAGACTGCTGAAACCTGCAAGTATGCGTGCGCCCAGAAGGCGGCCGACAAGCTTGTCGCGGCTGATGCTGATTTCGCTGTCATCGAGGACGTCATCATCAAATAAAACCGATGCAACTAATGCTGCATTAACCATAAACTATATCTAACAATGTCTTTCAGACGGGCGCCCGTGGCGGGCGGTTTTGCTGTTTTTTACCGACCGGCTCACGGACGCCCCCTGAAGGACTCAAAGTGAGGTGAAGGCTGATGCCGCATTTGACATAAACCTGATTATCATGAAAAAGAAACTCCTTTTCGGTGCCCTTGCCACGGCCCTTGTCGCCGTGAACGTCTGGGCTTTCTGCGCCCTGTCTGCTTCCGCCAAGCCGGAGCCGCAGCTGCCGATTGAATTCGAGGGCTGCTACCAGACGGTGAGCTCCTGCGATGTCTACGGTGTCCAGCGTGAGAACTGCACCGTCCGCAAGACGAACCACAAGTGCACGCGCAACTACTACAAGTGCCACAACTGCAACAACGCTCCCATCATCCTGGATCCGATCGACGAACCGATCCGTCCGTTTGACCCGATCGTCGGCCCCATCCGCCCGATCGACCCGGTCGAGCCGATCGTCATCGTCTCTCCGATCTAATTTGTTCAGAGCATGCACTTTACTCGAGCGGCTGTCGGGACCGGCAGCCGCTTTGATCCGATTCACCGGACGGACTTCCGGTACGACTTTAACCTTCTAAAACCATAAGTATGAAAAAGAATCTTCTAATTAGCATCGGAGCAGCGCTGCTGCTCGTGCTGAACGTCCTGGCGTTCTCTTCCTCGGCCGGTGAGCCGATTCCTACCACTCCGATCCCGACGGGCTGTTATCAGACTTCCGGCTATTGTAGCAAGCAGGGTTCTCCGGTCCTGACCTATCTCTGCGAGCCCCGCGTCTCCGGCATTGTCAAATGTACGGTCTACAGGCCTTCCACCTGCTCGGGTGAGTCTTGGTGTATCTTCCCGCTGGATTTCGATGTGGTGGAGGCCCTTTCGTGGCCGATGGCAGTTGAAGCCGAGGAAGTGGGGTCTCAGTATTATAAACATTGACCTTCAGTATGAAAAAGAATCTTCTGGCTATGCTCGGAGCGGCGCTGCTGCTCGTGCTGAACGCCCTGGCGTTCTCTTCCTTCGCCGGAGTCGTCCCCAAGGACGATCCGGAGTATTCGCTGCAATGCTATCAGCATGTGGCCAACTGTATCGTGCACAATCCGCCGATCCTCACCTATACCTGTGAGCACCGGAAGGGAGACGAGACTTGCAATAAGCCGGGCTTCTGCGATTTCGGCATGCTGTGCGCCTCCATCGTCCCGGATGAACCGAGCTGGCCTGGCGATGGTGCCGTGTTCCCGGGCGTTCCGACCGATTTCAGCGGGAAGCATGACGACGGGTCCAAACCGTTCCATCCCAGACCGTAACCGACCTGCCCTTTGATTTGAAGCGGCCGTCACGTCCAGCGTGGCGGCCGTTTTCAGGTATTCTTTTTGCAGCTTTGCCTTCCGTATGAGAAAACAGAAGCAACCCGCCGGGAAGAAACGCTTTCCCTGGCTGCCGGTCCTTGCCGCCCTGGCCGTCCTGGCCGCAGGGCTGGTCGTCTTTTGCGACGGGCGGATCCGCCGCGCGTCCGCTCCTTTT
Source organism: uncultured Bacteroidales bacterium (assembly GCA_900319975.1). GTDB lineage: Bacteria > Bacteroidota > Bacteroidia > Bacteroidales > UBA932 > Cryptobacteroides. The sequence continues at coordinate 12,454 of ONQP01000023.1, read as the reverse complement.
GTCTACGACGAGCTCGCGGACGTGCCGCACCATCACGCGGCGCTGCTGTTGGGCACCTCCGCCCAGCTGGACGACGGGCGCCCCAACCTCTACTTCCGCTACCGGATCGACGCCGCCGAGGCGCTCTTCCGCGCCGGCAAGGTGGACAAGATCCTGGTGAGCGGGGACAACGGAGATGCCTCCTACAACGAGCCGCAGATGATGCGCGAGGCGCTGATCGAGCGGGGAATACCCGACTCGCTGATCGTGCTGGACTATGCCGGGTTCAGGACCCTGGACTCCGTGGTCCGGGCGAGGGAAGTCTTCGGACAGGCTTCCTTCATCGTGGTCAGCCAGCGCTTCCACAACGAGCGCGCCGTCTTCCTGGCGCGCCGCCACGGCATCGAGGCCGTGGCCTACAACGCGGCGGACGTGCGCGCGTTCGCCGGGCTCAAGACCCGCAGCCGCGAGCTGCTCGCGCGGGTGAAGGTCTACCTGGACCTGGCCACGCACCGGGGACCCCGTTTCCTGGGGGACCGGGTCGAAATGTAGGTTATTTGCAGGAAATGTCCTATCTTTGAATGGATAACCACGATAATGCTATGACGAACCAGGAAATCCACATCGTATATCAGGAATACAATTCGATCGAAGAACTCAACCCGGAAGACCGCGAACTGGCCGCCGAAGCCATCAAGGCGATGGAAGGAGCCTATGCGCCGTATTCCCATTTCCACGTAGGCGCAGCCGTGCGGATGTCCAACGGACAGATCGTGCGCGGCGCCAACCAGGAGAACGCAGCCTTCCCGTCGGGCCTGTGCGCGGAGCGGACGGCGATGTTCGCCGCCGGCGCGCGCTATCCCGACAAGGATATGCTCAGCATCGCGCTGGCCGGAGGCGTGATGGGGCGGCTGGGCAGCCAGCCGGCGACGCCCTGCGGGGCCTGCCGGCAGGTGATGGCCCAGTACCAGGCCAAGTCCGGCAAGCCGATGTCCGTGATCATGATTTCGGCCGACAAGGTGTGGAAATTTGAAAAAGTGGATGATATTCTCCCGTTGATTTTCAACAGCATTTAAATTTTTACTATCTTTGCAGCGGGAAAGTCGTACACGACCAGCTCCCTCTGAACTCCCCCAGGGCCGGAAGGCAGCAAGGGCAGGAGGTCGTAGCGGTGCGATGTACTAAGCTTTCCCTTTTTTTGTATCTGCCTATGAACAAAGCCCTTACCCTGACCGCCGCCTTGCTCGCGCTGTGCTCCTGCGGGCAGCAGGCCCCGCAGGCCGGTTACCCGATCGGCCAGGTTCCGTTCACCGACGTCAAGGTCTCCGACCCCTTCTGGGGTGCGCGCCTGCAGGCCAGCCGCGAAGTGACCATCCCGCTCGCCTTCAGCAAATGCGAGGAGACGGGGCGCTACGACAACTTCGTGCGCGCCACGAAGCCTGATTCCACGTACCGCGTGGGCGGATTCCCGTTCGACGACACCGACGTCTACAAGACGATCGAGGGCGCCAGCTACCTCCTGCAGACCTATCCGGACGCTGCGCTGGAGGCCTATATCGACAGCGTGCTGGTGCTGGTCGCGGCGGCGCAGGAGCCGGACGGCTATCTCAATACCGCCCGCCAGATGAATCCCTGGCACCCGCACGCCTGGGTCGGCCCCGAGCGCTGGTCCGAGGTGGAGGGCGGCAGTCACGAATTCTATAACCTCGGCCATATGGTCGAGGGCGCCGTGGCCCACTGGCAGGCCACCGGCAAGCGCAATTTCCTCGACATCGCGATCAAGTACGCCGACTGCGTCATCCGCGAGATCGGCGACGGCGAGGGGCAGCTGGAGCGCGTTCCGGGCCACCAGATCGCCGAAATGGCGCTGGCGAAGCTCTACCTCGCCACGGGCGAGAAGAAATATCTCGACCAGGCGAAGTATTTCCTGGACAAGCGCGGCTACACGACGGTGCGCAACGCCTATTCCCAGTCCCACAAGCCCATCCTGGAGCAGGACGAGGCGGTCGGGCACGCAGTCCGCGCGGAGTATATGTATTCCGGCATCGCGGACGTGGCGGCCCTGACGGGGGACCAGGCCTACATCGCGGCCATCGACCGCATCTGGGACAACCTCGTCTCGAAGAAGCTCTACCTGACCGGCGGCGTGGGCTCCCGCTATGACGGCGAGGCGTTCGGCGACAACTACGAGCTGCCGAACCTGACCTCCTATTGCGAGACCTGCGCGGCCATCGGCAACGTCTACACCAACTACCGGATGTTCCTGCTGCACGGCGACGCCAAATACATCGACGTGCTGGAGCGGAGCCTCTACAACGGCGTGATCTCGGGCGTGTCGCTGGACGGCGGCGCCTTCTTCTACCCGAACCCGCTGGAGTCCGACGGCCGCTACGACCGCGAGCCCTGGTTCGGCTGCGCCTGCTGCCCGTCCAACATCTGCCGCTTCATCCCGTCCGTGCCCGGCTACGCCTATGCAGCGAAGGATAAGGACCTCTATGTCAATCTCTTTGTCGGAGGCACGGTGACGCACGCCCTCGCGGGCCGCGCCGTCACGCTCACGCAGACCGGCGGCTATCCCTGGCGGGGCGACGTCCGGCTGACGGTCGACGACAACCGCGCCGGGACCTTCACCCTGCGCCTGCGCATCCCCGGCTGGGCGCGCGGCGAGGTGGTCCCCGGCGACCTGTATGCCTTTGCCGACGAGGCGCCGTCCGCGTGGCGCGTCTGCGTGAACGGCGAGGAGCAGCAGGGGGCGCTCGAGCAGGGCTATTTCTGCATCACGCGCCGCTGGAAGGCCGGTGACGAGGTGACGCTGGAGCTGCCGGTGGCGCCGCGCTTCGTGCGCGCCCACGAGGCCGTGGAGGCCGACCGGGGCCGCCTGGCCGTGGAGTGCGGCCCGATCGTGTACTGCGCCGAGTGGCCGGACAACACGGTCGACGTGCTGCAGGCCGAGGTCGCGGCGACGGACGCACTGACGTGCGAATTCCGCAGCGACCTGCTGGGCGGCGTCAATGTGATCAAGGACGGTGAGCTGACGCTCATCCCTTATTATGCCTGGGACCACCGCGGGCCTGGCAAGATGGAAGTCTGGTTGAAAGAGAGATAAGATGCGCTCTGAGATTGTAGTGATCGGCGCCGGCGCGTCCGGGCTGATGGCGGCGTACCACGCCGCCCGCGCCCTCGTGGACGCCGGCAGCGCGGCCCAGGTGACCGTGCTGGAGAAGATGCCGCGCCCGGCCCGCAAGGTGATGATCACGGGCAAGGGACGTTGCAACTTTACGAATGTCAAGGACTGGAATGCGTTCTCCGGGCACATCCGCTCGAAGGCCAATTTCGTCAAGTCCGCCTTCTATAATCTGCCCTCGCAGGCCGTCGTGGACTGGTTCGAGAGCTTCGGGATGCCGACCGTCGTCGAGCGCGGCGACCGCGCCTTCCCGGCGTCGCACCACGCCTCCGACGTCGTCGACACCCTCGTCAACGCCTGCCTTTCCCTCGGCGTCAAAATCGAAACCGAAGCTGAAGTTGCGTCGGTCGAGCGCCAGCCGCAGGGGTTCGACGTGAAGTTGGTTGACGGTAGGGAATGGAAATGCGCGCGGCTGATCGTGGCGACGGGCGGACTGAGCTACCCGACGACGGGCTCGACCGGCGACGGGCTGCGCTGGGCGACGGAGCTTGGCCACAAGCTCGTGCCGACCTTCCCGTCCCTGACGGCCCTCGTCCCGAAAGGCTACAAGCAGACGGAAGACAAAGACCTCCACATCGACCGCAGCACCCCGCTCGCCGAACTCGGCCAGCAACTCTGCGGCATCCAGCTCAAGAACATCCAGCTCTCGCTCCAGATCGAAGGCACCGAAGCCGACAGCGAATTCGGCGACATCGACTTCACCGACGGGGGACTGGAAGGCCCGGTCGGCTTTCAGCTCAGCCGCAAGGCCGTCAAGGCCCTCGTCAACGGCTCCCGCGTCAGCCTCGACCTCGACCTCAAGCCCGGCGTCGACCTCACCGAACTCACCGTCCGCATCAAGCAGCTCTGGGCCGAGATCGAGAAGGATCCGCGCTCGCGCGGCGTGCGCGAGAAGGAGCGCTGCCGCATCCTGCTCGGCAAACTGATGCCGCGCGAACTTATCCCCGGCTTCACCGCGATGCACCCCGAGATCATCACCCTCGAGCGCCGCGGCCGCGCCGACACCAAAGTCTGGGTCAACCTCGTCAGCATCGCCAAGGCGCTCAAATCCTGGCAGTTCGACATCGCCGGCTACGTCGGCTACGAACGGGCCGTCGTCACGGCCGGCGGCGTGTCCACCGACGACTTCGTGGCCAAGACCATGGAATCCCGCGTGGTCCCGGGCCTCTACCTCTGCGGCGAAGTCCTCGACATCGACGCCGACACCGGCGGCTACAACCTCCAGCTCGCCTTCGCGACCGGCGCCCTGGCCGGCCTCAATGCCGCCAAATCCCTGTAACCGACAGATTCCTCAATAAAAAGGGCGCTCAATTATGAGCGCCCTTTTATGGATTGATACAGGATTACAGCTGGCTGTAGCTGGGGGAAAAGGTGTCGCCCAGGGCCGGGTTGCCGGTGCTGAAGCCCTTCTTGAGCCAGCGGGAACGCTGTTCGGAGGTGCCGTGGTTGAAGGTCTCGGGCTGGGAGTAGCCGCGGGCCTTCTTCTGCAGGTAGTCGTCGCCGATCTTGGCCGCGACGGCCAGGCCCTCCTCGAGGTCGCCCGGCTCCAGGGAGTTGTACATCCGGTTGTCGTGGTAGGCCCACACGCCGGCATAGAAATCGGCCTGCAGCTCGAGGCGCACGCTGATCTGGTTGCTCTCCGCCTGGCTCACGCGCGACATCTGCTGGTGCGCCTGCTGCAGCGTGCCGAGCAGGTACTGCACGTGGTGCCCGACTTCGTGCGCGATGACGTAGGCATAGGCGAAATCGCCGTCCGCGCCGATCTGCTGCTTCATCGAGGTGAAGAAGGAAAGGTCGATGTAGACCGTCTGGTCCGCGCTGTTGTAGAACGGGCCCATCTGGGCGGACGCCGTGCCGCTGGCGGTCTGCACGTAGTCGTTGTAGAGAACGAGCTTGGGAGCGACGTAGGTCCGTCCGTTCCGGGCGAAAATCTCGGTCCAGACGTCTTCCGTGCCTGCGAGGATCTGCTTGGAGAACACGGCGAGCTCCTCCTCCTCGGCGGTCGGGGTGCGGCCGCTCTGCGAGACGATCTCCGTGCCGCCGGCCGAACCCATCTGCTGGAGGACCTCCGTAGGGTCGCCGCCCATCAGCAGGGAAATGATACCGATGATGATCAGGCCTCCGAGGCCCACGCCGGCTGCCCTGCCGGTGGACATACCACGCCGGTCATCGACGTTGGTACTCTGTCTTCTTCCATCAAGTCGCATAGGTTTCGTGGTTGAGTTACACGCAAATATAGCAATTATTCCGTATCTTTGTCTTATGGACAACAAGCAGATCATTGCTCTCATCAAGCGGGAGGTCGTGCCGGCCATCGGCTGCACGGAACCCGCTGCGGTCGCACTCTGCACCGCATATGCCACGGAAGCGCTGGGCCTCAGGCCCGAACGCATCGACGTTTCCCTCAGCGCCAACATGCTCAAGAATGCGATGGGCGTGGGCATTCCCGGCACGGGGATGACCGGCCTGCCGATCGCGGTCGCGCTCGGCGCGCTGATCGGCAAGAGCGCCAACGGGCTTGAAGTCCTCAAGGACGTCTGTCCGCAGGCGGTGGAGGAGGCGAAGGCCTGGCTGGAAAGCAACCCCGTCCACATCGGCCTTACTGCCGACAGCGACGAAGTCCTCTACATCGACGTGACCTGCACGGCGGGGGAGAAGCGCGCCCGCGCCGTCATCGCCCGCGACCACACGCGGCTGGTGTACCTGGAGGGCCCGGACGGGCCGGAGGTGGACCGCCGCGCCGGGCTGGGCCAGCAGCAGGAAGAAGCGGCCGAGGGCGACCTCACGCTGCGCCGCGTCTTCGAGTTCGCCACCACGGCCCCGCTGGAGGACATCGAATTCATCAACGAATCCCGCCGGCTCAACGAAGCCGCGGCCGAGGCGGCCCTGAAGGGCAACTACGGCCACGAGCTGGGCAAGACGCTCTCGCGTCCGCTCGGCAAGGGCATCATGGGCGACAGCATCTTCAGCCACATCATCAGCGCCACGTCCAGCGCCTGCGACGCCCGTATGGCGGGCGCGATGATCCCGGTGATGAGCAACTCCGGCAGCGGCAACCAGGGCATCGCCGCCACGCTCCCCGTGGTGGTCTTCGCCCGGGAGAACCACAACACCGAGGAGGAACTCACGCGCGCCCTCGTCCTGAGCCACCTCACGGCCATCTACATCAAGCAGAGCCTCGGCAAGCTCAGCTGCCTGTGCGGCTGCGTGGTCGCCTCGACCGGCAGCAGCTGCGGAATGACGTATCTGATGGGCGGCGGCTACGACCAGGTGGCCGCGAGCGTCAAGAACATGATCGCGAATCTCGCGGGCATGGTCTGCGACGGCGCCAAGCCCAGCTGCGCGCTCAAGGTGAGCAGCGGCGTGTCCACCGCCGTGCTCAGCGCGATGCTGGCCGTGCAGAACCATTCGGTGTCCAGCGTGGAGGGGCTGATCGAGGACGACGTCGACCGCTGCATCCACAACCTGACCCGGCTGGGCTCCGTCGGCATGCAGGAAACGGACAAAATGGTGCTCGATATCATGACGCACAAGAAAAATAGCGCGAACGAGTAGGAGATTCCAAAAAAAATACTACCTTTGCATTCCCATTGCCACTTTAGCTCAGTCGGTAGAGCAGCGCATTCGTAACGCGCAGGTCAACAGTTCAAGTCTGTTAAGTGGCTCGAAACAACGAAAACGCCTGGCTGACCAGCCAGGCGTTTTCTGTTGTGAGAGCCACTCTCCTTATTTCTTCTTGGCGGCGGAGACGAGGTTGATCAGCACCGTGCCGAGGAGGCCGGCGCAGACGGAACCCATCAGGACGGCGATCTTGCCGGCGTCGCGCAGGTGGTTCATCACGTCCGGAGCCTGCTCGCCGAAGGAGAGCGTGTCCACGAAGATGGACATCGTGAAGCCGATACCGCCGAGGCAGGCCACGGCGAAGAACATCGCCCAGTTGGCCTTCTCCGGCATCGCGCCCACCTTGAGCTTGATGGCGAGCCAGCTGAACAGGGTGATGCCCACGGGCTTGCCGAGCAGCAGGCCGAGGAAGATACCCATCGAGACGCTGCCCATCGCGGCGTCGTAGCTGAACACGTTGAAATAGGAAGGATCGCTGATGACGACCCCGGCGTTGGCCAGGGCGAAGATCGGCATGATCAGGAAGTTCACCCAGGGATTGAGGGCGTGCTCCACGCGGTAGCTCATGTCCATGGAGCCGTGTGCGACGCTTTCCAGGCGGCGCAGGACGTGCTTCTGCGGCCCGTTGGGGAACGGTTCGCTGTCGATGCTGTCCAGCTCCTTGAGCTGTGCCAGATAGCGGTTGCGCTTGCGCACGTACTGGGCCTTGTTGTAGCGGGAGGTGGCCGGGATGAGGAAGGCCATCACCACGCCGGACATCGTAGCGTGGATGCCGCTGTAGAAGAACAGGGCCCACACGATGAAGGCGCACAGCAGGTAGGGGAACATATGCTTCTCGCCCACGTGCCGGAGCAGCAGGGTGAAGAGGATCACGGCGACGGCGATGCCCAGCAGCAGGAAGTTGATCTGGCCGCCGTAGAAGATGGCCACCACCAGGATGGCGATCAGGTCGTCCGCGATGGCGAGGGCGGTCAGGAATACCTTCAGGGACACCGGGACCTTGTCGCCGAGCATCGAGAGGATGCACACGGCGAAGGCGATGTCGGTGGCGGTGGGGATGCCCCAGCCGCTGGAGGCCATGGAGCCATGGTTGATGACGGTGTAGATGAGGGCCGGGGCGATGACGCCGCCGAAAGCGGCGATCACCGGCAGCATGGCCTTCTTGGGCGAGGACAGCTCGCCGTGGGCGATCTCGCGCCGGATCTCCAGGCCGACCGTGAAGAAGAAGATCACCATCAGGATGTCGTTGATGAACTTCTCGACCGTCAGGTCGCGCGGGAAGAGGACATCCACGAGGCCGTTGTCGCTGTGGAGGTGGAGCTGGATGTGCGTCTCCAGGAGGTCGTGATAGAGCTGACGGGTGAACGGGAGGTTGGCCAGCAGCATGGCGACCAACACGCAGACCATCAGAAGGACGCCCTGGAACCAGGGCTTTTTGGACAGACGTCCGCTGCGTTTGTTGAATTCAAGGACACCTTTGTTCCAGGTGTAGATAGGAATCAGTCTCATATATTGTGAAAAATGCTACCTTCGCTTTGGCGGCGCAAAGGTAGCATTTTCAGGGGATATATCCAACGGAAATCAGAACAGTTTGCCGTTCCATTTGGCGGCCAGCCGCTCGCGCTTGAACTGCTCCTCGAGCTTGGCGAACTGGGCCTTGGTGTCGAGCGTGAAGCTGCCCTGCTGGATCCAGGCGAAATAGGACGGATCCGAGTTGTATACCTGCCGGGCGGTCTTGCCCTTGTGCTTGCCGAAATTGATCAGGATCTCGCCCTTGTCGTCCAGGATGAGGTGGCCGGAGAAGTCGACGTATTTCTTGCCGACGAAGGAGGCGAGGGCCTTGACGTCGTTCTTGAGCGTCTGCTCGCGGTATTTGTCCGGCTCCTGGTAGCGGTCGAGCTGGGCCTTGAGCACCTCGTAGGTGGCGAGGGTGTCGGCCTCGGCGCTGTGCGCGTTCTCGAAGTCCTCGCCGCCGCAGTAGAAGCGGTAGGCGGCGCGCAGGTTGCGCGGCTCCATGGCGTGGAAGATGTTCTGCACGTCCACCATCAGGGGCGCGTGCAGGTCCACGTGGAGGTCCTTGCCGGCGAGCTTGACGCGCTCGAACTCCTCGGCCAGCATCGGCAGGTCGAACTTGGCGGAGTTGAATCCGGCCAGGTCGCTGTCCTGCAGCCATTCGGCGACCTCGTCGGCCACCGCGAAGAACACGGGGCAGTCCGTCAGGTCCTCGTCCTTGATGCCGTTGACCTTGGAGGCGTCCGGGTTCATCGGGCGCTGGCAGTTGCGGACGTAGTCCCAGGGCTTGATGCGCCAGGTCTTGACGCGCTCCTCTCCGCCAGGGAAGACCTTGACGAAGCTCAGCTCCACGATCGAATCTTCAGGAATGTTGAGGCCGGTGCTCTCGATGTCGAAGAAGAGCAGCGGCCGGGTAAGCTCCAGTTGCATGCCTGCGCCTCCTTAGGAAACCATGATCGGCATCAGGATGCCGCAGATCTTCTCGCTCTCTTCCTCCTCCTCGGCCGGCACGATCAGGGCGGCGCGGCGCGGGTCCGCGAACTTCATCACGACCGTCCCGCAGGTCATGTTGGACAGGATCTCGATGAGGAACGAGGACTTGAAGCCGATGCCGAGGTTCTCTCCGTTGTAGTCGCAGGAGAGCTTCTCGTAGGCGGCCAGGGCGAAGCCCAGGTCCTGCGCCGTGATCTCCAGCTGGCCGGCGGCGAGCTCGAACTTGATGTGGTTGGAGGCCTTGTTGGCGCACACGGCCACGCGGCGGACCGTGTTGAGCAGCTGGGCGCGGTCGATCTTGAGGATGTTGGCGTTGTTGGACGGGATGACCTTGCGGTATTCCGGGAACTTGCCGATGATCAGGCGGCACACCATCATCGTGCTGCCGAAGGTGAACACGACGGTGGAGGAGTCGAAGGAGATCGTGACGTCCTCGACGTCCTTGTCCAGGATGGACTTCAGTACGCCCGCGGGCTTCTTGTGCAGGATGAAGGAGGCCTTCTCCGTGCACTGGAAGGCACGCGTGGTGTAGCAGATGAGCTTATGGGAGTCGGAGGCCACGAGCGTGGTGCTCTCCGGGTCCATGTCGAAGAAGATACCGTTCATCGCCGGGCGCATCTCGTCGTCCGCGGTCGCGTAGATCGTGCTGCCGATGCCCTCGGCGAGCACGGACGCGGGGACCGTGGCCGTGAGCGCGTCGCTGCCGGCGCCGTTGATTTCGGGATAGTCCGCTGCCGGGAAATAGGGGAGCGAGGAATTACCGTTGCTCCAGATGCACTCGAAGGCGCCCTCGCCGGCGGTCTTGATCGTGATCGGCTGGTCGGGCAGGGCCTTCAGCAGGTCCATCATCTGACGGGCGGGCACGGCGATGCTGCCCTCCTCGGCGATGCTGTCCACCTCGACCTGGGTGCGGAGCGTGAGCTCCTGGTCGGAGGCCGTGATCTCCAGCTTCCCGTCCTTCAGGACGAAGAGGAAGTTCTCCAGGATCGGAAGGGCGGTCTTGGCGGGAATCGCCTTGGATACATCGAGGATGCCCTTGAGCAGGCCGGCGCTTGAAACGTTGAATTCCATATCAGTCTTTCTTTTTAATTATTTCCTATAATCATTCACGCAAATTTACGAATTAATTCTTGTATTTTGGCATGTAATTTGACTTTTTAATCCCGGACAATTTCAAAATACGCTATATATGAAAAAAGGTTTTCTTATCGTAGTGCTTTCCGTGCTCCTGAGCGGCCTGACCGCGTATTTCATCGTGAAAAACGCGGTTCCCGCGAAGGGATCGGTGCAGCAGAGCACTTTCACTCCGGACAGTCAGATGGTCCGGACTGTCAATCTGTCATTGAGTGATTATCCCGACTTTACTTATGCAGCCGAGAACGCCGTCGAGGCGGTCGTTTATGTTAAAGTGACGATCAAGCCCCAGCAGCGCCAGCAGGAGATCGACCCGTTCTTCCGCTTCTTCTTCGGTGACGAAGGCTTCAGCGGCGGCCGCGAGCGCCAGGGCAGCGGCTCCGGCGTCATCATCCGTCCGGACGGCTATATCGTGACCAACAACCACGTCGTCAACGGTGCCACCACGATCCAGGTGACCCTCAACAACAACAAGACCTACGACGCCACCGTGATCGGCACCGATCCGGCCACGGACGTCGCCCTGATCAAGATCGACGCCACCGGCCTGCCCGCGATGCAGTTCGCCGACTCCGACAAGCTCCGCCTGGGCGAGTGGGTGCTCGCCATCGGCAGCCCGCTGGGTGAGGAGCTCCGCTCCACCATCACGGCCGGCATCGTGAGCGCCAAGGGCCGCTCGATGCCCAACTACGACGGCCAGTTCAAGATTGAATCCTTCATCCAGACCGATGCCGCCGTCAATCCGGGCAACTCCGGCGGCGCCCTGGTCAACAAGCAGGGTGAGCTGGTGGGCATCAACACCGCCATCGTCTCCACGACCGGTTCCTATGCCGGCTATTCCTTCGCCATCCCGTCCAACATCGTCAAGAAGGTCATCGCCGACCTGATCGACTTCGGCTCCGTCAAGCGCGCGATGCTCGGCATCTCCGGCGGCACCGTCAACGACGAGATTGCCAAGAAACTGGATCTGGATTCGCTGGAAGGCGTGTTCGTGAGCGAAGTGGTCAAGGGTGGCGCCGCCGACAAGGCCGGCATCAAGGCCGAGGACGTCATCGTCGCCATCGACGGCGAGAAGATCGCCTCGATGCCTGCTCTCCAGGCCAAGGTCAACAGCTTCCATCCGGGCGACAAGGCGAACGTCCGCGTGCTCCGCGCCGGCAAGACGCTTGACCTGCGGGTCGAATTCACCGACGGTACGGTCAAGGACGGCACGGTCAGCAGCGACGGCACGGTGGCCTTCTACGGCGCCCAGCTCAAGGCCGACGACAACGGCGTGCGGATCGTCTCCGCCGGCAACGGCAAGGTGGCGCGCGCCGGCGGCGAGGACGGCTTCCTGATCCGCTTCGTCAACGACCAGAAGGTGAGCAAGCCGCAGGACGTGATCGACATCGCCAAGAAGAGCAAGCGTTCCATCTTCATCGAAGGCTACGACGCCAACGGACGCCCCGCCTACTTCGGCTTCGGCAAAGACGAATAAAGCTTGTTGATAACTATTGGAGAAAAATCCCGCGGGAGTGTGAAACTTACGCGGGATTTCTTCGTATAAGAGGATGTAAACGTACCTGATTACAAGCTTTATTTCTGTATATGAGACAACTCAAGATCACCAAATCCATCACCAACCGCGAGAGCGCGTCCCTGGACAAGTATCTCCAGGAGATCGGCCGCGAGGAGCTGGTATCCCCGGAAGAAGAAGTCGAACTCGCCCAGCGTATCCGCAAGGGCGACCAGGTGGCGCTCGAGAAGCTCACGCGCGCCAACCTCCGCTTCGTCGTGTCCGTGGCCAAGCAGTACCAGAACCAGGGCCTGAGCCTCCCGGACCTCATCAATGAGGGTAACCTCGGCCTGATCAAGGCCGCCGAGAAGTTCGACGAGACCCGCGGCTTCAAGTTCATCTCCTACGCCGTGTGGTGGATCCGCCAGAGCATCCTTCAGGCCCTCGCCGAGCAGAGCCGCATCGTGCGTCTGCCGCTCAACCAGGTGGGTTCGCTCAACAAGATCAACAAAGCCCTCGGCAAGTTCGAGCAGGAG
>ONQP01000080.1 GCA_900319975.1 uncultured Bacteroidales bacterium | reverse complement strand
GACCTATATGGAGCATATCGTATACTCCAAACGTAAGGACTGTCTTCATTGTTTGTCAATTATGGTTGGACGCATTTCAAAAATGCCGCCAGAGGAACCAACATCTTCTGGCAAGTTTCCTGGTAAGTTTTCGGCTAATTTTGCCGGGGATCCTCGAGACTTTCCGCTTCAATCGGTATGCGGACAGCAGTCTCAGCCCGCGGAGAATAATTGGCATTGTCTTTCTTGTTCTCTGTTATCTTATTTCTTCAGCCGGAACTTATACCTCAACCCGAAGTTGATCCAGCGGAAGTTCTGGAGCTCGAACATGGCCTCGAAGTGGTTGCGCCAGACGGAGGCGGTGAGGCCGAGGTTGACGGTGCGGGCGTCGTATTCGGCGATGAGGTCCAGGCTGTCGAGGATGCCCTGGTTCTGCAGCCACTTGGGCTGCCAGTTGACGCCCACGCAGGGGGCGTTGAGGGGGTAGTCCTTGCGGCGGTTGAACTGGTAGCCGGCGTGGGCGCCCAGGGTGCCCCAGGGGGTTTGGAAGTGCTTGGTCAGCACGACGAAGTTGCGGTTGAAGAAGCCGTTGCCCTTGGTCACGTCGGCTTCGAGGTATTCGCCGCCGCCGGCGCCGGTGGTCGGGTCGGAGATGCCGACCACGAGGGCCGGCAGCCAGGCCACGCCGAAGTCGCCTTCGCGCAGCAGGGCGACGCGGCCGGTGAAGTGGCGGTCCTGGTTGCGCATGATCGTCTGGCGGTAGGTCTTGTTGGGGCGGGGGTCCCATTTGCCGTTGAAGATCGTGCAGACGTAGCCGATTTCCACGCGGTTCCAGAAGGACACGTAGATGCCGTACTGGAAGGTGTCGTAGTTCCAGCCGCTCTTGGGCAGGGCGTGCTTGTTGAGATAGTTGTTGGTGATCATGACCGTGCCGTCCGCCTGCATGTCGGCCGTGGGCATCTGCAGGAGGCCGGTGCTGCAGTCGGCGAACTGGGCCCGGGCCGCTGACATCGTCAGCAGCAGGGCCGCGCAGGCCGCGAGGCAACGTTTCAGTATGTTCGTAGTCGTCGTTTTCAAATCTTTAGTCGCGCTTGAAGAGGTCGCGGGTGTAGACCTTGCCGGCGACGTCGTCGAGGGCGGGGTCGTAGCGGTTGGCGATGATGGCGGCGGAGCGGGCCTTGAAGGCGGCGAGGTCGTTGACGACCAGGCTGCCGAAGAAGGTGCTGCCGTCGGGCAGGGACGGCTCGTAGACGATGACCGTGGCGCCCTTGGCCTTGATGCGCTTCATGATGCCCTGGATGGCGCTCTGGCGGAAGTTGTCGGAGCCGGATTTCATCGTGAGGCGGTAGACGCCGATCACGACTTCGTGTTCCTTGGAGGTGTCGAAGTCGCTGTTGGCGCTGTAGTAGCCGGCGCGCTCGAGGACGCGGTCGGCGATGTAGTCCTTGCGGGTGCGGTTGCTCTCGACGATGGCCTTGATGAGGTTCTCGGGCACGTCGTTGAAGTTGGCGAGCAGCTGCTTGGTGTCCTTCGGGAGGCAGTAGCCGCCGTAGCCGAAGGAGGGGTTGTTGTAGTGGGTGCCGATGCGGGGGTCGAGGCACACGCCTTCGATGATGGCGCGTGTGTCGAGGCCCTTCATCTCGGCGTAGGTGTCGAGTTCGTTGAAGTAGCTGACGCGCAGGGCCAGGTAGGTGTTGGCGAAGAGCTTGACGGCCTCGGCCTCGGTCGTGCCCATGAAGAGGACCTGCGGGTCGTTGAGCGCGGCCCCGCGCAGCAGCGCGGCGAAGGCCTCGGCGGGAGCCTTCCCGCCGTCGTGGCCGACGATGATGCGGGAGGGGTAGAGGTTGTCGTAGAGGGCCTTGCTCTCGCGGAGGAACTCCGGCGAGAAGAGGAAGCGCCCGGCGGGGTACTTCTGCTGCAGGGAGCGGGTGTAGCCCACGGGGACGGTGCTCTTGATGACCATCACGGCCTCCGGGTTGACGCTCAGGACCAGCTCGACGACCTCCTCGACGTGGGTGGTGTCGAAGAAGTTCTGCTTGGGGTCGTAGTTGGTCGGGGCGGCGATGACGACGAAGTCGGCGTCGCGGTAAGCCGCCGCGCCGTCGAGCGTGGCGGTGAGGCGCAGCGGCTTCTCGGCCAGGTACTCCTCGATCTCCTTGTCCTGGATGGGGCTGATCCGGCGGTTGATCTTGTCGACCTTGTCGGGGACCACGTCCACGGCCACGACTTCGTTGTGCTGCGCCAGGAGCGTAGCGAGGCTGAGGCCTACATAGCCGGTGCCGGCGACTGCGATTTTCATATCTTCTCCAGGAAATCAGGGTGGATGTAGCTCACCGCGACCACGGCGACGCCGGTCACGGAGACGATGAGCTTGCGGTCTTTCTTGATGCGCTTGATGTAGCCTTCGGCGCCTTCATAGATGCCGCCGGTCACACGGACGCGGTCGCCCGTGTGGTATTCAGGGGCGTCGATGCCGAAGTACTTGACGTTGCGGCCGGCGTCGGCGGAGGTGACGAGCATGAAGGAGTGCATCTCCTTGTCGGGGATGACGCCGGGCTTGCCGCTCTCCAGCGAGGCGTAGTACATGAAGTCGTCGTTGTGGGCCATCTTGAACCGGACCAGCCAGTCTTCGGTACAACGCACGAAAAGCAGCGAGGGGATCAGCTGCTTCTGGACATAACTGAGCTTTCCCCGCTCGTACTGCTCGACGGTCTGCATAGGGGTATAGGTCTCGACGTCCTCAGGGAAGAGAGAACGGAGATATACTACCCTGTTGTAGAACACCTTAAGGGCGTACCAGTGGGGATCTTGTGAGGATGGTTGGATGTTGTTGGATGTCACGAGCGGCGTATTTCTTCCACTCCCCGGCCCTCTGAGAGCAGAGTGCCCGGAATACAATCGGGTCGAGACGGATTTCGTGCCCGTCGGACTGGCGCGCTCCTATCCAAGAGCCGGTTCAGTGACCCACCCTGCAGCCCTATCCAGGGCAATACAGTTTGACAAATATATAAAATATTGCGTAGTAATCCAAATAAATCTTTATTCTACAAGCCCTACGGCCCTGTTCCAGGCGAGGGTCTTGTAGTAGTCGTTGAGCTGCGGACGACCGGCCTCGGGGATATAGACGGAGAGGCCGCAGCAGTGCTCGAGCGGGAGGTCGAAGAACATCGGGGTCTCGGCGTGGTACGGGACCGCCGCGGCGAGGGCCGCGTCCAGGCGGTCCAGCTCCGCGGGGGTGGCGCCCAGCTGCACGCAGAAGTCGCGCAGGTCGTAGAAGAAGCGGAGCGGCGAGGAGTTGTAGAAGTAGCGCTGGGTGGACTCGCGGACGGAGGGCTGCTGAAGGGCGGCGCGATGCGCGTCGACGATGGCGCCGAAGGCGCCGGCGAGCGCATCCAGCCCCGCGCTCTCCACCAGGGTGATGGTGCCGGCGCGGTGGTTGCCGGACTGCGAGTCGTAGTATTTGAAATACTCCTCGCAATAGGTCCGGAGGTCCGGGTCGCCTGCGGCGAACATATCCCAGGAGAGGGTCGTATAGACCATGCCGGCGGTCAGGATCTCCGCCGGAGAAATCACGAAGCGGTCGCAGACGTCCTTGAGCTCATAGGCCACCTCGACGGCGCCGGACAGGCAGGTGTCGAGGATGAGGTAGTCGAGATGGAGGGGGAACGCTTCGGCGAAGTCCTGCAGGGGGACCCAGGTGACGTTGGTGGCGGAGCCGACGTATTGGTTGCCGATGGCCTTGGTGGCCGGCCAGGGCGTCGCGGGCTGCGCGAGCGCCTTGCGGCGCGACGCGCGGGAGGTCTCGGAGTTGTAGTTGTAGGCCGGCGGGAGCCAGCCGGTGCCATGCGAGGATACGAGCATGCCGTACCGGCGCGACGGGAAGAGCTCCTTGACGTCCTGGAGCACCTGGCGGATGGACTCCTTGGAGGCGCTGAGGTCCATGTTTTCATAGACCTTCAGGGTGTCCGTCACGGGCTTGCCGTCCGAGCCGCGGTAGAAGCGCATCAGGACGGGCGGGTTGGGGGTCTTGTAGCCGCCGGCGGTGGTATGGCAGAAGACGGCGATGGCCCGGTTGTTGGACAGGCCGGGGAGCACGTCCGTGCGCAGCTGGTCGAGGTTGGTTTCGAGGTTGTAGCTTAGGTTGTTGTAGCCCATTCCGTAGTAGATGAGGACCTGGTCGAAGGTCCCGGTGAAGGGGCATTCAATGCCGTTGCAGCCGGCCAGGAGGACGGCTGCGAGCAGGATGACGAATGACTTGATGCGGTGCATAGGCGCAAATATAACAAAAAACTCCTATCTTTGTTTTGATATAATCATCCCTGATATGAAAGGCATCGTCCTCGCCGGAGGCACTGGCACCCGGCTTTATCCCATCACCAAGGGCGTCAGCAAGCAGCTGCTCCCGATCTTCGACAAGCCGATGGTCTATTATCCCATCAGCGTGCTGATGCTCGCGGGCATCCGCGATATCCTGATTATCAGCACGCCGCAGGACCTCCCCGGGTTCCGGCGGCTGCTCGGCGACGGGTCGGACTACGGCGTGCGCTTCGAGTACGCCGAGCAGCCCTCCCCCGACGGGTTGGCGCAGGCCTTCATCATCGGCCGGGAGTTCATCGGCGACGACTGCGCGTGCCTCGTGCTGGGAGACAACGTCTTCCACGGCGCGGGCCTGACCGGGATGCTGAAGGAGGCCGTGCGGGCCGCCGAGGCGGACGGCAAGGCCACCGTCTTCGGCTACCGCGTGGACGACCCGGAGCGCTATGGCGTGGCGGAGTTCGACGCCGCCGGCAACTGCCTCTCGATCGAGGAGAAGCCGGCGCACCCGAAGAGCAACTACGCCGTGGTGGGGTTGTATTTCTATCCCAACAAAGTGGTGGACATCGCACGGCGGATCAAGCCTTCCGCCCGCGGCGAGCTGGAGATCACGACGGTCAACCAGGAGTTCCTGCAGGCCGGCGAGCTGAAGGTGCAGACCTTCGGCAGCGGCTTCGCGTGGCTGGACACGGGCACGCACGACAGCCTCGCCGAGGCCTCCATCTTCGTGGAGGTGATCGAGAAGCGGCAGGGCCTCAAGATCGCCTGCCTCGAGGAAATCGCCTACCAGCAGGGCTGGATCAGCGCCGCGCGCCTGCGCGAGCTGGCGCAGCCGATGCTGAAGAACCAGTACGGGCAGTATCTGCTCAAATGTATCGACAAACGCGTATGAACGTCCTCCCTACCGACATCCCCGGTGTCCTGATCCTGGAGCCGCGCGTTTTTGAAGACGCGCGCGGCTATTTCTTCGAGAGTTTCTCGCAGCGCGAGTTCGACGAGAAGGTCGTCCCGCTCCTGGGGCACGCCGTCACTTTCGTGCAGGACAACGAGTCGATGTCCAGCTACGGCGTGGTGCGCGGCCTGCATTATCAGCGGCCGCCCTTCACGCAGAGCAAGCTGGTGCGCTGCGTGCGCGGGAGCGTGCTGGACGTGGCGGTGGACATCCGCCGCGGCTCGCCCACCTTCGGGCAGCACGTGGCCGTGGAGCTGTCGGAGGAGAACCACCGGCAGTTCTTCATCCCGAAGGGCTTCGCCCACGGGTTCGCGGTGCTCAGCGAGACGGCCGTCTTCCAGTATAAGTGCGACGAGTTCTACCATCCGGAGGCGGACGCCGGCATCCAGCTGCTGGACCCGGCGCTCGGCATCGACTGGCGGATCCCGTGGGACCGCGCCGTGATGAGCGAGAAGGACCGCGTCCGCGCCGCGCTGCAGGACTCGCCGCTCGATTTCGATTACAACGTTGACCTTTATCGCTGATATGAATATCCTCGTCACCGGCGCCAACGGCCAGCTCGGCAACTCGCTGCGCCTCGCCGCCGCCTGTCATTCTGAGCGCAGCGAAGAATCTCGCTTCGTCTTCACCGACATCGCCGACGCTTCGGAAGAGTCCGTCGCGATGCTGCGGCGCCTCGGCGGCGCTGGCGTGGACACGTCCACGCGCCGCCTCGACATCACCGACCTGGAGGCGCTCCGTGCGCTCGTGCGCGAGGAGCGGATCGGGGCGGTGGTCAACTGCGCCGCCTTCACCAACGTGGACGCCGCGGAGACGCAGCCCGAGCTGGCGGAGCGGCTGAACGCCAAGGCCCCGGAGAACCTCGCTGTCGCGATGAAGGAGGCCGGCGGCCTGCTGGTCCACATCAGCACGGACTACGTCTTCGGCGCGGAGCCGTACAACCGGCCGTGCCGCGAGGACCAGGCCGGCACGCCGACAGGCGTCTACGGCCTGACCAAGCTGCACGGCGAGCAGGCCATCCGCCGCGTCGGCTGCGACTACGTCATCCTGCGAACCGCCTGGCTCTACAGCGAATTCGGCAAGAATTTCGTGCGGACGATGCTCCACCTCACCGCCACCAAGCCCCAGCTCAAGGTCGTCTTCGACCAGACCGGCACCCCGACCTACGCCGGCGACCTCGCCGCCGCCATCCTCGTCATCCTCGGCGACTACGCCGCCTGGCATTCATCTTCCGCCTCCCCCACCGCCGCCCCCTATCCCCGCACCGGCATCTACCACTACAGCAACGAAGGCGTCTGCTCCTGGTTCGACTTCACCAAGACCATCGCCGCCATGGCCGACGAACTCACCGCCCAGACCAGCCCCAGCATCACCTCCCAGCCAGGCACCGGACGAGTTTCCCGCACCGCCTGCGACATCCAGCCCTGCCACTCCGAGGAGTACCCCAGCCCCGTCAAGCGCCCCGCCTACTCCGTCCTTGACAAGACCAAGATCAAGGCCACCTTCGACCTTGCGATCCCCTACTGGGCCGACAGCCTCCGCCGCTGCCTCACCGCCCTCCTCTAGCCGTCCCACCCCCATCCGGCCCGGCCCCGACCTACCCACGGGCTGTTTTTACTAACTCGCA
>ONQP01000040.1 GCA_900319975.1 uncultured Bacteroidales bacterium | reverse complement strand
TCGAGCGCCTCTTCCAGGCTCTTCGCAGCCCATCCACAGGCGCCGACACGCATCGCGCTGCCGTTGGTGTTGCCGCCGTAAGGGAGGTGCTCCACGCTCCGCAGCCATCCCTTGAAGCGGTGGCTGTACCCGGCGCGGGGATAGCTGTTGCATAGCTGGACCATACTCTGCACGAGCTTCTCCCTGGTGCGGTCGCCCATCAGCCAGCGGGCTATGGACAGCGCGCCTATGGTATCGTCCGTGGGATGCGAGCCCGCGGGGAACAGCGGAAAGTTGAAGTCCTTCGTGCGGATCGACTCGCCGGCATAGACGCTCAGCGAATACTCCGCCTGACCGGGCTTGAAGAGGAACAGCGACGTGCTGTCGTAATTCTTGTAGTCCTTGACCTCCACCGCATAGGGCTGGGCGCCCTGCGTGGTGAACTGGATCCGGAGCTTGCTGTTCTCCAGGGTCACCAGCTGCGCGGCGGCGTGGGAAGCGGCCTCCAGGGAGGAATCCTTATAAATCGGAAGCGGGGCGGCCTCCGGCGCGGCGGGCGCTTCGTCCGGCAGGGACGCGATGCGCTCCGCCTCGGCGGCCTGCAGGGCCAGGGCCTCGGCGCGCGCGACGGAGTCGAGCTGCGCCTGCAGCTCAGCCTGCTTGCGCATCTGTCCGGACTGGAAGATGGAAAAGCCGATGAAAATGGCGGCTATCAGGACAAAACCGATGACTGTATTCTTATCCATTATGCCTCGCCCTCCTCAGCCTTTCTGATCTGCGCCTCCAATTCCTTCAACTCGGCCTTGGCTTGCTCGATTCTCTCCTCCATCTGACGGATCAGCGGAGCGCTGTTCTTGGACGCGGAGAAGAATCCGATATTGTTCTCGTAGGTAGTGATGTTCTGCTGGAGCTTGTTGTACTTCTCGATGAGCAGGTCCTTGGGGCTGCGCGGGGCGCGGCCGCCACGCGGAGCGCCGCTGCCGCGCTGGGCGCCGTAGGACGGGAACTTCTCCTGCATCGCATCGCGGAACGCCTTGTTGACGGCGTCCTTCTCCTTGAAGGGCACGTGGCCGATGGCGGCCCAGCGGTCCGCGAACTCGCGCATCGCGGTCTCGTCGGCCGCGGCGTCGCCGGCAGAGGCATACGCCTGGATGTCCTCGACGACCTTGCGCTTCGCGCGGAGGTTGCCGTAGTAGTCGTTCTCGCCGCCGGCGTTGGCGTCACGCGCGGTGAAGAACTCGTCGCAGGCAGCGCGGAAACGCTTCCAGAGCGCCTCGCTCTTCTTGCGCGGCACGGCGCCGATCTCCTTCCACTGCTTCTGGAGGGCGATGAACTGATCCGTGGCCTTCTTCCACTCCGTGCTGGTCTTGAGCGCCTCGGCCTGCTCGATGAGGGCAAGCTTCTTCTCGAGGTTGTCGTTCATGCTGTCCTTGATGCCGGAGTAGAACTCGCGCTTGCGGGTATAGAACGCGTCGCAGGCGGCGCGGAAACGGTCGTAGATCTTCTGGTTGTCCTTCTTGGTGGCGTAGCCGATGCGGCGCCAGGCGGCCTGGATGTCCTCGATCTCCTTGGAGGCGGCGTTCCACTCCGCCGTGTTCTTGATCTCGCGGGCGGCCACCGCCTCGGTGCGCTCGCAGAGCTCGGTCTTCTTGACGAGGTTGTCCGCCTGCTGCTCCTTCAAGCCCTCGAAGTGGGCCTGGTAGCGCTTGTTGACGACTGCCGTGGCGGCCTTGAAGCGGTTCCAGATGTCGTCCCGGTACTCCTTGGCCACCGGGCCGTACTCCTTCCACTGCTCGTGCAGCTTCTGCAGCTCGTGGAAAGCGCTCACGACATTCTCATTGTCGGCGAGCTTCTCGGCGGCCTCGCAGAAAGCCTGCTTGGCCTCGAGGTTCTTGCGGAAGTCCAGGTCGCGCAGGTCGCGGTTGATCTTGACCATGTCGTAGAACTTCTCCACATAGAACTGATAGGTATCGTTGATGTCCCGGAAAGCGGTGGCAGGCACGGGGCCCGCCTCCCTCCAGCGGTTCTGGAGTTCGCGGAAAGCCGGGAACTGCGAGCTCACATCCTCCTGGCCTTCGACGAGGGCCTTGAGCTCCTCGATGATGGCCTGTTTCTTGGCCAGGTTCTCTTCGCGGCGGGCGTCCTGCTCCTTGTTGAACTCGGCGCGCTCCTTCTTGTAGTCGGCATACAGCGCCTTGAAATTCTGCTCAACGGCCTCGAAAGGATTGTCTTGGCTGGACTCCGCCTCCTCGGACACGCCGCTCTCGCCCTTGAGGCGGCCCAACAGCTTGTAGAACGCCGACTTGATGGCTTCGGCTTCCTTGGAACGGGACATCCGCTCCGCGCTGTCTTTGAGTTGCACGAACATTTCGGAGAGCTCCGCGAGAGACTTGTCGGCAAGATTTTCCGCCTGTGCGGCGGGGGCAGTTTCTTCGGCCTGGGCCGGTTCTGCGACGGGAGCCTCTTCGGCAGGAACGGTGTCCACCACCTGGCTTTCTACATCTGAAAAGTCCTTCCGGATCTCCTCAGGATTGATGTTTTCGCTCATATTCTCAGAGTTTTAAAATAGTTATAGCTGACAAATATACTAAAATATAAATTAAAACCGTAATTTTGCGGCATAAAACGAATCAGTATGCGAATCGATATCCTCACCGTCGTGCCCGAGCTGCTGGAGAGCCCCCTCTCCCACTCCATTGTCGGGCGCGCCATCAAGAAAGGCCTGGTGGACATCCAGGTCCACAACCTCCGCAAATACGGCATCGGCCCGCGCAAGAACGTCGACGACTACAGCTACGGCGGCGACGCCGGCATGGTGATGCGCATCGAGCCGGTCTACAACATGATCCAGGAGCTGAGCGCCAAGCGGCACTACGACGAGGTCATCTTCCTCTCCCCCGACGGCGAGCGCCTCACGCAGGCCATCTCCAACGAGCTCTCGCTCAAGGAGAACATCATCCTGCTCTGCGGCCACTACAAGGGCATCGACCACCGCATCCGCGAGCATCTCGTGACCCGGGAGATCTCCGTGGGCGACTATGTCGTCAGCGGCGGCGAGATCCCGGCGGCCCTGCTCGCCGACTCGATCGTCCGCCTGATCCCCGGCGCGCTGACAGACGAGACTTCCGCGCTGTCGGACAGTTTCCAGGACGGACTTCTCTCCGCTCCGGTCTACACGCGGCCGGCCGAATTCAACGGTTGGAAGGTTCCGGACGTTTTGCTGAGCGGAAACCCGAAACTCATTGAGTCTTGGCAAGATGAGCAAGCTTTGGAGCGCACGAAGAGACTCCGCCCGGAGTTAATTAATAAATAATTTTAAAATCAAATCAAGATTCTTCCAAAAAATTTTCAAAAAAGTTTGGAGAATTAAAAAATGTGCGTAACTTTGCAATCGGAAATGAAACAACTCTACTCCCGTTCTGTACGGGAGACTTCTAACCAACAATAATTAACCTTCTATAAGGTAATACACTACTAACTAACCGTAAAAGGCCGCTGAGACAGCGGCCTTTTGTCGTTTTATCCGCTCCGCCCGTCTTCTCCCCTAACCCCTGTCGACAACCGCATTTACATAGGCGCTCCGGGCGGCCCGGGCACCCGTCCCGGCAGTTTGTAAAAATTTTAAAAATTTGTAACTTGCGGCTCCGTATGAAGCACAAAGGTAACGGCAAGATCCTCATAGCCCTGATTCCGGTCATCGTACTGGTGGGCCTGCTGGCCCTGGACATCAGCATTTTCGGCAGCGACGCCATCCTCGGCCCCTCGCAGGTCTCCCTGCTCGTGGCCACGGGCATCTGCGTCTGGCTGTCGATGTGGCGCTACAAGACGCCCTGGAGCACCTTCGAGGACGCCATCCGTTCCAACGTCGGCGACGTCACCAACGCCATCGTGATCCTCCTGCTGATCGGCGCGCTGTCCGGCGCGTGGACCGTCAGCGGCATCGTGCCGACCTTCATCTATTATGGTCTGAAGATCATTTCCCCGAAGGTCTTCCTGCTGTCCGCCTGCGCCCTGTGCGCGCTCGTGTCCCTGATGGTGGGCAGCTCGTGGACGACCATCGCCACCATCGGCGTGGCGCTGATGGGCATCGGCAAGGCGGAGGGCTTCTCCGACGGGCTGATCGCCGGCGCCATCATCTCCGGCGCCTATTTCGGCGACAAGATCTCGCCCCTGTCCGACACCACGGTGATGGCCTCGTCCATCAACCGGGTCCCCCTCTTCTCGCACATCCGCTACCTGATGGTCACCACGGTGCCGTCCATCACCATCACGCTCATCGTCTTCACCGTCCTCGGCCTCTCGCGCCAGGGCGCGCCGGCGGCGCAGGTGGAGCAATACGCGCAAGCGCTCGACCGCACCTTCAACCTCAGCCCCTGGCTCATGGTCGTTCCGCTCGTAACCGCCTGGCTCATCGCGCGCAAGCGCCCGGCGCTCATCGTCCTGGCCATCTCCACGGTCCTGGCTTCGGTCTTCGCCCTCATCTTCCAGCCCGACCTGGTCGCCGGCATCGGCGAGAAGATCGTGCAGGGCTCCCGCGCCAAGGTCTTCTTCGCCGGCACGATGGAATCCGTCTACAACTCCGTCACCCTCGCGACCGGCAACGCCGAAGTGGACGCGCTCGTGTCCACGCGCGGCATGCTGGGCATGCTCAACACCATCTACCTGATCATCTGCGGCATGTGCTTCGGCGGCTGCATGCGCGCCAGCGGGATGCTGCGCGAGATCTCACGCCTCATCCTGCCGCTCGCCCGCCGCCGCTTCGGCCTGGTCTCCACGACCGTGGCCTCCGGCACGCTCCTCAACGGCATCGTGTCCGACCAGTACCTCTCCATCATCCTGACTTCCGACATTTTCCGCGACACCTACGACAAGGAAGGCTACGAGCGCCGGCTGCTCAGCCGCAGCGTCGAGGACTCCGCGACCGTCACCTCGCCGCTCTTCCCCTGGAGCAGCTGCGGCATGACGCAGTCCACCATCCTGCACGTCCCGACCCTCGCCTACCTCCCCTACTGCTTCTTCAACTGGATCTCCCCGCTGATGAGCATCACGGTCGCCGCCATCGGCTATAAGATCTTCAAGAAACCGGAGAATTCCGGACCCGACGAACAAATATGAAAAACACCATCAGAACCGGCCTGCTGGCCGTCGGCCTGCTCCTGACAGCGGGCAGCGGCCTGTCGTCAGCGCAGACGATCGACCGCGAACACCTCAGCGTGGAAGCCTACGCCCGCTGCAACGACTTCCTGAACAGTGCCAGACTCCGCGACATATTGCTGAACACCCACGTCAGCGGCCTGGTCGGCGTCACAGCCGGCCTGACCACGCTTCCGGAAGACGGCAACTGGTACGAATGGGCCTACAACTACCCGACCTTCGGCATCGGCCTTTCCCACGATTTCGCGGGCTTGATGAAATTCAAGCCCTACATCCCCTCGGGGAATAAAGAACCCGTCGACTCCCGCCTGGGCGACATCGTGAACCTGTACGGCTGGGCCCAGTTCGACTGGGTCCGGACCCGGACCTTCCGCTTCGGTCCCGCCGCGGAGATAGGCCTTGCCTACTCCGACCAGTGCTACGACTACAAGACCAACCCGGGCAACGTCTACATCGGCTCCCACGTCTTTTTCGACGTCGGCGCCGGCCTGCACGCAGAACTGCTCCTCGCTCCGCAGTGGGCGCTGACCGGCGGCGTGTACCTGACGCACCACTCCAACGCCATGCACACAGCCGAGAACTGTGGCACGAACGAGCTCAGCCTCAGCGTCGGCACGCGCTACTATCTGGCCCCCGTCCAGTTTACGCCGCGCTCCGCAGTGCGCCCGGAGCGGCCGGAATACCCCAAGGGACTGCACCTGCAAGTGTCCGCGGCCGCCGGCGTACTCTGTTTCGTCGACGAGCAGGTTGTCTATGACAGGAACGGCCACTCGGACCACAAGGCGCCGGCCCGCCCGCGCGTCGTCCTCTGCACCGAACTGGTCTGGCGCTACTCCCCCGTCTTCGCCACCGGCATCGGGGCGGAAGGGGGCTGGTCCGACAACAGTTACTGGATGACGGACGTCCTGCAGACAGGCCGCGAGGACGATCCTGACAATTATTCGCCGTTCCACGCGGGCATCTACCTGACCCAGGAATTCCACTACCGCCAGATATCCGCCCACGTCATCGTCGGGAAATACCTCTCCAAGCGCACCGGCCTCGCGGACCGCTTCGGCCCCGTCCTCAAGAAGGTCGGCATGCGCTACCAGTTCGCCCGGCTGGGCGGGCTCTTCGCCGGCGTGGACCTGCGCGACACCCACCGGGGCCTCAACTTGGAATGGTCTTTGGGATACAGATTCTAGATACCGTTAAATTCATTATATTTGTGGGATCCAATCCAAGAACCAATTAGCATGAAATCCGTCAGAATCCTCGTGCTTCTCGCACTTGCCGTGTCCGCGTTCGTATCCTGCGCTCCCAAACAGGAGCAGGGCAACGCCACCCTCGACACCATCTTCGCACGCAAGAGCGTGCGTTCCTACACCGACCAGAAGCTCACGCAGGACCAGATCGAGACCCTGCTCCGCGCCGCGATGGCCGCGCCCACCGGCATGAACATGCAGCCCTGGCGCTTCGTCGTCGTGACCGACCAGGCCGTCAAGGACGCCCTGGCGGGCCCGCGCGGCGGGATGATCGCCCAGGCGCCCGCCGTGTTCGTGGTCTGCGGACAGACCACGATGATGATGCGGCCCTTCGGGCAGCCCGACGCCGAGCCGGTCGAGACCGCCAACCCCAACTGGACGGCCGACTGCGCCGCCGCCACGGAGAACCTCCTGCTGGCCGCCGAGGCCATCGGCCTGGGCGCCGTCTGGACGGCCTGCTACCCCTATGACGAGCGGGTGTCCACCGTCCGCGAGGCCCTGGGCCTGCCGGAGAACGTCTCCCCCTACTGCGTCGTACCCGTCGGCTATCCCGCCGGTGACGACCAGCCCAAGGACAAATGGAAACCGGAGAACATCCACTACGATAAATGGTAAGAAAAAGCATTCTGCACGCTACGTTGATCCTGGTGCTGGCCCTGCTGGGCACCGGCTGCTCCGTCGGGCGCGTGAAACAGTACAAGGTACAGGTCGTCAAGGAATATCCCCACGACACGGGGGCCTACACCCAGGGACTGTTCTTTGAAAAAGGACATTTCTACGAGAGCACCGGCCAGTTCGGCGAGTCCACCTTCCGCGAGGTGGAGCTCGCGACCGGCAAAGTCCTCTCGAAGATGAATTTCCAGCAGAAATTCTTCGCCGAAGGCTCCGTGATGCTGGGCGACGAGCTCTTCATCCTGACCTGGCTCAACAAGGTCGCCTTCGTCTACGACGCCAGGACGCTGGAGTACCGCCAGACCTATTCCTATCCCCGCGAGGGCTGGGGCCTGACCACCGACGGCAAGTCCCTGATCGCCTCGGACGGCTCGGCCCGGCTGTATTTCATGACGCCCGAATTCAAGCAGGAGCGCGTCGTGACCGTCAAGAAGGACGGCCGCCCGCAGCGCCTGCTCAACGAGCTGGAATACATCGACGGCAAGATCTGGGCGAACGTCTACACGACCGACGTCATCGTCATCATCAACCCCGCCGACGGCACCGTCGAGGCCACCGTCGACTGCAGCGGCCTGCTGCCGGACAAGCTCCGCAAGCCCGACACGGACGTGCTCAACGGCATCGCGCAAGACCCCGCCACGGGCAAGATTTACCTGACCGGCAAGAACTGGCCGCGCCTCTACGAAATCAAACTCGTTCCCGTCAAATAACCACACGATGAAGAAACTGATCCTCGCGGCTCTGGCCGTCCTGTCCAGCATCGGCACCGCCGCCTGGGCGGGCAATCTGAAATTCGCCTCCCTGCTGGGAGACAACATGGTCCTGCAGCAGCGCACCGACGCCCGGATCTGGGGCACGGCCGGACGCGGCGCCACCGTCAGCGTGACCGCCACCTGGCTGGCACAGCCCGTGACGGTCAAAGCCGACGCCCAGGGCCGCTGGGAAGCCCTGCTTCCCACGCCGGCGGCCACTTTCGAGCCGCAGACCGTCGTGGCCGAGAGCGGCGCCGAGCGCGTCCAGGCCGCCAACGTGCTGATCGGCGAGGTGTGGTTCTGCTCCGGACAGAGCAATATGGAAATGACGCTCGGCGGCGGCTTCGGCACGCCCGTCGAAGGCGCGCTCGACGAGATCGCGATGGCGAACCAATACAAGGGCGTCCGCTACCTCGCCGTCCGGAAAGACCGCGCCGTCACGCCCAAGGAGGACGCCGCGGGTGTCTGGGTGGAATGCAATCCCTTCACGGCCCCGCAGTTCAGCGCCGTGGGCTTCTTCTTCGCCACCCGCCTGTCGCGGGCGCTGGATGTGCCCGTGGGCATCATCAACGCCAGCTGGGGCGGCTCCGTGATCGAAGCCTGGATGAGCCGCGAGCTGCTGGCCGGCTGCCCCGACGTGGACCTGGCCGACGCCTCCAACCCGGACGTCAACGACATGTACAAGCCGATGATCATGTACAATGCGATGTTCAAGCCCGCCAGCCGCTACACCGTGGCCGGCATCCTCTGGTTCCAGGGCGAATCCAACATCAGCATCGCCTGCTACGACTACGCCGACCGCCTCACGGCCATGGCGGCGCAGTGGCGCAGGGACTTCGGGCGCGGGGACATCCCCTTCCTGATCGTCGAGCTGCAGCCTTATGACTATTACGACGGCCAGTACGGCCTGCAGGACGGGCACGGCCCGATCGTGCGCGAGCAGCAGTTCCTGGCCTCGCAGCGCATCCCCAACGCCGGCATCGTCGGCACCAACGACCTCGCCTACGAATACGAGCGCACGCAGGTCCACGCTTCGCAGAAACGCCAGATCGGCGAGCGTCTCTGCTACATGGCCCTCAACAAGGCCTACGGCTACACCACGGTCCCGGCCCTGAACCCCTGCTTCAAGGAAATGCGCGTGGAGGGCGGCCGGGTCGTCGTCAGCTTCCACAACGCCCGCGCCGGCTTCATGGGCGCGGACGAGATCCGCGGCTTCGAGATCGCCGGCAAGGGCGGCGCGTTCCACCCGGCGCACGCCGAGGTGAGTTTCTCCTTCCCCGAAGGGGCCACCGTCACCCTCTCCACGCCGGCCGTGCCCGAGCCCGTCTCGGTGCGCTACTGCTACAAAGATTTTGAAGTCGGCACGCTCAAGGGCGCCAACGGCCTGCCCGTCATCCCCTTCAGCGCGACGCTCCCCGAGCAGACCAATTAACAACCAATCATAATTTATAGCTCTGATGAAAAAAATCCTCTCTATCCTCCTGGCCCTCGCCGCCTGCTTCACCGCGGCCGCCCAGGAAGACGCCGTGCGGCTGTTCGCCGAGAACCCCGACCGCGCATCCAACAACATGCACGTCTACGAGTTCGACCCGATCTACGACACCCCGGCCCCGAAGGGATTCAAGCCCTTCTACATTTCCCATTACGGCCGTCACGGTTCCCGTTATGAACTGAACTCCACCTTCGCCGCCCGCGCGCAGGAATGCTTCCCCGTCCTCGACTCGCTGGGCCTCCTGACCCAGACCGGCAAGGAGCTCTGGGCCGACGTCGAGGCCGTCGTGGCCGCGCACAAGGGTATGGAAGGTTCCCTGACCACGCACGGTGCGATGGAGCACCGCAAGCTCGCCGCCCGTATGGCGAAGCGCTACCCCACCATCTTCAAGGACAAGAACCGCGAAGAGATCAACTGCTTCTCCAGCACCAATTTCCGCTGCATCGTCAGCATGATCAACTTCATCTACAGCCTCAAGGAGCAGTATCCCAAGAAAGATTTCACCTTCACCAGCGCCGAGCGCTTCATGGCCTACATCAACCCGAGCCTGAGCATCCCGCGCCCCGGCGAGACCCCGGCCCCGCGCGCACCGCGCAACTTCGGTCCGCGCCCGCAGGGCCCGACCGTCTTCCAGCCCGCCCCGGGCGAGCCGGGTTATGATTTCACCCGCTTCCTGACCCCGCTCGTGACCGATGTCGACGCCGCGATCAAGGCCATCGGCAACCCGGAACCCTTCGTGCACGACATCTGCAAGGCCGGCGGCCTCTGCCAGCTGATCGACGAGCTCGACGTGGAGATCTACCGCAAGCATTTCACGCCGGAAGAACTGGCTTACTTCTGGGCCAGCGGCAACGACTCCATCTACCGGATGTGGGGCGGCTCCGTGGAGAACGGCGACGTGATCCGCTACGCCATCCGTCCGCTGCTGATGGACTTCGTGGAGAAGGCCGACGTGGCCATCCAGCCGGAGAGCCACCGCGCCGCCGACCTGCGTTTCGGCCACGACACCTCCATCCTGCCGCTCTTCGCCCTGATGGGCATCGACGACCCGCAGGGCCGCGTGTTCCCTTACCAGGAAGCACACCTGAACGGCTGGTACGCCTTCTTCCAGATTCCGATGGCGACCAACATCCAGATGGTATTCTACAAGGACAAGAAGGGTGAGGTCCTCACCAAGATCCTCTACAACGAGAAGGAAGTCCTGCTGCCGGGCATCGAGCCCGTCTCCGGCCCCTACTACAGCTGGCCGGCGCTCAAGGCGCACTTCATCCAGCTGTGCGAGAAGGCCGCAGAGCCCTGGACCCGCCACAGATAGCGGGCCTTACGGCCGGGTCTGGCCGTTTCCGTCAATAAGCCACTTATAGGTGGTGATTTCGCACAGGCCCATCGGGCCACGGGCGCCGAGTTTCTGGGTACTGATCCCGATCTCGGCGCCCAGTCCGAATTGGGCCCCGTCGGTGAAACTCGTCGGTGCGTTGACATAGACGCAGGCGGCGTCGACCTCCGCCTGGAAGCGGGTCGCCGCGGCGGCGTCGGCCGTGACGATGCTCTCGCTGTGGCCGGAGCCGTAGCGGGCGATGTGCGCGAGCGCCTCGTCGATCGAGGCGACCGTGCGCACGGCCATCTTGTAGTCCATATATTCCGTGCCGAAAGACTCCGGCGTGGCGGTTTCGAGCAGCGGATAACAGCCCTGCAGGGCCGCGTAGGCCGCTTCGTCGGCATAGATGACCACTTTCTTCTCCGCCAGCGGCTCCACGAGCGCAGGCAGGTCGGCCAGGCGGTCCTTGTGGACGATCAGGCAGTCCAGCGCATTGCAGACGGAGACGCGGCGCGTCTTGGCGTTGCACACGATGCGGCGGCCGATCTCCAAGTCGCCGGCGGCGTCGAAGTAGGTATTCACGACGCCGGCGCCCGTCTCCAGACAGGGCACCTTGGCGTTGTCGCGGACGAAGTCGATCAGGCGGCGGCCGCCGCGCGGGATCACCAGATCCACGTAGCCGACGGCGCCCAGCAGCTCCCCGACCGCCTCGTGCGTCGGAGGAAGCAGCGTCACGGCGCACTCCGGCAGGCCCCGCTGCGCGAGGACGCCCCGGATCAGCGCCAGCGCGGCGCGGTTGGACGCATCCGCGTCCTTGCCGCCCTTGAGCACGCAGGCGTTGCCGCTCTTGAAGCAAAGGGAGAACACGTCGAAGGTCACGTTCGGGCGCGCCTCGTACACCACACCGATTACGCCGAACGGCACGCTCACCTTACGCAGGCGCAGCCCGTTGGGCAGCGTGCGGTCTTCGAGCGTGCGCCCCAGCGGGGACGGCAGCTGCGCCACGTGGCGCATGTCGGAGGCGATGCCCTCCAGGCGTTCGGGCGTGAGCTTGAGACGGTCGTACAGGGGGTTCTGCGGGTCCATCCGGGCGAGGTCTTCCGCATTCGCGGCAAGGAGTTCTGCGCTCTGCGCGCAAATGGCGTCCGCGACGGCTTCCAGCGCCGCCACGCGCTCCGCGTCCGGGAGCAGCGCCACCTGCGCCGCCGCCCGCTTGGCTGCTTCAAAAGTGTTCATTTCGTATTAAGGTAGGAATTCGGTAAATACTGTCTTCTCGGGGTGCTCCAGCAGGTCCGGCAGGATCCGCTCGCGCTTGCCGTCGGCAATCAGCACGCGGATACCGTCCGCCGCCACGCGCCGGGCGGTGTTGTACTTCGACACCATCCCGCCGCGCCCGAGGGAGCTTTTCTTCTCGCGGATGCAGGCCGAGAGGTCGTCCGCGCAGTGGACCGTGCGGATGATCTGCGCACCCGGCTCGTCCGGATGGCGGTCGTACAGGCCGGGGATGTTGCTCAGCAGGACGAGCGTCTCGGCGCCGACCATCCCGGCGATCAGGCCGGACAGCTCGTCGTTGTCGGTGAACATCAGCTCGGTGACGCTCACGGTATCATTCTCATTGACAATCGGGACCACGCCGTGCTGGAGCATCACCTCCATGCACGCGCGCTGGTTCTCGCGCTCGCGCGCCGTCTCGAAATTGCGCTTGGTCGTCAGGACCTGGCCCACCTGCAGGCCGTAGTCGCGGAACAGGCGGTAATAGAGGTCCATCAGCCGCACCTGGCCTACGGCGGAATACAGCTGACGCTGCTCCACGCTGTCCAGGTCCTCGTCCAGCCGCAGCTCGGTGCGGCCGCAGGCCACGGCACCGGAGCTCACGATCACCACGGACCAGTCGCGGCGGCGAAGCTCGACCACCTGGTCCACCAGCGCGGACACGCGCGTGACGTCCAGCGTGCCGTCGGCACGCGTCAGGACGTTCGATCCAATCTTGACTACGATTCTTTTCACAGGCCCAGATCTTTTTTCGTCTCCGGCAGCAGATAAGGAGCCACCTCATCGTAAGACAGGGTAAACGAAGGCATTCCAGCCGCATAGGCGGCTATCTCATACTGCTGGTAGGTCAGCACGAGACCCTCTGCGGTAGGCTTCGGAGCCCAACGCGGCAACGGGATCAGGTCCCCGTCCAGGTGGAGGAAATCCGCCAGGTCGTATTCGGCCCCGCCCGACGCTTCCGCGAAATACTCTTCCAGGCCCTGCCGAAGCAGGTCCTGCATCTGCGCGGCTGCGCCCGGCACGAAGAAGTCCCGGATGCGCATCCCGCTCTCCTTGTCGAAGGTGAGCGCGCCGTCGCCGGTAATGCCGCCGTGGGCGCCGCCCAGATAGATATAGTTAAAAGAATCGAAGACCACGATCCGGTCGGTCTCATAGACCTTGTCCAGCTTGAGCTCGAACTCCCAGCCCGGCAGATTCTCCAGCGCCTGCCGGCGCTCCTCCTCGGTCAGGTTGTCGTTCGACTGGATGTCCGCCGTCCGTTCGTCCACGTCGGCCTGCGACTTCGCGGTGATCTCCGCGAAAGTCTTCTCGCCGTAATAGGCACCCAGCGCCCGGACGTCGTCGATATCCCCGTCGAAACGCGGGAACGCGCGCCGCTCCTCGCCCGGGTCGATGTTCGCGAGGGCTTTGTCCATCACGTCGACGAGCGTCTGGCGCATCACGGCCGTCCCTTCCGTCGCGGCGACGGGCAGCTCGGCCTCGATGCTCAGCCGGGCATGCGCGCCCGCGTCGGAGAACTGGCACTTCTCCGTCTGGATACCGGAAACCTTGGGGGTGCAGGAAGCAGCCAGCACAGAGGCTGTAATGACAGCAATAAGTGCATGTTTTTTTACGGTTGGTCGTTTCTTGGTAAATCCGTAGTCATACAATTCCTGTCGAATCTGGGTTAAATCTTCTTCACTTTCTGCGGTGGAAAGGGACTCAACCAGTCGATCGCCCTGGCAAGAGCCGGCGTTCCCGTTTATCACGCAGGTGCTGTGGGTACTGACGGACAGATGCTTCTTGACGCGTGCAAGGAAAATGGCGTGAATACGGATTATGTCCGCACTCTCCCGGTTCCCGGCGGCCACACTATTATCCAGGTCGACGCCAAAGGCCAGAACTGCATCATTCTTTACGGCGGAACCAACCAGATGCAGACAAAAGAAAGCATTGACGAAGTCCTCGCGAATTTTGCTGAGGGCGACTATCTGATCCTCCAGAATGAAGTCAATCTTCTCTCCTATATCATCGATAAGGCTTATGAGCGCGGCATGAAGATCGTTCTC
>ONQP01000020.1 GCA_900319975.1 uncultured Bacteroidales bacterium | reverse complement strand
GCGGTGGATCCTTCCATCAAGATCATCGTCTGCGGCGGCTTCCCCGAAGACGAGGCCTTCCTGAACCGCTCCGGCCGCTTCTTCGACTATATGAGCCTGCACCACTACGAGCAGCAGGGCGGCTACGCCACCGGCCCGGTGCGCCTGGCGCAGCAGTATCAGCGCTATGCCGACATGATCGCGAAGTGCCCGAACCCCAACATCAAGCTGTTCATCTCCGAGTGGAACCTCAACAGCACCGACTGGCGCACGGGCCTGTTCGCCGGCGGCTTCCTCAACGTCTGCGAGCAGCTGGACGTGGTGGCGATGGGCGCCGCCGCGCTCTTCATCCGGCGCACCGACGCGCCCGACTGGGACAACGCCTTCATCAACTTCGACTACAAGGACCTCTTCGTCGCCCCCAACTACCAGGTCACGGATCTTTGGTACGACCACTTCGCGCCCAACCGCCTCGCGGTTTCCGGCGACGCCAAAGAGCTGAGCGTCAGCGCCTCCCGCGCCGACAACAGCGGTATCGTCAAGGTCAAGGTGGTCAACCCGACCGACAAGCCCTACAGCCTTACGCTCGCGCCGGACTGGAATTCCGTCGCCACGGCCGACTACGACTACATCGCACCGGGCTCGCTCGACGCTGCCAACGACATGGACCACAAGCAGGCCGTCCAGCGCCTGCACAAGGCCCTGCAGCCCGAGGGCAATACCGTCACCTTCACCGTCGAGCCCCTGTCCGCCGGCGTCGTCACGCTCAGCCGGAAGGTTTGGGCCGACATGGAGTTCTACGGCTACGTCTACGTGGATTTGGAGGTCAAAGGGAACGAAGCGCACTTCGTCCTGGATACGGGCTCACCCTACTCGATCCCGGACAGCACCTTCGTCGCCCAAAACGGCCTCAAGTACGAACACACATACTTCGCCAGGATGGGTGGCGCCGGAGACGGCATAGCGACGGTAACGGCCATCCACCATGAATTCACCTATTCGATGGGCGGCAAGGAATACCAGACCGCCGTCTCCCCCATCGTCGATCTCAAGTCAATCCTGGGCGACTATGCCGACGGCCTGGTCGGCTTGAGCGAGGTCGGAGATGCGGCCATCGCCATCGACTTCCGGAACAAAAAGATCGGCTTCTGGGACAAGGTGGAGGCGGAGGAAGTGGAAGGCTACACGGCCATTCCGGTCGAATATAAGAACAGGCGGATCCTGCTGCCGGTCCGCGCGCGGATCCGCGACGGGATCACCGTCGAAGGAAAGGTCCTGATGGACCTGGGCAGCCCCAATTCGCTTTCCCTGACGCGCACCACCAGCGAAAAATACGGTCTGGCAGCCGTCCAGCCCTTCCTGGCCTCCGCCTCGACCGTCGGCGGCATCGGCGGCGGATCGAGCAGCCACGAATTCCGGGCGCTCGGTCTGGACCTCGGTCCGTTCTCGTTCGACGACGTCGTCATGGATTACAGCCTCAACAATGAAGGTGTGCAGGCAGACAGCAAATGGATCGGCATCATGGGCAATGATATCTGGGGCCGCTTCGACTTGATCATCGACGCATCCCACGGCCTGCTCTACATGCGGCCCAACGCCTACTATACCAAGCCTTTCACGGCCCCCACCCGGGGTTTCGGCGCAACTTATCGTTCGCAGACACTCGGCTACTGGCCGGTCAACTTCCTCTATGAGGGCTCCAACGCCCAGAAGGCCGGCCTGCGGCGCGGCGACCGCATCATCGCGGTCAACGGCCGCGACGTCAAGACCTACAGCTACCTGGCCTTCCGGACCTGGGCCAAGGGCCTGCGGTCCGTCACCCTCACGGTCCTGCGCGACGGCGAGGAGCTGGAAATCTCCTTCGATTTCGACGAGCCAAAAATCTAAAAAGGGCACGGAATGCTTGCATTTACGGAAATAATTGATAACTTTGCCCAAGTATGAATATGAAGCGCACCCATCACCACCACCACCGAGTCTGACAGATCCGGTAGGTCGGCGTGTGCGTACGCACGCAATACAGGGCTTGCCGGGATGCCGGGAAGCCCTTTTTTTGTTGAAATAAGTTAGTAGTAAAGATATGCTCAGATTAGCCATCCAATCCAAGGGCCGCCTCAACGAAGAGAGCACCGCCCTGCTGCGCGAGATCGGCATCGACGTCGATGACTCCCGCCGCAAATTCCTCGCCCAGGCCGCCAATTTCCCCCTGGAGCTCCTCTACATGCGCGACGACGACATCCCGCAGGTCGTCTCCAACGGCACCGCGTCCCTCGGCATCGTGGGACTCAACGAAGTCGCGGAGCGCGGCTTCGAAGTGCAGGTCGTGGAGAAGCTCGGCTTCGGCGCCTGCCGCATTTCGCTCGCCGTGCCCAAGACGGTCGACTACGACGGTCCGCAGTGGTTCAACGGCAAGCGCATCGCCACCTCCTACCCCAACATCCTGCGCAAATGGCTGCAGGAGCAGGGCATCGAGGCCGAGATCGAAGTGATCACCGGCTCCGTGGAGATCGCCCCGGCCGCCGACATCGCCGACGCCATCTTCGACATCGTCTCCTCCGGCGGCACGCTCGTCAGCAACGGCCTCCGCGAGGTGGAGAAGATCTTCTGGTCCGAGGCCGTGCTCATCTCCTCCGGCAAGCTCAGCGACGAGGAGCAGAAGGTGCTCGACGAGATGCTGTTCCGCTTCGAGTCCGCCAAGGTCAGCCGCCACAAGAAGTATATCCTGATGAATCTCCCGCAGGCTTCCGTCGAAGAGGCGACGCGCATCCTCCCGGCGATGCGCAGCCCGACCGTGATGCCGCTCGCCGCCGAGGGCTGGTGTTCGATGCACTCCGTGGTGGACGAAGCGGACCTCTGGGAGAAGATCCAGCAACTCAAGGCCATCGGCGCCGAAGGCATCCTGGTGCTCAATATCGACAAAATCATCCCGTAAGCCCATGGAGACCTTTCTGAATCCTTCCCGCGAGCGCTGGGCCGACCTCTGCCGGCGCCCTTCCAGCGCCAATCCGGTGGTCCGCGAGCGGGTGGAAATCATCCTGCAGCGCGTGCGCGAGCAGGGCGACGAAGCGCTCCGCCAGCTGTCGCTGGAGATCGACCACAGGCCGCTGGAGCAGATCGAAGTGAGCCCCGGGGAGATCCTCGAGGCGGAGGTGCGCGTCAGCCCGGACGTCAAGCGCGCCGTGGCCGCCGCCGAAGCCAACATCCGCGCCTTCCACGAGGCCCAGCGGCCGCGCGAGATCAGCGTGGAGACGGCCCCCGGCGTGCGCTGCGTGCAGCGCCCCGTGCCCATCGAGCGGGTCGGCCTGTATATTCCGGGCGGCACCGCCCCCCTCTTCTCCACCGTGCTGATGCTCGCCGTGCCGGCGTCCATCGCCGGCTGCGCCGAGGTGGTGCTCTGCACCCCGACGGGCGCAGACGGCAAGGTCAGCCCGGAAGTGCTTTACACAGCCGCCTACTGCGGCGTGCAGCGCATCTTCAAGCTGGGCGGCGCACAGGCCGTGGCCGCCATGGCCTACGGCACGCAGAGCGTCCCCAAGGTAGACAAGATCTTCGGCCCCGGCAACCAATACGTCACCACGGCCAAGCAGCTGCTTTCGGCCGGCACCGTCGCCATCGACATGCCCGCGGGGCCGTCCGAGGTGATGGTCGTCGCCGACGGCTCCGCACCGGCTTCCTTCGCCGCCGCAGACCTGCTCTCGCAGGCCGAGCACGGCGCCGACAGCCAGGTGATGCTCGTCACGCCCGACGAAGCCACGGCGGCTGCCGTCCAGGCCGAGGTGACCCGCCAGATGGAGGCCCTCCCCCGCGCCGCTTATGTCCAGCAGGCGCTGGACAAGAGCCGCGCAGTCGTGTTCGCGGACGAGCAGGACCGCGTGGACTTCGCCAACGTCTATGCCCCCGAGCACCTCATCCTCGCCGTCAAGGACCCCTGGGGATTCGCGGCGCGGATCACGGCGGCGGGCAGCGTGTTCGTCGGCGCCTGGACGCCCGAGAGCGCCGGCGACTACGCTTCCGGCACCAACCACACCCTGCCCACCTGCGGCTGGGCCCGCTCCTTCAGCGGGGTCAACCTCGACAGTTTCTACCGCAAGATGACCTTGCAGGAGCTCACCCCCGAGGGCCTGCGCGGCCTTGCCGACACCATCGTCACCATGGCGGAAGCCGAAGGCCTCCAGGCCCACGCCGACGCCGTCAAAATCCGTCTCCGCCATGAATAAGATCGAAGCATTGGTCCGACCCAACATCCGGGCCCTGTGCCCTTACAGCACGGCGCGCGACGAATACCAGGGCAAGCTCGGCATCTTCCTGGATGCCAACGAGAGCCCCTACCCGACCGGCTACAACCGCTACCCCGACCCGCGCCAGAAGGCGCTCAAGGAGCAGCTCGGCGCCATCAAGGGCCTGCCCGCGGACCGCATCTTCCTCGGCAACGGCAGCGACGAGGCCATCGACCTGATGTTCCGCGTCTTCTGCGTGCCGGGGGTGGACAACGCCGTGGCCATCAGCCCCAGCTATGGCATGTATGCCGTGGCTGCCGACATCAACGACATCCAGGTGCGCAACGTCCCCCTCGGGCCGGAGTTCTCGCTCCCCACGCAGGCGCTGCTGGACGCGTGCGACGAGCACACCAAGCTCCTGTTCGCCTGCAGCCCCAACAACCCTTCGGGCAACGCCTTCGAGCCCGCAGAGCTGGAAGACCTCATCCGCCGCTTCCCGGGCATCGTGGTCCTGGACGAGGCGTATGCCGACTTCAGCGACAAGGGCTCGCTGCGCGGGCGGCTGGACGAATTCCCCAACCTGGTGATCCTGCAGACCCTCTCCAAGGCCTACGGCCTGGCCGGCCTGCGCCTCGGGATGGCCTTCTCCAACCCCTACATCATCCGGCTGATGTCGATGGTCAAGTACCCCTACAACATCAACCAGGCCACGCAGGAGCTGGTGTCGCGGGCGCTGGCGCAGCCGATCGGCGACAACGTCGCCACGATCGTGGCGCAGCGCGCCCGCGTGGCCGCCGCCCTCCCCGCCTTCTCCTGCGTCAGGCGGGTCTACCCGAGCGACGCCAATTTCCTGCTGGTGCAGGTGGACGACGCCGACCGGCTCTACGCGCACCTCATCGCCGACGGCATCATCGTCCGCAACCGCACGCGGGTGCCGCTCTGCGCGGGCTGCCTGCGCATCACCATCGGACTTCCGTCCGAAAACGACAGACTGCTCAAATCTTTCGAAGCATATGAAAAAGGCGATATTCATCGATAGGGACGGCACCCTGCTGCGCGAGCCCGCCGACGAGCAGATCGACGCCCTGGACAAGGTCGCGTTCGTGCCCGGCGCCATCAGCGGCCTGCGGGCCCTCACGGGCCTGGGCTATGAGCTCGTGATGGCCTCCAACCAGGACGGCCTGGGGACCGCTTCTTTCCCGGAAGAGACCTTCTGGCCCGCCCAGAACTTCCTCCTGCAGACGCTGGAGGGCGAAGGCGTCGTCTTCGACGACATCCTCATCGACCCTTCGATGCCGGAGGAGCACTCCCCCAACCGCAAGCCCGGCACCGGGATGTTCGGCAAATACCTCGACGGCTCCTACGACCTCGCTGCCAGCTGGGTCGTCGGCGACAGGGAGACGGACCGCCAGCTGGCGGCCAACCTCGGCGCGCAGGCGCTGCTGGTCGGCGAGCATAGCTGGGCGGAGATCGCGGAGACCATCCGCAGCAGCGCCCGCAGCGCCGTCGTCGCCCGCAAGACGAAGGAGACCGACATCTACGTCCGCGTGGACCTCGACGGCAAAGGCCCGTCCGGCGTGGACACCGGCCTGAAGTTCTTCGACCATATGCTCTCGCAGCTCATCACCCATGGCGGCATCGCCCTGGAGATCCGCTGCAAGGGCGACCTGGAGGTGGACGAGCATCACACGATGGAAGATGTGGGCATCGCCCTCGGAGAGGCCCTGCGCGAGGCGCTGGGCGACAAGCGCGGCATCGAGCGCTACGGCTTCGCCCTGCCGATGGACGAGACGCGCGCCATCGCGCTGCTCGACTTCGGCGGCCGCAGCGAGCTCGTCTGGGATGTCGAATTCACCCGCGAATACGTGGGTGATGTGCCCACGGAGATGTTCAAGCATTTCTTCAAGTCCCTCTCCGACGCGATGCGCGCCAACCTTTATGTCCAGGCCCGCGGCGAGAACAACCACCACATCGCCGAGGGTGTCTTCAAGGCGTTCGCCCGCACGCTGCGGCAGGCGGTGCGGCGCAATGTATTCTCTTATGACCTCCCTTCCAGCAAAGGACTGCTATGATCGCCCTGATTGACTACGACGCCGGCAACATCCGTTCGGTCGGCAACGCCCTCCAGCGCCTCGGCGCTGAATACGAACTCACCGCGGACCCCGCCCGCATCCTCGCGGCCGACAAGGTCATCCTCCCCGGCGTGGGCAACGCCGCGGAGGCGATGGAGCACCTGCGCGAACGCGGCCTGTGCGAGCTCATCCGCGGCCTGCGCCGCCCCGTGCTCGGCATCTGCGTGGGCATGCAGCTGCTCTGCCGCGACTCCGAGGAGGGGCCGGTGCAGGGCCTGGGCATCTTCGACGCCCACGTCCGCCGCTTCCACGAGACGCCCGACGCCAAGGTCCCCCACATGGGCTGGAACGCCCTGGGCAACCTCGACGGCAAGCTCTTCAAGGGCATCCCGGGCGGGAGCTTCGTCTACTTCGTGCACTCCTACCGCGCGGACCTCTGTCCCGACACCATCGCAACCTGCCGCCACGGCGAAGACCTCTTCAGCGCGGCGCTCAAATACGAGAACTTCTACGGTACGCAGTTTCACCCGGAGAAGAGCGGCTCCACCGGAGCGGCGATCCTCCAGAATTTCCTCGCCTTATGATCAGCATCATCCCGGCCATCGACCTCATCGACGGACGCTGCGTGCGCCTGACGCGCGGCGACTACAGCCAGAAGAAAGTGTATGACGGCAACCCGGCGGACCTGGCCCGCAGCTATGCCGACTGCGGCGTGAAGCGCATCCACCTCGTCGACCTGGACGGGGCCCGCGCCGGCGCGCCCCACAACCTCAAGACGCTCGAGCAGATCGCCAAGGCGGTGTCCTGCGAGCTCGAATGGGGCGGCGGCATCAAGGACGACGCGGCCCTGCAGGCCGTCTTCTCGGCGGGCGCCTCGCACGCCATCGTCGGCAGCGTGGCCGCCCTGCAGCCCGACGTATTCGCCGAATGGCTCGGCCGCTACGGCGAACGGATGATCCTCGGCGCCGACGTGCGCGACGGCTTCGTCGCCGTCAAGGGCTGGCTCGAAGTCGCCCCGGTCGGGATCGACGAGCTGATTTCCCATTTCCTGCCGGCGGGCCTGAAGGAGTGCATCGTCACGGAGATTTCCCGCGACGGCATGCTGCAGGGGCCCGCGGCGGCGCTCTACGTGCGCCTGCAGCGGGATTTCCCGGGCCTGGGCATCACCGTCAGCGGCGGCATCAGCAGCATGGCCGACATCCGGATGCTGGACGCCCTGCACCTCGGCAAGGTCATCGTGGGCAAAGCCATTTACGAAAATCACATCACCCTGGAAGATATCAAGACATGGTCGCAAAGCGCATCATCCCCTGCCTCGATGTAAAAGACGGGCAGGTCGTCAAGGGCATCAATTTCGAGGGACTCCGCGAAGTCGGGGACGCCGTCGGGATGGGCGTACAGTACGCCCGCGACGGCGCCGACGAGCTGGTCTACCTCGACATCAGCGCCAGCCGCGAAGGCCGGCACACGTTCGCGGCGCTCGTGGAGCGCATCGCGCTCGGCATCGACATCCCGTTCACGGTCGGCGGCGGCATCAGCACGCTCGACGACGCTGCGCGCCTGCTCGACGCCGGCGCGGACAAGATCTCCGTCAACAGCGCCGCCATCGCGGACCCGACGCTCATCAGCCGGATCGCGGGCAAATACGGCAGCCAGTTCGTCGTGGTGGCGATCGACGCTAAGCAGCTCGACGGCCGCTGGACCTGCACCACGCACGGCGGCAGCCGGCCGACGGACCGCGAACTCTTCGCCTGGGCGAAGGAAGCGCAGGAGCGCGGCGCCGGCGAGATCCTCTTCACCTCGATGGACCACGACGGCACCTGCGCGGGCTACGCCGACGCCGCCTACGCCCGCCTCTCCGAGGAGCTGACCATCCCGATCATCGCCTCGGGCGGCGCCGGGAGCATCGAGGACATCCGCCGCGTGCTCACCGAAGGCCGCGCCGACGCCGCCCTGGCCGCCAGCATCTTCCACTACGGACAGATTCCCATCCCCGCCCTCAAACAGGCGCTCCGCGCCGCAAACGTAAACGTAAGAATATGAAATTCAGCGATTTCAAATTAGATAAGACCGGCGACGGTCTCCTCCCGGTCATCATCCAGGACGCCACCACCCTCAAGGTCCTGATGCTGGGTTATATGAACGAAGAGGCGTTCGAGAAGAGCGCCGCCGAAGGCCGCGTGACCTTCTGGTCGCGCAGCCGCCAGGCGCTCTGGACCAAGGGCGAGACCAGCGGCAACTTCCTCCACATCGTGGAGATGTTCCCCGACTGCGACAACGACACCCTCCTCATCAAGGCCCGCCCCGACGGTCCCACCTGCCACCGCGGCAC
This sequence comes from uncultured Bacteroidales bacterium, assembly GCA_900319975.1. Taxonomy (GTDB): domain Bacteria; phylum Bacteroidota; class Bacteroidia; order Bacteroidales; family UBA932; genus Cryptobacteroides. Next base: position 36,887 of record ONQP01000020.1, on the reverse strand, counting down.
CACCTCCTGCTTCGACACGCCGGAGGACGAGGGTTTCATCCGCACCCTCGCCGCCGTCGTCCGGGACCGCCACGCCAAGATGCCCGAGGGCTCCTACACCACCAAACTCTTCATCAAAGGACCGAAGATCATCGGCAAGAAAGTCGGCGAAGAAGCCGTCGAGGCCGTCATCGAGGCCGTCGACGGCAACCGCGACCGCTTCGTCTACGAGGCCTCCGACCTCATCTACCACCTCCTCGTCCTCCTCGAACAGCAGGGCGTCTCCCTCTCCGACCTCGAGCGCGAACTCGCCCTCCGCCATCGCTAGTCCACCTGGCGCCAATGGAGCACAATCCGCTATCACACAACACTTTAAGACATTGCCCCTGCCTATTTTGAGGCAGGGACAATTCTTTATCGCCCTTTCCCTCAAGCACTTACCGTCCACACCCTCCTCACCTCCAGCATCTCCATCTCCTCCAGCCCCCTCTTTACCCTCTTCACCTCCAGCTCCCCCAGCACCCTCTTCACTCCCCAGCATCCCCCTTCTCTTTGTCGGCAACAGATCGCTTTTCATTATATACTCACAATCAATCACTTACGCAAATCAACTAGTCCCAAAACGACCCCGCCAATCTCCACACTTGCCTGATTAGCAATAAATTACGAGAAACGCCCGTCACTCCCTCCCCAGACACACCAGTCGCCCATTTCGTGCCCGGCATCCTTTTCTCTCCGCCGGGCAGCTGCCGCTCTTGTCGGCAACGGGCGTCCGCTCCGAGCCATCCAGAGCTCGGGGCGGACATCGCCCGTAACCGCTGGACGCGATGTCCGGCGGTGGTGCCAGGTCCTGCCCGGTCCGGACGAACATCCCTAGAGGGCGCGTTTTCACAAGTATATGTCTATAAGAGAATTGCGTTTTTGCTTAGGGGAAAATTCCCCAAAGCAAAATGGTAAACAATTGACAATTAGGAACATACAAAAACAGGGCGCGGCATGGATGGTGAGGATGGAGGGGACGGGCAGGGCTTGGCACCGCAGCCTCGCATTACGCGGCTCGGCTGCTGCGAGCGATCTCCGCCGGAAGCTTTGGGGGCTCCCGGCGGAGTGCTCGCTGCCGGAAAAGAGGAAGCTGCCCGGGCGGGAGGATGGGACAAAATGTCAGCGGGGAGAAAGTGGAGCGGAATTTGATAAGGAAAGGGACCAAAGAATTCTTGTATGGGCAGTATCAAATGGATTGCGGGGTTTCTCGGCTGGGTGATGGTCGGTCCGATCGGCGGACTGATCGGCTTCCTGCTGGGGTCTGCCGCCGATTCGGGGCTGGGTTTGTCTCAGCGGATGTCTGACGGGCAGCGGCCCGGCGCAGGCGGTTACGGGCAGCAGGGCGGATATCGCCAGGGCAGCTATCAGGCAGGCGGTTATCAGCAGCGCACGGGCGGGTATTATTCCGCCACGGAGCAGCGCAACAGCTTCCTGGTCAGCCTGCTGGTGCTGTCGTCGGCCGTCGTCAAGGCCGACGGGCGCGTGCACGAGTCGGAGATGAACGTCGTGCGCCAGTTCGTGCGCCAGAATTTCGGCGAAGCCGCCGTGGCAGAAGCGATGCGCATCCTGGAAGGCCTCAACAACCAGCAGGTCAACATCTATGAGGTCGGCACACAGATATCCGTCTACATGAACTACTCGCAGCGGCTGCAGCTGTTCCATTATCTCGCGCAGATCGCCAATGCGGACGGCGATTTCAGCAAGTCCGAAAAGGACGTGCTGGAGACGATCGCGGCGGCCATCCGGCTCAACGCCCAGGACGCCGCTTCCGTGATCGCGATGTTCTACAAGAATACGGATTCCGCCTACGCGGTATTGGGCATCTCCCCTTCCGCGACGGATGACGAAGTCAAGACCGCCTACAGAAGGATGGCGATGAAGAACCATCCGGACAAGGTCGCCACGCTGGGTCCCGACGTGCAGAAAGCCGCCGAGGAGAAGTTCCGCCAGATCCAGGAGGCCTACGAAACGATCAAGAAACAGCGGGGGCTGAATTGATCATCTTCAGCCACTTGCGATAACCGAAAATCGCGACAATCGTATAAAGGCCGTAGATCGCGGCCTTGAACGGTATTCCCTTGTTGACATAGAGGATACAGCAGACGACGTCCACCACCAGCCACAGGAGCCACTGCTCGGCATATTTCTGCGCGAGCGCCCAGAGGGCCACGATGCTGAGGGCGGTGGTGAAGGCGTCCGCCACCGGGACGGTGGAATTGGTCCAGTGCGTGAGCATCCACCAGATCCCGAACCAGAGCAGGAGCAGCGCGGCTGCCGACGGCAGGATGTGAGCGCGCTTGTAGCGCGTCACCGGCCGTTCGCCGCGCTGTCCGGACTGCTGGTCGGCACGCTTGAACCATTTCCAGGACATATATCCATACACGCCGGCCAGGCAGTAATAGATGGCCATGCCGAAATCGGCATAAAGGCCGGCCTTGAAGTATAATACCATGTCGATGGCCGGCATGATGATGCTCGCCAGCCAGAGCCAGATGCTCGCCTTATACTCGAGAATCAGATAGACCAGGCCGACGACGAAGCCGAGGATGTCCAGGAAACGGAGCGTGTCCATGATAAACTAAAATTTCAAAGTGATGTGTCCGAGCACGGTGAGCGGAGCCACCGGCACGAAGCCGATCTGATAGTAGCGGTTGTCGGGCATGTAGCCGGAGCTCTCGCCCACGGCGCTGTAGACCCAGCCGTTCTGCGCCACGCGGGCGGAGAAGACATTGTTGAAGTCGACGCCCAGTTCGATCACCTTAGGCATCCAACGCGTCTTGATGGTATAGTTGAACGACAGGTCGGACAGGCTGTAGGCCGGCAGCGAACGGAGTTCGTTCTCGCTGTTGTCCAGATACATCCGGCTGACGAAGCCCGTGTGCCAGACGGCGCGGAAAGCGCCGAAATGGAAGTTCATGAAACCATTCAGGATCGCCGACGGCGAGAAAGCCAGGGCCTTGTTTTCGTGATGGAAAGAACGTGCATCGTCTCCGTTGCCGTCGCAATGATACAGGGCGAAGTCGGTGTTGCCCTCCCAGTCGTCCCAGTCGTCGATGACTTCGTCGAAGTCGATCAGGCGGTTGCGGCTCAGGGCGGCGTTGCCCTCGAGGGTCAGCCAGGAAGTGACGTCCCAGGCGGCGGTCAACTCCGCGCCAAGGCGGTAGGAATCCGGGATATTGGCAGTCAGATACTCGCCGATCTCGGTCTTCTGGCCGGTCTGGACCAGCTGGTCCTTGTAGCGCATATAGTAGAAGGTGACGCCGGCGCGGAAACGCCGGGTGTCAAACTGGTAACCGGCCTCCCAGTCGAAGACGCGCTCGGCGTTCGGGGCGGGATACAGGCCGTTGTCCGTGAAGTTGTTGCGCTCCGGTTCGCGATGTGCCATCGCGAACGACGCGAACGCCCGGTGGCCGCCGCGATGGAAGTTGACGCCGGCCTTGGGGTTGAAGAAATTGTACTTCACGTCGACATCCAGCATGTGCTTGCTCGGGATGTCCGTATACTTGTCGATGATGTACTTGTCGTTGTAGCCGTCAGTCTTGTAGCCGACGTGGCGGTACTGCAGGTCGCCGAACACGCTCCAGGCTTCGTCGATGGCGTAGGAAGCCTTGACGAAGGCGCTCAGGTCGAGCTTGGACGCGTCGGAATCATAATACTGCAGGGGTTTCTCCCTGGAAATGCCATACTTCTCCGCGACAGCCTGGCTGCTGGTGTAGGTCAGGTAGCCGAAGTGGTTGCCCTGGAACTGCTGCCAGGACAGGCCGCCGATGACGTCCCAGGCGTCCTTGCGGAAGGTGACGTTCGCCACGGCGCCCCAGGCGTCCTGCCGGAGGCCCTTCTGGCGGACGAAGTCCACCTTCTTGACCTTGTTGCCGTCGGCGTCCTTGAAGTACTCCAGGCCGTATTTGATGATCTTGTTGTTGTAGCGGAACTCGTCGTAGTAGCCGTAGCCATGGGTGTAGTGCGGCGAGACGGAGAGTTTCCAATACTCGTTGATGTCCCACGCGAAATTCAGGATGTGGTGGGTCTGCCAGAAGTTGTCGGTGGTGCGGGGCCAGTAGCTGCCGTCGCTGAGCTGGTGGCGCGCGACGGACCACGTGCCGTTGGCGACGTCCATCCGCTCATAGAGCGAGTTGAACTGCCCCAGTCCGGCCTCGCACATGTCCGCATAGGTCAGGATGCCGGTCTTGCCCAGGGACATCCCGTCCATGATGGAGTAATCGTCGTTGCCGGCCGTCACGGCGTTCCAGGCCTGGCCGGTGGTCTCGAAGTTGCCGAGGAGCTTATAGGAGAGCTTCCAGCTGCGGCCCAGCCAGGTCAGCCCGCCGTAGTAGCTGCCGGAACGGCCGGCGGTGCCGTGCAGGTAGCCGTCGGTCTTGGTCTGGCGATAAGCGCCTTCCAGAATCAGATGGTTGAAAAGAAGCCCCGTGGATACGCTCGCGCCCAGGTTCATGGTGTTCCAGGAGCCGAAGGCGACGTTGAGCTCGGCGGACGGGACCAGCGAGGGGGCCTTGGTGCCCAGGGCGATGGTGCCGCCGAAGGCGCCGTCGCCGTTGGAGGAAGCGCCCACGCCGCGCTGGATCTGCACGCTGTTCATCAGGGCGCCGTAGGAGTTCATGTTGGCCCAGAAGACCGTCTGGTCTTCAGGGGAATTGAGGGGCACGCCGTCAAGCGTGACGTTGATGCGGGAACCGCCCGCACCGCGGATGCGCATATAGGACGTACCCGTGCCCACGCCGTTCTCGCTCCAGGCGAGGACGCCCGGCGTGCGGGCGAAGAGCATCGGGAGCTCGATACCGGTCGTGGAAAAGGTCTGCAGCTCGCTGCGGGAAATGTTGGCAACGGCAAAAGGCGCGTTCTTGGCAGCGCGCACGGCGCTGACGACGACCTCCTGCAGCTGCTCGACCTGGAGGGAATCCTGCTGGGCCTGGGCGGCGGCAGGCACGGCGCCGGCGGCCGCCAGGGCAGCGGCAAAAGCGGCGTTCAACAAACGTTTGGACATAGAGAAAACCTTAATTGTAAGTAAATTATACAATAAGGGGAAGTGGGAAGATAGCGTTTCCTACGCGGGCATTACCCCGATCAGGTATGAGGGTATCATCTCAGCCTCGGCCCCGGCGGGCCTCAGCACCCCTTAGCCTGCACCCTGCAAGCCGGCGCAAAGATACTGCTTTTGGCGGTTCCTGCAAAAATATTTCGTCCCAGGACGCTTTCCGGCCTTTGGCCGGGGACGCGGGCAAGTTGGGAAATTGAGGTTTTCTGCGTACCTTTGCGCCATGAATTGCCAATCTATCTTCCGGAACGCCGCGACACTTTTCCTGGCGGCCGTTCTGGCCTCTTTAACAACGGGATGCGAAAAGGCCCGGACGCCCGGAAAGGAGCGCGTCCTGGAGCCCGGAGACGTCCCTGCGCCCACCGTCACCTACGACGGGAAAACCATCAGTTTTGACAAAACAACCGAAACGTTTTCGGCCGTCTACCCGACCCGGACCGATTTCTCCGGCGTGCTGGTGAAGCTCGGCACGGAAGCGGGCCGCGTCCAGCTGGACGGGAAGGACGTGGACCCGGAAGGGTTCGTCGCGGACCTGAGCCAGCCGAAGACGCTCCGCCTGATCTCCGACTGGATCTACCACGACTTCACGCTGGCCGCGGCCAACACGGGCCTGCCCGTCGTGCGCATCCAGACGCTCGGCCCCATCGACAGCAAGGAAATCTGGCAGGAAGGCGCCTCGCTGCGCATCGAACTGCCTGACGGGACCGTCGATTATGAGGGGACGATGAGCATCCGCGGACGCGGAAACTCCACCTGGGGCTATCCCAAGAAGCCTTATGCCATCAAACTGGACGAGAAGGCGGAGATCCTCTCGATGCCTTCCCACAAGCGTTGGGTGCTGCTGGCCAACTGGAAGGACCGCACCCTGATGCGCAACGACGCCACGTTCTGGCTTTCGCGCCACTCCGGACTCCCCTACACCGTCCGCGGCCAATACGTCGAGGTGGTGCTGAACGGCAAGCACGCCGGCAACTACTACCTCTGCGAGCAGATCAAGATCAACAAGAACCGCGTCAACGTCGCGGACGGCGGTCTCCTGCTGGAACTGGACACGTATTTCGACGAAGTCAACCGATTCAAGTCGGAGGATTTCCAGCTGCCCTGGATGGTCAAGGAACCGGACGAGGAGGAGCTGACGCCGGAGGCGTTCGAGGAATTCAAGCAGTGGATCGCGGACCTGGAGAAGCTCCTGAAAGACCCGGAGCGCGTGCAGGCGCATGAATACGAGCAGTACATAGACGTGGACACGGCCATCGACTTCCTGCTCGTGCAGGAGCTGACCGGCAACAACGATTTCTTCAACTACTGGCCCGATACGGGCCCGCACAGCGTCTATCTCTACAAGCAGCCGGGCGGCAAGCTCTACACGGGCCCGCTCTGGGACTTCGACTTCCACACCTTCATCCCGGACAGGACGAATTTCTGGGCCGGCGCCAAGCAGACGATGTACTACCCCGCCCTGCTCCAGGACGAAAAGTTCCGCACGCGGCTGGTCGAGCGCTGGGACGCGCAGAAAGACACCTTCAAACAACTCGCGGACTATATCGACGAGACCGCGGAGCGCATTCGCGTGTCGGAAGGATACAACCACGAGCTCTGGCCGATCACCAACCGGGAGAACGGCGACGAGGAAATGACTTTCCAGAAGGCCGTGGACCGCATGCGGAAAGCATTCCTGGACAAATGGGAATGGATGGACAAGAACATCAAGAAACTGAAATAGCATGACCGGAGACCAGCAAGCCCTGACCCTGCGGGAGAAGGTCGGACAACTTTTCATCGTCCGGCCCGAATCCCTGGAACCTGCCATCCGCTACGCGTCCGACGCGGAGCTGCCGCCCTACCGCCTCCAGGCGGTGAGCGACGGAATGCGGGAGCGGGCCCGGGAGTATCCCGTCGGCGGCATCTTGCTGTATGGCCACAACATCCTGGATGGAGGCCAGTTGCGCAGCTTCATCCGGGACCTGCGCGCCCTGCCGGGCGCTCCCCTGCTGTGCATCGACGAAGAAGGCGGGCGGGTCAGCCGCCTGGCGGCGAACCCGGCCTTCGACGTACCGCGGTATGAGAGCACGGCCGCCGTGGGGGCCGGAGGCCCGCAGGCGGCCCGCGACGCTGCGGAAAGCATCGGGGAATACCTGAAGGAATACGGCTTCGACATCGACTTCGCGCCGGTGGCGGACGTCAACACCAATCCGGACAACGTCGTCATCGGGACACGCGCGTTCAGCGACGACCCCGGCGCGGCCGCGCCGCTGGTCGCCGCCTACGTGCGCGGCCTCGCGGAAACGGGCGTCTGCGGCTGTCTGAAGCATTTTCCCGGCCACGGGGACACCCACGCCGACACCCATTACGATTTCGCCTCCACCGCCAAGAGCTGGGAGGAGCTACTCGCCTGCGAGCTGGTCCCCTTCCGCGCCGGCATCGACGCGGGCGCGCCGCTCGTGATGGCGGCCCACATCGCCGCCCCGGCGGTGACGGGCGGCGACGAGCCCGCCACCCTGTCCCGCACGCTGCTGACGGACAAGCTCCGCGGCGAGCTCGGTTTCGACGGGATCATCATCACGGACGCGCTGGAGATGGGCGCCATCACGCGCCGCTACGGCAGCGGCGAAGCCGCCGTCCGCGCGCTCGAGGCCGGCGCCGACTTCCTCCTCTGCCCGCTCGACTACTGCGCAGCGTTCGACGCCGTGGTCGCAGCCGTCGGGAGCGGCCGGATCCCGGAAGGAAGGATTGACGCAAGTCTCCGCAGGATAGCGTCTTGCTTTTCAGCGTAATTCGGCTATCTTTGCCTGCATGAAAAACCATTTTGCACTTATTGCGAGCCTCGCCGCAGCGGTGATGCTCCTGTCTGGATGCACGCCCAGATTCTCCTTCTCGAGGAACGTCACCGTCAATCAGAGCCTCGACGACCTCTTCGCATCGCGCCGCAGCGTCCGCAGCTACGACGCCACCAAGACCATTTCCGAGGAGGAAGTGCGCACCCTGCTCACCGCCTCGCAGCAGGCGCCGTCCTGGGCCAACCGCCAGCCTTCGCGCTACTACGTGGCCATCAGCCCGGAGAAGCTCGCCGCCGTGCGCGAATGCGTCGGTGAGCGCAACGCGCAGAACGTCGCCGGCGCGCCCGTCCTGATCGTCTCCACCTTCGTCAAGGGCCAGTCCGGCTTCGGCCGGGACACCGCCGTCAACGAGATCGGAGACGGCTGGGGCGCCTACGACAACGGCCTCGCCAACGCCTACCTCATCCTGAAGGCGCGCGACATGGGTTTCGATACGCTGATCATGGGCTTCCGCGACAGCGACAAGCTTCGTTCCATCCTGGCGATTCCCGACAGCGAGGAGGTCCTCGCCGTCATCGCATTGGGCTACCGTGCCCAGGAGCCCGGCACGCCCAACCACCTCGCCCTCGACGAGATCGTCAAATTCTACTAGATTCTCCGAACACCTGATGCACCAGGTGTTCGAATTCCCGGTACGCACAGGTGTCCTGCAGCTCGCGCAGCGCGTCCAGCAGGGCATAATAGCGCCACGCGTGCTCGGCGGGATCCGTCGAGTGGAAAATCTCCCAGACGCCGTCGCCCAGCACGGCGTAATCCCGTGCGATGGCGCGCATGTTGGAAAGCTTGTCGCCCAGGGCGACGACCTTGACGTCGCGCGAAGCGGACGAAAGGCGCTCCAGGGCCACCCGCTTGCGGGCGTGCCAGGCGTCCTCGCCGTCCTTCGCTTCCTCGAAAGAATCGCTCTCGGCGGCCACCAGCGAGGCTACGCGCTCGCCGAATTCCGCCCGGATCCGTTCCACCGTGACGGCCGTGTCCTCCACGGTATCGTGCAGGGCCGCGGCCGCCAGGAGTTCCTGGTCCGAGGTCATCGTGGCGACGATTTCCATCGCCTCCATCGGATGTACGACATACGGGAAACCCTTGCCGCGACGCTCCGTCCCGGTATGGGCCCGGACCGCGAACACGATCGCGCGGTCCAGCAGATTGGTATCAAGCGGACTGTTTGCCATTGGCTCGAATGTATGCCAGGATGACCTCGACGGCTTCGTCCTCGGTCAGGCCATCCATGTTGATCACCAGGTCGTAATTGCGGGAGTCGTACCGGCTCTTGCCGGTGTAGCGCCGGACATAGTTGTCCCGGCTCTTGTCCACCTTGTCGATCACCCGCTCCGCTTCTTCGCGCGAAAGGTCCTGCTTTTGCATGACCCGCGCGATGCGGCGCTCGCGGGGCGCCGTGATGAAGACGTCGACCTTGTTGGGGCCGTCCTCCAGCACGAAGAAACCCGAACGGCCGGCAATCACGCACGGTCCCTGTCCCGCGATGTCGCGCAGGATCTGCGACTCGGCCTGGAAGACGTCGTCCGGCGTGAGGTCCGGACGGAATTCCTGCATATGCCGGGTGTCCAGGTCCACGAACATGCACATCTTGGGCACGGGCACCACCAGATGGATGACGTCCGCGAGCCAGTTCTTCTTCTCCCCCTTCAGCTTCTCGATGCCTGAAGCCGTCAGGTTGAACTTCCGCATCAGGGCGTGGATCAGCTCCTTGTCGCTGTAGCGGACACCCAGCCGGCCCGCAAGCTTGCGCCCGACGGTGCGGCCGCCGGAGCCCAGCTCCCGGCTGATCGTGATGACGAAATCTCCTTTGGTATCCATGGCTTTGGTTATTAGTGGTTAATACGATGGCTCCTCAAATTTAGACTTTTTTTCCGTAATCGGATATGCCCCCTTTGTATTTGTTTTTGTACCTTTGTGTGAAATGGGACGACTTTTTGACGAACTCAGCAAGGACTACCGTTTCAAGGAGGGCCTCAAGACCTGCATCAACTGCGGGACCTGCACGGCCATCTGCCCGGCAGCCGAATTCTATAAATACGACCCCCGCAAGGTCGTGGACACGGTCCAGCGCAAGGACGACGGCGAGATCGAAGCGTTGCTCCGCAGCGAGACCATCTGGTATTGCGGCGAATGCATGTCCTGCGTGACGCGCTGCCCGCGCGGCAACGGCCCGGGCCTCGTCATCATGGCCCTGCGCAACCTGTCGGCACGCCTGGGCTACTTCACGGACTCCGAGAAGGGCCGCCAGCTCTGGCCGCTCACCAAGACCCTCAACAACAACATCCTGCACACCGGCTACTGCATCCATCCCAGCACCTTCGACTGCGACGAATACCCCGAAGCGGGCCCGATCACGCGCTGGGTGATGGACAATAAGGAAGAAGTCTTCGGCCGGCTCGGCGCCAACTACGAGGGCAAAGGCCCGGGGGTGCTGCGGCGCATCCCGCAGGCCGACCTCGACGAGCTGCAGGCCATCTTCGACGAGACGGGCGGCACGGAGCGGATGGAGGCCGTGGAGCGCGCTTCGCGCGACAAGGCCGCGGAGCTGGGGATGGACTTCGACGAATACACGAAATACACCTACGAGCATTGCTCCGTGGGCCACTTCAACAACGAAGAATAGATGATTTATCAAGGCAAGCAGAAGATCTGGGCGGACTACCAGAAAGAGATTCCGGACGACCACTGGTTCTATGTCCGGAGCTGCATCCGGCAGAATTTCTTCCCGGCTTCCGAGAAATATTTCCTGAAGATCTGCCGCGACCAGCTCGGGCGCGACATCTATGAGTCCGAGCACCACACCACCTGCGCGGGCATCGCCTACCATTGCGACACGATTCCGCAGGAGACGGCCATGACCGTGGTGGCGCGCCAGTTCGCGCTGATGACCGAGGCGGGCTACGACAACCTCGTGACCTCCTGCATCACCTCCTTCGGCAACTACACCGAGATCCTGGAGACCTGGCGGCAGTTCCCCGAGCTGGAGGCGAAGATCCGCGAGCACCTCTGGAAGGCCTGCCGCCGCGAATTCAAGACCCCCAAATACGTCGCGCACGCCAGCGACCTGATGTACAAGCTGCGCGGCGAGATCGCCGAGCGCGCCCGTTTCCATCTGGTCGACCGCGCGACGGGCGAGCCGCTCCGTGTCGTGGAGCACATCGGCTGCCATTATTCGAAGATGTTCCCCCACAAGGGCGTCGGCGGAGCCGAATACCCCTGCGTGCTCAGCGGCATGGCCGAATCCTGGGGCGGCCGGGTGATCGACTACCCGGAGCGCCGGCACTGCTGCGGCTTCGGCTTCCGTCAGTACTTCGTCAAGGCCAACCGCGGCTATTCCCTCTCCAATACGCACAAGAAATTCGAGTCGATGGAGCCCTTCCATCCCGACATGATCATCACCAACTGCCCGGGCTGCCCGTATTTCCTGGACCGCTGGCAGTACGTCATCTCCGAGATGAACGGCAAGACCTACGGCCGCGACGGCTACGGCATCCCGGTCCTCACCTATGAGGAACTGGCCGGGCTGGTGCTGGGCGTGGATCCGTGGGATCTCGGCCTGCAGGTGCACCAGGTGGCCGTGGAGCCGCTCTTGGACAAGATGGGCGTTCCCTACGACCCCGCCCGCAAGTACCTCGGGATGGACGAAAAGAAGATTATGACCCCGGGACTCCCCACGTCCCTCAAATGCTGTTAGCCTATGGTCAACCGCAATCCCGTCATCGCCGTCATCGGCGCCGGCATCGCCGGCCTGGAAGCCGCCCGGCAGCTCGCCGACCTCGGCTACACCCCGGTCCTGATCGAGAAGGCGCCCGCCGTGGGCGGCCACGTCGCCGGATGGAACCGGCTTTTCCCGGACATGAGTCCGGCCGCCGACCTCATCGACCGGCTCAAGAAAGACACCGCCCGGGTGCGCACGATGCTCGACACAGAAATCGCCAGCATCAACCGCCTCAAGGACGGCTACAACCTGGTGCTCTCGGACGGCAGCACGCTCTTCTGCGAGGCCGTCCTCTTCGCCACGGGCTTCCGGCTCTTCGACGCCGCCAGGAAGGAAGAATACGGCTACGGCATCTATGACCGCGTCATCACCAACCGCGACCTGGAGGCCTGGTTCAACACCCGCAAGGACGCGCGCATAGACCACCCGAAGGCCGTGGGCTTCGTGCACTGCGTGGGTTCGCGCGACGTCAAGGCCGGCAACACCCAGTGTTCCAAGGTCTGCTGCATCACGGCCATCAAGCAGGCCATCGAGATGAAGGAAGAATTCCCCGACGCGGAGGTCTATTGCTTCTATATGGACCTGCGCCTGTTCGGCAAGAAATACGAAGATTTCTATATCAAGGCCCAGCGCGACTACGGCATCCATTTCATCCGCGGGCGCGTGTCCGAGGTCGGCGAAGCCATCGACGGCCGCGTGGTGGTCAAGGCGGAGGACACCCTCAACGGCAAGCCCGTCAAGGTCACCCTCGACCTGCTGGTGCTGATGGCCGGCATCGTCTGCAACCCCGACGCGCAGCATTTCGCGCAGCAGATCGGCGTGGGCGTGGACGACGACGGCTTCCTGAAGAGCCGGGACAACCTCGCCGCCATCACGGAATCTTCGCGGCCCGGCGTCTTCTACGCCGGTGCCTGCACCGGGGCCAAGACCATCCCGGAGACGCTCGCCGAGGCGCGCAGCGCCGCCCTGTCCATCCACCGCTATTTCAACAAACGGAGCTAAGGGATGGATTTCGGTTTCAAGCTCTCCCCCAGTTCGGCGGTCAACCTCGACACGGTGGACCACGCCCGCTATGACCGGCTCGTTCAGCTGGAGCCCGATGCGCTCACGTGCATCGGCTGCGGCAGCTGCAGCGCCACGTGCACGGCGTCGCCCTGGTCCGGGATGAGCGTGCGCAAGGTCCTGCTTGTCCCGCTGCATGCTCTGCGGCAAATGCACGATGGTCTGCCCGCGCGGGATCAACACGCGGCACCTCATCCTGACGCTCTGCCGCCTGGACCGCAAGGGGGAGGTCGTGCGATGAGAGAACGTTTCGCGGACGCCTTCCATCCTTTCGTCATTCCGTTCGTCTTCGGAATGCTGTTCGTGCTGTCCTATTGCCTCATCGCGATGGTCCGCGTCGTCGTGCAGCTGCCCAAGGCGGACCGCAAGCGCTTCCTGCTGTCGCTCGTCACCCCGAAATACATCTGGATGAACGTCCGGGACATCTTCCTCAACTGCCTGCTGCACGTGAAGCTCTGGAAGCGCAACAAGGTCCTGGGCTACATGCATTCCAGCATCGCTTTCGGCTGGTTCATGATCATCGTCCTGGGCCACCTGGAGGTAATGCTCTTCCTGCCGCACCGCATCCATTTCTTCTACTACCCGATCTTCTTCAACTATTTCGTGGCGGAGACGGAGACCACGCTGGAGGGCGCCCTGCTGATGTTCCTGATGGATTTCTTCCTGCTGATGATCCTCAGCGGCATCGCCATCGCGGTGGTCAAGCGCTTCGCTTCGCGCATCGTGGGCATGCGGCGCACCACGCGCCTGAGCCTGCTCGACCGGGTGGGGCTCTACTCGCTGTGGGCCATCTTCCCGCTGCGCCTGCTGGCCGAAAGCTTCACGGCGCACATCAGCGGCGGCAGCTTCCTGACCATCCCGATGAACTGGATCTTCCGGCAGTTCCTGGGCAACGACATCCACGCCCTGCCGACGTGGTGGGCATATTCGATCGTCCTTTGCATCTTCATGTGCGTGCTGCCGTTCACCCGCTACATGCACATCCCCGCGGAGATGATGCTGATCCCGATGCGCAACGCCGGGATCCGCATCCGCCATCCGCGCAAGGGTTTCGCCCTGCTGGAGGTCTATTCCTGCCCGGGCTGCGGCGTCTGCATCGACGCCTGCCCGATGAGCGTGCGCAAGGTCAACTGCCAGGATGCGACGGTCTACCTCAACCGCCAGCTGCGCCGCGGCAACGAGCGCCGCATCGAGGAGATCTCCGACAAATGCCTGCTCTGCGGCAAATGCACGGCCGTCTGCCAGGTGGGCGTGCAGGGGCCGGAGCTGCGGATGGCGCAGCGCCAGCGGCGCAAATACGCCATCGCGCCCTCCTACGCCGGCATCGACGTGCAGCCGATGGCGTCGGCCGTCGCGGGCAAGGGCGGCGTGCTCTATTTCGCCGGGTGCATGACCCGGCTCACGCCCGCCATCCAGCGCGCGACCACGTCCCTGTTGGACAAGGCCGGCGTGCCGTGGACGCTGATGGACAAGGACGAAGGGCTGTGCTGCGGCCGGCCGCTCATCATGGCGGGCCGCCCGGAGCAGGCGCGCGAGCTGATCGAGAAGAATGTCGAGATCATCCGCGCGAGCGGCTGCGACACGCTGCTGCTTTCCTGCCCGATCTGCTACCGCGTCTTCAAGGAAGAATACCCGCTGGAGGGCATCCGGGTGGTGCACCACAGCGTCTATTTCCAGGAGCTGATCGCGGACAAGCGGCTGAATGTCAACCGCGACGGGCGCGAGAAGCTCGTCTGGCACGACCCGTGCGAACTGGGCCGCGGCTGCGGCATCTATGACGAGCCGCGCGCCGTCCTCGCCGCCGCCGGCGAGCTGGTCGAGGCGCGCAAGAGCCGCGCCGAGAGCGTCTGCTGCGGCGGCTCGCTCGGCAGCATCACGCTGGGCTTCGAGCAGCGCCGCGCGATGACGCAGAACGCCCTGGACAACCTCACCGTCGCGGATCCCGCACAGATTGTCACGGGCTGCCCGCTCTGCCTCGCGACCTTCGGCCGCTACGCCGACCGCCCCGTCCGCGACATCGCCGAGATCCTCGACTCCCGCTGCTAGCGGCCGTGTGAGAGGATTATTTCGCCGGTTCAATGACGCGGTAGTTGCCGCTTCGGAGCGCAGCGACGCAGGGGTGCTCGAGGGGGTACGCCCCCTCGTTATCTTATGCACTTAAGCCTATCGGGCGGGCTCAATCACGCGGTAGTTGCCGCTTAAGTGCATAAAGGCGAAGAGGCGGAGGAGGCCGTCGTAGTAGGCGTCGAAGTAGCCGTCGGCATAGGGCTCGTTCTTGCTGTTCCAGAGACGCTCGACGAACTCACGGGAGATCTTGTTGTCGGCAGCCAGGGTGGCGGCGGCGAGGGTGGAGACGAGGCCCACGGAGTGGCGCGTGCCCTTGCCCTGCATCTCGCCCATGCCGGCCGGCATGGCGAAGTCGACCTCCGTGCCGTCCACGTTGTACTGGTCGGCGAAGGTGTCGATGCCCTTGGAGTAGAAGAAGGCCTGGATGGTGTTGGCGTAGTTGGTCTGCCACTTGCGGTCGGCGCAGGACCAGGAATAGTCGAGGGCGATGTTCATCGGGACGCGCCAGGAGTCGAAGCGGAAGGCCGGCTTCATGCGACGGCCAAAGAAGGCCGGGGTCTCGATGAAGGAACCGTCGAAGTTGTTGGTATCCGGATTCAGGCCGGTCTCGGCGTTGATGCTCTTATGGAGATACTCGCGGCTCGCCTGCGCGCAGGCGAGATAGAAATCGGAGCGGCCGTCATAGGCCCAGCGGGCCCAGACCTCGTAGAAGGCAGGCAGGTGGTAGGACGGATCGGTGTAGCCGACGCCGCGTCCTTCCGGGGTGAAGGTGATGAGGTGCGTCTCCTTGTCGATGAAAGGCTTGATCCCGTCGGTGCCGTCCTTGGACCAGGAAAGGTTGAGGATGTTCTGCGCCTCGGCGAGGTAGTTGATCTGTCCGTCGTTGCCCCAGCGGTTGGAGGCAAAGATGAGCGCGGTCACGAAATAGAGCTCACCGTCGGAGGCGGGGCCTTCGGCCCGGTGCGTGCCGTCCGGGTTGAGGCTCCAGGCGAAATAGCCCTTCATCGGGCCGTCCTGGTGCTGCATGTATTTCTTGCTCCAGCGCCACAGGCGGTCGAAGACGTCCTTCTTGCCCAGCTGCACGGCGATCATCAGGCCATAGGACATGCCCTCGGTGCGGGCGTCCTTGTTCTTGACGTCGGAGATATAGGCCATGTCGTCCCCCACTTCGAAATAGACTTTGTTCGGGCCACAGAAGACCTCCTTGTAGATCTTCTCCAGGCGGGCGTCGATCTCTGCCTGCGGATACCCCATCTCAGCGAAGACGTTGCGGTACTGGCCGGTCTCGAGTCCGCCTTTCTTCCAGGGTTTCAGCGAAGGTTGCGCGGAAGCGGCGAAGGTGAGGCAGCAGGCGACCGCGAGGAAAATGGTTTTGAGGGAGCGATTGGACATAAGATTTTCGTGTTAACGGTTACATTGGTTGAACAGACAAATATAACAACAAATGCGATATTTTGCAACCTGGTTGCACGGGCCGGCCGCTACCTTTGCAGCAGGAAATTAAACGTATTAAGATATGGCTCACGAACATCATCACCACGAACACGAGCACGAGCATCATGAGCATCATGAGCATCATGAATGCCACGAGTGCCACGCGCACGAGCATCACCATCACCACCACGGTGAAGAAGAAGGCGGCGTGAAGCACGCCGTCATCAAGATCGTGACCGCCGCCGTCCTGCTGGCGGCCGCAATCATCGTCGAGAAAAACACCGCCTGGGCCACTTGGCAGTACCTGCTGCTCTACCTGGTCCCCTACCTCATCGTCGGCTGGGACACGCTCAAGGAGGCCGCCGAAGCACTCGCTGAAGGCGAGGCGCTGGACGAGAACTTCCTGATGAGCGTCGCCACGCTCGGCGCGCTCGCCATCGGCTTCCTGCCGGGCGCCGAGACGCAGTTCCCCGAAGCGGTCTTCGTCATGCTGTTCTTCCAGGTCGGCGAACTCTTCGAGGGCATCGCGGAAGGCCGCTCGCGCCGCTCCGTGGCCCACCTGATGGACATCCGCCCCGACACGGCGCACGTGGAGCGGGACGGCCAGCTGCTGACCGTCGCCCCGGGCGAAGTCGCCGTCGGCGAGACCATCCTGGTCAAGCCCGGCGAGAAGGTCCCGATGGACGGCGTCGTGCTGGAGGGCGATTCGTCGCTGGACACCGTGGCCCTGACGGGCGAAAGCGTGCCGCGCAGCGTGCATCCGGGCGACGAAATCCTGTCCGGCTGCGTCAACCTCAGCGGCGTGCTGCGCGTGCGGACGGTCCGCCTGTTCGGCGAGTCCACCGCCTCGCGCATCCTCGAACTGGTCGAGAACGCCGCCGAGAACAAGTCGCGCAGCGAACATTTCATCACGCGCTTCGCCCGGGTCTATACGCCCATCGTCGTCGGCCTGGCCGTGCTGCTGGCCGTCGTTCCGCCCCTCTTCACGGGCGCCTGGGCCACCTGGATCTACCGGGCGCTGATGTTCCTGGTGGTCTCCTGCCCCTGCGCGCTGGTCATCTCCGTGCCGCTCACCTTCTTCGGCGGCATCGGCGGCGCGTCCCGCAAGGGTATCCTGATCAAGGGTTCCGCCTATATGGACACCCTCTCCCGCGTGCAGACCGTCGTCTTCGACAAGACGGGCACGCTGACCGAGGGCGTCTTCGCGGTGACTGCCGTGCATCCCGAGGAGCTGGACGAGACGGAACTGCTGCACCTGGCCGCCCACGTCGAGCGTCATTCGACGCACCCGATCGCCCAGGCCCTGCTGCTGGCCTACCCCAACGAGCAGGACGGCTGCGCGGTCACGGACATCCAGGAGTTCGCGGGCAAAGGCCTGACGGCCAATGTCGAAGGTCGCGTCATCGCGGTCGGCAACGACAAGCTGATGACGCAGGTCGGCGCCGCCTGGCACCCCTGCCACCACACCGGCACCATCGTCCACGTGGCCGTGGACGGCACCTACGCCGGCCACATCGTCATCTCCGACCGCATCAAGGAAGACGCGGCGCAAGCCATCGCCGACCTGCACGCCGCCGGCATCCGCAAGACCGTGATGCTGACCGGCGACCAGGCCTCCGTGGCCCAGGCCGTCTCGTCCACGCTCAAGCTGGACGAGACCCACGCCGGCCTGCTGCCGGCCGACAAGGTCGCCCGCGTGGAGGCGCTGTTGAAAGAGGGCACGCTCGCCTTCGTCGGAGACGGCATCAACGACGCGCCGGTGCTCGCCCGCGCCGACCTCGGCATCGCGATGGGTGCGCTCGGCTCCGACGCCGCCATCGAGGCCGCCGACGTCGTCCTGATGGACGACAAGCCGTCCAAAGTCGCTGCGGCCGTGCGCATTGCGCGCCGCACGCTGCGCATCGCCAAGGAGAATCTCTGGTTCGCCGTCGGCATCAAACTGCTGGTCCTCGCGCTGGCCGCCTGCGGCGTCGCCACGCTGTGGATGGCGGTCTTCGCGGACGTCGGTGTCACGGTGCTCGCAGTCCTCAACGCCATGCGCGCGCTTCGGTAAAATCCGTAAAATGTTGTTAATTAATAGAAAAAAGCGGGAATTTCCCGCTTTTTTCGTATCTTTGCGGACTTTTTCGGCGAACCCCGCCATTAGAGCATTTTTGATGAGAAGATACGCAGTTATATTATTGATGTTACTGACGGCGATCGGCGCCGTCGCCCAGACCCGTGTGAGCGGCGTCGTGACTGACGCCTCGACGGGCGAAGCCCTACCTTACGTTTCCATCTATTTCCCCGGCACGCAGATCGGCACGACGAGCAACCTCGAAGGCCATTTCTCGCTCGAAGCTTCCGGCAGCTATTCCAACGTCGGCTTCCAGATGCTGGGCTATGAAACCTTCATCTACAACATCCGCCCGAATTCGACGACCCACGACATCCAGATCAAGATGAATCCCGACACCTACGGGATCCAGGCCGTGGTCGTGAAGCCCAAGCGCCGCCGCGACCGCGTGTACCGCCGGCGCGGCAACCCGGCCGTCGAGCTGGTCCGGAACGTGATCGCCCACAAGGAGGAGAACCACGTCCAGTCCACGCCGGGCTACAAGGTGGACAATTATGAGAAGCTGATCATGTCCCTCGACAAATTCGACGTCGACTTCGAGAACAACCGCTTCTGGAGCAAGTTCCCCTTCATGGAGAAATACGTGGACACGGCGCAGTTCAAGAACACGCCCGTGCTGACCGTCTCCCTGCGCGAGAACCTCTCCACGACCTGGTACCAGGGCGATCCCAAGCGCGAGCGCACCTGGGTGGAGCGCCGTCGCAGCCTCGGCCTGGACGAGCCGCTGGACGCCGGCGGATTCGGCACCAACATCAAGGCCATCTTCGCAGATTCCGACATCTACGAGGACAACATGGAGGTGCTGCTCAACCGCTTCGTCAGCCCGATCTCCAGCTCGCTGGCCACCACGTACTACAAGTACTACATCTCCGACACGCTCAAGGTGGACGGCGTCGAGTGCATCGACCTCACCTTCGTGCCGTTCAACAGCGAGAGCTTCAGCTTCACCGGCCACCTCTACGTCGTCAACGACAGCACCTACGCCGTCAAGAAATACTCCCTGGGCATCCCGGCCCACATCAACCTCAACTTCGTCAGCAACCTCGCCATCGAGGAGACCTTCGAGAAGATGGAGAACGGCACCTGGGCCTCCAAGGAGAAGAACACCTACGCCCGCTTCTACATCTTCAAGTGGATGCGGGAGCTCTACGCGCACAAGAAGATCGTCCACCACGACTACGACTTCACGCAGACCCACATCCCCGACAGCCTGCTGAGCCAGCCCGACGAGGTGATCGCCAACAAGGACTGGTGGCGTCCGGACGAATGGTGGGCTGACCGCCGTCCCGTGCCCCTCACAGGCAAGGAATCCATCCTGGACAGCCTGATGACGGACATCTACTCCGTGCCGCGCTTCCGGCGCATCGCCACGACCGTCGAGTCGCTGGCCTCCGAGTACTTCCCGACGACGCCGACCAACCGCCTGGCCAGCCCGCAGGACCGTGTCAAGAGCAAGTTCGACATCGGTCCCGTCACCAACATGATGCACTACAACACGCATGAAGGATTCCGGCTGCGCCTCGGCGGCATGACCACGGCCAACCTCAACAAACAGAATTTCCTGAACGGCTACGTGGCCTATGGCTTCCGCGACCGCCGTTTCAAGGGTCAGCTGACCTATATCCATTCCTTCGCGCCGAAGGACTTCCATCCTTTCGAGCCGCTCCGCAACAACTTGTCGTTCACGCTCAGCCACGACCTCGAGGCGCCCGGCCAGAGTTTCTCGCTGCTTGACCGCGACAACCTGCTGATGTCCAACTTCGGGCCCCAGCCGCTGCAGTACGTGTCCCGCGCCCAGCTGCGCTACGAGCGCGAATGGCTGTCGCGCTTCTCCATCAACACCTACCTGCGCTTCGACTACGTCGTCCCGACGGGTACGCTCTCCTACAGCCGTTTCAACGCGGACGGCACCCTCACGCCCGTCAGCCATTTCACCGACGCCAACTGGACCCTGCGCCTGCGGTACGCCCCCGGTGAGCCGCTCTTCTCCAACCGGCTCGGCAAGGAATCGCCCATCACGCTGGCCAAGGACGCCCCGATCGTCAGCCTGACGCACACGGCCGGCTGGTTCGACAACCAGTTCTTCTACAACAAGACGGAATTCAACGCCCAGAAGCGCATCTGGCTGTCCTCTTTCGGACACATCGACGCTTCCCTGTCGACCGGTTTCATCTGGAACCGCGTCCCGCTTCCGAAGCTCTTCGCGCCCAACGCGAACCCGTCCATCCTGCTGGTCGCCGACGCGTTCAACCTGATGCAGCCGATGGAGTTCGTGATGGACCAGTACGCCGAGATCTTCGCCACCTACTACCTCAAGGGCTGGATCCTCAACCGGATCCCGCTGATCAACAAGCTCAAGCTCCGCGAGGTGGTCTCGTTCCGCGCCCTCACCGGCTCGCTGTCCGAGAAGAACAACCCGCTCTTCGGGGCCGAGCACCTGTACGCCCTGCCCGAAGGGACCCGGATGATGACCAAGGTCCCGTATATGGAATACTCGGTCGGCCTCGAAAATATTCTGAAATTCATCCGAATCGATTATATTCGCAGAATCAGCTACACGGAAGGGCTGAGCGAATCGGAGAAACACGGCTTCAAGATTTCTTTCCGCTTCACCATCTAGCTTGACGACGCCATGAAAAGATTTTTCCTGTTCATCCTGCTTGGATTCGCCTGCGCGCAGACGCTGCAGGCGCAAGACGCTGACAGCCTGAAGTTCAGTCCCGTCCATATCGGCGTCCTGCTGCAGGGCAACTATTCCGGCGAATCGATGTATATCGCCGAATTCAAGATGTCGGCCTACCCCGACCTCGGCGTCGAAGTCGGCACCTTCGTCGACTACCACCTCACGCGCGACCTGTTCATCGAGGTCCAGCTCCTCGTCGCCCTCCAGAACGGCACCTACGTGGCCACGGACTACGATCCCGGCTTCCTGTTCTGGAACCAGCGCAAACTTTCCAACCTGGCGGACATGAGCCTGATCGGGATGGACATTCCCCTCTACCTGAGCGGACAGCTCGCCATCGGCACCGGACACCTCCGGCTGGGCGCGGGCCCCTATACGCATTTCACGTTCGACTCCTGGTCGCCCGGCGACAGGGATTTCGTGACCCCGTACAAGCGGATCGTCTCGGAAGACGAAGCGACGGGCATGCCCCGCTACGCACTCAGCGACACCCACGCGGGCTTTGGCCTGTACGTAGGCTACGAATTCGAATCCGGCCTGCAGTTCAACCTGGGGGCCAAATACAGCATCCTGGACATCATCAACTACGAAAGCGAACGCTCGCACGCCCATCCCTACAAACTCACCTTCGGTGCGGGCTGGCGTTTCTAAAGCTTCCTGACCATGAGTCACGCACACCATCATTTCGACGGGCCGGCCGACGCCGGCAACCGTCCGCTCCAGCGGGCATATGGCGTCGCCATTGCCCTCAACCTCGCCTTCGTCATCCTTGAATTCATCATCGGACGGACCAGCCATTCCATCGGCCTGGTCTCCGATGCCGGACATAAACTGCTGGACGTCCTGATGCTGGGGCTCGCCCTGGTCGGCTTCCGCCTGGCCCGCCGCCCCGCCGCGGACGCCCGCCGCATCTCTGCCGTCATCGCCATGATCAACACGGCCGTACTGCTGTTCGCCGTGGTGATGATCGTCCTCGAGAGCGTCGGCAAGCTCGCCGAGCCCGCTCCCGTGGACGGCGCCGTGATCTCGTGGACGGCCGCCGCGGGCATCATCGTCAGCGGCGCGAGCGCCTGGCTGCTGATGCGCCACCGCGGCGACATCAACACGCGCGCCGCCTTCCTGCACATGGCCGCCGACTCCCTGCTGTCGCTGGGCGTCGTGGTCGCAGGCATCGTCATCAGCCGCACCGGCTGGCTCCCGGTCGACCCGCTCATCAGCCTGGTCATCGCGGCCGTGATCCTCTTCAACACGCTCAGGCTCCTCGTGGACGCGTTCCGTACGCTCAGGGGATAACGGGGTTCTCCGTCCTTCTCGAGTGCTTTTCGCGCCACAGCCGTGGCGGCATTCCGACCACATCGGCGAACTGCCGCTTGAAGTTGGACTTGTCGTCGATGCCGACCATCTCGCCGACCGTGGCGACAGGCAGGTCGGGATACTCCATCAGCAGCCGCCTGGCTTCCAGGATCCGGAGATCCTTGCGCCAGGCCAGCACGGTCTTGCGGGAACGGAGCCGGACGAAGACGTTCAGCTGGTCGGCCGGGATGCCGATGTCGGCGGCGACCTCCCCCACCGTGGGCAGGGTCTTCGTGAAGCCCTTCTCCCGCACCCATCTGTCCACGGACTGGCCGATCCGCCTGAAGAGCATTTTCTGCGCGGCGGAGAAGCCGCTGCGCGGAAAGAGTTTTCTAAAGAATTTGTTCATATTTTCATTATCTTTGCAAACCAAAAATTGCATGCTGTATGTTTGAGAATCTGTCTGACAGACTGGAACGCTCCTTCAAGATCCTGAAGGGCGAAGGGAAGATCACGGAAGTCAACGTGGCCGAAACCATCAAGGATATCCGCCGGGCGCTGCTCGACGCGGACGTCTCTTTCCGGGTGGCCAAGGATTTCTGTGCGCGCGTGAAGGAAAAGGCGATGGGAGCCAACGTGCTGACGGCCGTCAAGCCGCAGCAGATGATGGTCAAGATCGTCCACGACGAGCTGGCCGACTTCATGGGTTCCGAGCATGCAGAGATCAACCTCAAGGGCTCCCCTGCCGTCGTGCTCGTCGCCGGTCTGAACGGTTCCGGTAAGACAACATTCAGCGGCAAGCTCGCCCTGTACGTCAAGAGCAAGCGCGGGATGAAGGTCCTCCTCGCCGCCTGCGACACCTTCCGTCCGGCCGCCATCGAGCAGCTCAAGACGCTGGGCGCCCAGGTCGGGGTCGAGGTCTATTCCCAGGACGGGGAGAAAGACCCCGTGAAGGTGGCGAAGGACGCCATCCAGTACGCCCGCCAGCAGGGCTACAGCGTGGTGATCGTCGATACGGCCGGCCGCCTCACGGTGGACCAGGAACTGATGGAGGAGATCTCCACCCTGCACAAGGCCGTCTCACCGACCGAGACCCTCTTCGTCGTGGATGCGATGACCGGCCAGGATGCCGTGGAGTCCGCCAAGGCCTTCAACGAAGCCATCGACTACGACGGCGTCGTGCTGACCAAGATGGACGGCGACACGCGCGGCGGTGCAGCGCTCTCGATCAAGGCCGTCACCGGCAAGCCCATCAAGTTTGTCAGTTCCGGCGAAAAAATGGAGGCGCTCGACGTGTTCTATCCGGCCCGCGTGGCAGACCGGATTCTGGGCATGGGTGACGTTGTCTCCCTCGTGGAGAAAGCCCAGGAGCAATATGACGAGCAAGAAGCACGGGCCCTTAAAAAGAAGATCGCACGCAACCAGTTTACGCTCAACGACTTCTATAATCAGCTCAAGCAGGTCCAGAAAATGGGCAGCATGAAGGACCTGGCAGGGATGCTGCCGGGCATGGACAAGGCGCTCAAGGATGTCGACATCCCCGACGACGCCTTCAAGCCGACCGAAGCCATCATCCAGTCCATGACTCCCTACGAGAAGGAGCACCCGGAATGCATCAACGGGTCCCGTCGCAACCGTATTGCGAAAGGATCCGGAACCTCCGTCGCGGAAGTCAACAAACTGCTCAAGCAGTTCGAACAGACCCGCAAGATGATGAAGATGGCTGTGGACGGTTCGCTCCAGCAGCGTCTTAAGGGATTCAGAAGATAAGTTCCATATCTTCCCGGATCATCGGATCCGCAATCTTCTCCGGCACGAAGTGCCATTCGCCGATCAAGGCACGGTCCCCTATGAGCGCGGCATCTACGGTGCCGTGCTCCTTGAAGTATTGGTAGACCAGCTCGCGGATCTCGGGATAACGCCCGACGATACGCTCCTCGATCTCTTCCTTGGTCAGTTTGGCGCCGGCGATCAGGTGGTCGCCGCCGCCGCTCGCGCGGTAGGAAGTCATCGCGACGCGGTACCAGGCGTCCGGGTCGAAGGCGCTGCCGTCGGCCAGGGACTGGATCTGCACGCGGCTGCCCGCAGGACGCGTCACGTCCACGGTATAGACCAGGCCGGCCGCCGAATCGAAATTGTAGGTACGGCCCTCGAATGACCAGCGCTTCGCGCCCGTGCGCGGATCCGGCTCGTCATTGATGCGGAGGACGTGCTTGCCGGGCGTCCGGATCCAGCGGTCGTAGGAGAACTCCAGGTAGTCTTTGATCTCGGAGCCCTTAAGGTTCACCACATAGAGCTGGTTCTCATAGGGATAGACCGTGAACATGTCGTTGTAGATCACCTCGCCCGCCTTGACGGTGCCGTCAAAGGTCAGGGGTGCGGCGAACGAGAGCTGCACGTCCGGAACTCCGAGCTGGACGGAGTGGATGAGGTTGAGATAGTCGCACATGCCGCTGTAGGCGTCGCGGGTGCGGAGCTCCATCGCGAGCTGCCCGACGGGCTGCAGGGTGAATGCGCGGACCTGGTCGAAGATGGGGCGGAAATGTGCCTTCATCGCGTCGTCCACCTTGTTCTTGTCCATCCGGACAATCTCCGCCTGCATCTGGCGCTCCTGGCCCTTGGGCTGGCTGATGACCGCGTGGCCGACGTTGCCGGCGCGGGCGCCGCCGTCGATCATCCAGCAGCCGTCCTTCTCGGCGACGGCCGGGCGATGGTCGTGCGAGCAGACGAGCAGGTCAACGCCCTTCAGCGTCTGCAGCAGGTCGAGGCCCTGGCTCTCGAGGACCTGGCCGTCGCCGTCTCCGACGCCGGAATGCGTCAGGACGACCATCACGTCAGGGCGCTCCTTGACCCGGATCCTGTCCACCCACTCCTGCGCGCAGGGAATCAGCGACTTGAAGTCGATGCCGCTCCAGACCGGCTCGGAGAGCCAGGCCTTCATGTTGGGGTTGGTCAGGCCGAGGACGGCCACCTTGTAGCCGCCGCGGCGGAAGACCTTGTAAGTGGGGAAATAAGGCGCGCCGTTGTCCGAGCGGACAGCGTTGGCGCCCATGAAGGGGATGCCGTGCGCGGAGAGCTGCGCCGCGACCTTGTCGTAGACCGGGTGGCCGGTCTCGATGTCGTGGTTGCCCACGGCCACGGCGTCGTATTTCATATAGGAGATGAACTGGACGAAGGGATGCTCTCCTTCGGTGTCCACGTAGTTGTAGTAGTAGGGGGCGTTGTCACCCTGCAGGCAGTCGCCCGCGTCGAGCAGGAGGACATTCTGCTTGCCGACGGCGTTGCGCAGGCTGTCCACCCAGGCGTGGACGGACATCAGGCTCGTCTTGTTGGACTGGCCCTCGACGTAGGGTTCGTCGAACCAGCTTCCGTGGACGTCTCCGGTGGTGACAATATGGAGTACATGCTCCTGAGAGGTGCAGGAAAATGCAAGGCTCAGGGCAGCGAGAAAAAGCGGGATATAACGGTATTTCATAATGCGCGAATTTACTAAATTTGCGAGGAATATGAAACTGTTTACCGAGGTTGCCTGCGAGAAATTGACGCCCCTCTCCCGGGGGGAGCGCATCTGCGTGCTGGGGAGCTGTTTCGCCGACGCCATCGGCGAAAAACTCGCCGCGGCGGGCTTCGACGTGCTCCGCAATCCCTTCGGGACGCTCTACAATCCGGCGTCGGTCGCCGCGGCGGTGGAGCGCCTGGACAGCGGGCGGCCCTTCACGCACGACGAGTGCATGGAGATGGGCGCCGGCGCGGGGCTGGTGTGCAGCTATGCGCACCATACGCGCTTCGCGCGGCCGACGGCGGCGGAGTTCCTCGACGCGGCCAACGCGGCCCTCGCGGCGAATGCCGCGGCCTGGGCCGGCTGCCGCCGCGTCCTCGTCACCCTCGGCACCGCGTGGGTCTGGCGGGCACTGGAGCGGCCCGGACAGCCGGTCGTCGCCAACTGCCTGAAGCGCCCCGCCCGCGAGTTCGCGCACGAGCTGCTCTCCGTCGACGCCTGCGCCGGACTCCTGCGCACGCTGGTCGCCTCGCACCCCGACAAACAGTTCCTCTTCACCGTCTCCCCCATCCGGCACCTCGGCGACGGCGCCCATGCCAACACCCTCTCCAAATCCACCCTCCAACTCGCTATCCACCAGATCCTGACAGAATTCGCCGGCCGCGCCGAATACTTCCCCGCCTACGAGATCCTCCTGGACGAACTCCGCGACTACCGCTTCTATGCCGACGACCTCGTCCACCCCGCCGACACCGCCGTCCAGCTCATCTGGGAGCGCTTCCTGGACGCCTGCACCGACCCCGCCGACCGCCCGGCCATCCTGGCCGCCGAGCGAGCCGCCCGCGCCGCCGCCCACCGTCCCCTCCGCTGATCCCTTCCCCTTCACCTCACCTCACCACACCACCATCCCGCCTCCTCACCGCCTATACCCCTCCAGTCCCCGTCTTTCCCTTCTATCTCCCATCTCCCTCCTCCACCTTGTCCCTCCTCTGCTGCACCCCGTTTTTGCACATTATTGATTTTCAGCTACTTCCAGTTTTGCTTAGGGGAAAATGCCCCAAAGCAAAACTGCAATCGACTCACTGATAGTTATTTACAAAAACGGTCCATCTCTGTCCGGTCTCTCTTCGTCATGGCCATACTTCCCCTCCGCCATACCTGACCTCCCCGTCATGCCCGGGTTGATCAGGCATCTCTCCTCCTTTTGCCGCCGGGGCGTTTTTCGTAAAATATTGACAATTAGATATATATAAAGATCAACAGGTCCGTTTTTTACCCCGTCGAATCATGTAAGCTATTGATAATAAGTAAATAGCGAAAAACGGGTGGCGTCACTTTATGTGGGGATGATGTATTTCTCGGCAACAGTATATGTGTGCTGCATGTTGTTGATATGCAGCAAATACGTTATTGCGCACGCCTCTTTAGGAGATGTCCGATCAGGTCGGGCATGACGAAGTGGGAGCTGTGGCCGGGCACAAAACCGGGGGTAAACGTGCCCGGGGATGGGTTGCTGCCCGGGAGGGGCCGGGCTGGGTTATAGAAGGAGCGCACGTGGGGGCAGGGGCGGAAGCACGGGCAGGGGCACGGGAAGGGGCGCGGGAAGGGGCATGCGCGATAATATGTGTGAGGACACGCGCACGTGGCATGCGCGCGAGGCGCACGGGGGCGCGCGAATATGCTGGTGGAGAGCAATGTGCAAAAAAATTTTGCGAAAAAATTTGGAAGTTTGATTTTTTCTCGTACCTTTGCGGTGTACTATTGAACTAATACACTACAAAGCGATGATAAAAATCTCCAACTTAGCTTTCAGCTACGGCAAAAATGAGGTCCTCCGAAACATTTCGATGGAACTCCAACCCGGCAGGATCTATGGCCTGCTCGGCGAGAACGGCGTCGGCAAGACCACGCTGTTGACCCTCCTCTGCGGTCTGAAGAAGACCCAGATCGGCACGATTGAGGCAGACGGCCAGGATCCCTGGAACCGTCAGCCTTCTCTCCTGCAGGACCAGTACTACCTCCCCGACGAGGTGGCCGCAGTCCACGACAAGGCCATCTGCTGGGCGAAAGCATCCGGCAAATTCTGGCCGAACTTCAAGCTCGAGCAGTTCGAGAGCATCCTGCGCGAATTCGAGGTGAATCCCGAGCAGAAGATGAACGCGATGTCCGCCGGTCAGCTCAAGAAGACCTACATCGCCTTCGCCCTCGCCTGCGGCACCCGTTTCCTCTATCTCGACGAGCCTACCAACGGCCTGGACATTCCGTCCAAGGCCCAGTTCCGCTCCGCCCTGATGAAGTACACGGCCGAGGACAGCACCATCGTGATCTCCACCCACCAGGTGCGCGACCTGGAGAACATCATCGACCCGATCATCATCCTGGACCGCCGCGACGTCCTCCTCAACGCCACCATCGAGCAGATCTCCGAGAAGCTCTTCTTCGACTACGGCACCACCCTCCACCCGGACGCCCTTTACTCCGAGCAGCTGCCCGGCGGATTCATCCAGGTCCTCCCCAACACGGAGAAGAAAGACAGCAAGGTGAACATCGAGGCCCTCTTCAACACCGTCCACAAACACAAAGATCTCGTCAAAAAACTTTTCAGCAATGAATAACGTATTCGATTTCAAGCGCTTCGGCAATTATTTCCTGTATGATCTCCGCAACGCGAAGAACAGCTACGGACTCAGTCTGCTGATCCTGGGCTGCATGCCCATCGTGCTCTACATCATCGTCCAGCTCTTCAGCCTGATTTTCGCCCAGAAGCTCTGTGCGATTCCGATGCCGGTCAAATATATGCAGATTTTAGTCGTCATCCTGATCGCCTCCATCGGCGCCGGCACCAAGATCTACGGCCACGTGACCGAGAAGAAGGCTGGATCCAACTTCCTGATGCTGCCCGCCTCCACCTTGGAGAAATGGGTGTCGATGATCCTCGTCGTCTGCGTCGCCGTCCCGTTCGTCTTCTTCGGACTGCAGGTCGCCAGCGACGCCCTGATGAGCCTGATCACACCCGGCACCTACGGCACGCGTCTCTACGAACTGACTCCCCTCCAGAACGTCAAGGATATGCTTGGCGAGCAGGGGATCCACGTCAACATGGAGGGCTACTTCTTCTTTGATTGGTGTGAATCCGTCCTGGTGTTCACGCTCGGTGCCATCGTCTTCAAGAAGAGCAAGATTGCCAAGACCATCCTCTGCCTCCTTGGCTTCAGTTTCCTCATGTCCACCGCGATGATGTTCTTCATCGGATTCGACGGCACCAACGTCTATTTCAACTGGCTGGACCACTTTGACACGGTCGACGGAGCGGCGAAGTTCTTCAACTTGCTGACCAACCTCTCCTTCTTCGTAGTCATCGGCGCCCTGCTGGGCGGAATGTACTACCGCATCCGGACACTTAAACATTGAAAAAATGGAATTCGATAGCAACAAACCCATCTACATCCAGATCGCGGACAATCTCTGCGAACGGATCCTCTCCGGGGAATTCAAACCCGGGGGTCGCATTCCCTCGGTCCGGGAATGGGGCGCACAGATCGGGGTCAACCCCAACACCGTGGCCCGTTCCTACGAGATCCTTACAGACCGCAAGGTCATATACAACCAGCGCGGTATCGGCTTCTTCGTCGCCGACGACGCCACGAGCGTGATCAGCGACACGGAGCGCCGGAAATTCATCGAGGAAGAGCTTCCACTCTTCGTCAACCGGGCCACCCTGCTGGGCATAGACCTCAAAGAATACATCAAATAGAACCGACAAAATGAAAAAAATGACATACCTCCTGGCAGCGGCGATGCTGCTCTTCCTCCCCTCCTGCCGCTTCATCCACGTCACCGACGAATTCAAGGAAAAGATGAACGCCGACGTCACCTGGAACGGCAGTGCCTCCGCCGAGCGCATCAAGGCCAGCGACAACTACATCACCCGTAACGAGACCACAGGCGAATTCCACAGCCTGACGAGCAACCTTCCCGGCAAGATCATCTACACCCCCGGCGACTGCTCCGTCTCGATCTACGGACCGGACAACGTCCTCGACCACATCACGGTCCGCAACGAAAACGGCTTGCTGGAGATCAAGTCAAACCTCTACCGCATCTCCAACCTCAAGGACCTCACCGTCAAGATCTCGAGCCCGGTCCTGGAGAAACTCACCTTCAACGGCGCCGTGGATTTCAAGGCCCCGGAAGGCATTACGGCCCTCAATTTCAGCGCCACCCTCAACGGCGCGGGTGACGTCAACATCGCGGGCCTGCAGGCCAACGAAGCCGTGATCACCGTCAACGGTGCCGCGGACGCGAACCTCAAGGGCATCGACTGCGACGAACTCAAGATCGCCATCAACGGCGCGGGCGACGCGACGCTGAGCGGCAAGGCCGGCCGCGCTTCGCTGAGCATCAGCGGCGCCGGCGACATCAACGCCCAGAAACTGGAATGCGCCGACCTGAACACCACCGTACGCGGTATCGGCTCCATCAAGAAGCCCAAATCATGAGCAACTTTTCATAAGCTACTTTAACTATATTCTATGCTAACACGGCAAAGGGCAACCTGTGACAGGCTGCCCTTTACTTTTCGGAGCGTTTGGTTAAACTAAATTTTTCCTATAAACTAATCTTTAAAATTAAAACTTGGGGATTTCAAACACGGAGGCCGGAATCTCGACATTCTCCTCGAACTTCACCGCTTCGTTGCCGAAAGTGAACTGGCCGCCGTCGGTGAGGGTCTTGAAGGCGATTCCTTCCCAAACCCACACGGTCTGGGTCATCGTCATGCCCATCTGGGAAGCTTCCATCGTGTACTTGGTGCATTCCTTGCCAAGGATCGTCTCCTTGCCGACTTCCTTGATCTTGTTGGCGGACTTGACCGCGTCGGTCAGGTTCAGGAAGTTGATGCTGTTGCCACCCATACCACCGTCAGGCATTTCCTGGACCTGCTTCTCGGAAGCGTTGATCATGTAGGTCTTGCCATCCTTGCGGAGAATGGTCATGTCCATCTCGTTGCCCATGATGTTCATCTTCATCTTCTGGGCCTCGAGGGCACCGTAGTTGTCGAAATAGATGGTGGTTTCACCCATCTCGGACTTCTGGGTCAGGATGCCGGACTTGACGCCGTAGCGCTGTCCGTCCTGAGCCATCGCCACTCCTGCCGCTGTCGCAAGCAGAAGGATCATCGAAAGAAATTTTTTATGCATCGTTTTAAGGTTATGATGTTGCGTGGTTGCTGATGCAAACATAAAAAAACCGGGCCTTGGAAGGTCCGGTTTTTCGACGAATGAGCCTTTTTCTTCGACGAATTACTCCTCGGCGGGCTTCATCGTAGTATAGACATTGGTCACGTCCTCATCATCCTCGAGCATGCCGATGAGCTTGTCAAGGGTGGCGCGCTGCTCGTCGGTGACATCTTTCAGGTCCACGTTGGGGATCTGCTCGAAGCCACCGGAGATGAGTTCGTAGCCGTTCTCTTCGATGTATTTCTGGATCTGGCCGTAGGAGCTGTAGTCGCCGTACATCACGACCACGGGGGTCACGTTGCCGTCCTTGTCTTCCTCCTCCTGGCGGAAGAGCTCCTCCACGCCGAAGTCGATGAGCTCGAGCTCGAGCTCCTCCAGGTCGACGCCTTCCTTCTCCTTGACGCGGAAGGTGCACTTGCGGTCGAACATGAAGCTCACGGAACCGGTGGTGCCCAGCGAGCCGCCGCACTTGTTGAAGTAGCTGCGGACGTTGGCCACGGTGCGGGTGTTGTTGTCCGTGGCGGCCTCCACGAGGACGGCGATGCCGTAGGGACCGAAGCCCTCGTAGATGATCTCCTTGAAATCGCCCTGCTTGCTCTCGGTGGCCTTCTTGATGGCGCGCTCGATGTTCTCCTTAGGCATCTGCTCGGAACGGGCCTCAGCCATAAGGGCACGCAGACGCGGGTTGCCGGTCACATCGGGACCACCCTGCTTGACGGCGATGGTGATCTCCTTGCCCAGTTTGGTGAACGTACGGGCCATGTGGCCCCAGCGCTTCAGTTTGCGCTCCTTGCGGAATTCAAATGCTCTTCCCATGACTTACTCGGCGACTCTGGCGATGTGTTTTGCGATGTCGTAGGCCTCGAGGGAGGACGGGTAGTCGTTCTCGATGGACTTGTAGCAGGCCAGGGCCTCGGCCTTCTGGCCAAGAGCCTCGTAAGCGGAACCTTCCTTGAGGAGGTAGGCCGGAGCGAAGATGTTGTCGGCGGTGGCGGCGGCAGCCTTGTAGCTGCGGACGGCGGCGGTGTAGTCGCCGAGGGCGACATAGGCGTCGCCTTCGCAGGCCTTGGCGCGGGCAGCCAGGATCGGCTCCTTGCCTTTGTATTTCTTCAGGTAAGAAAGGGCCTCCTCATTGTTGCCGAGCTGCAGCTCGCAGATACCGGCGTAGAGGTAGACGGCCTTGCCGGCCTTGGAGCCGTACTCGGAGATGATGTCGGCGAAACCGAGGACGTTGCCGTCGCCGTTGAGCGCGAGCTCATACTCGCCCTCCTGGAAGCTCGTCTCGGCCGGATAAGCCTGCTGCATCGCCTCCACGCACTTGGGCTGGTAGATGAACTTGCTGTAGGCCAGGATGCCGAGGCCGATCACGAGGACCGCGATCACGGTGCCCCAGATCACTTTCTTGTTTTCGTTGTAGAACTGCTCGGTGGCGGAGACGGTCTGCTCGAGATTCTCCTGCCGCAGGGCTTCTTTGTCGTTCTGATTTTTCTGAGCCATATTGGATATTATTTTGATATTCGCTTTAAAATAGCCCGCAAAATTAGAAAAAATCCTTTAACTTTGCAATACAATGGCCACATTACAGAAGATCGTCATACAGGACTTTCGCAACATCCAGTTGCAGGAACTCACCTTCTCCCCCAATATCAACTGCATCAGCGGCGGCAACGGCGAAGGCAAGACCAACCTGCTTGACGCCATCTGGTATCTGTCCATGACCAAAAGCGCCTTCTCCACCTCCGACCGCTTCAATTTCCGCCACGGCACGTCCGCCTTCGCCCTTTCCGGCACCTACGCGATGCCGGGCGGCAGCACGTCGCGCTTCAGCATCCGCGTGCAGGACGGCGGGCAGAAGAGCGTCCGGCGCGACGACAAGCCCTACGGGCGCATCTCGGAGCACATCGGCGTACTGCCGATCGTGATGGTCTCCCCCGCCGACATCGCGATGGTGAGCGAGTCGGGCGACGAGCGCCGCAAGTTCGTCAACGCCGTGCTCTCGCAGATGGAGCAGCCCTACCTCTCCGACGTCCAGCAATACAACCGCCTGCTGCTGCAGCGCAACAAGCTGCTCAAGGCGGGCGTGTGGGACGAAGACCTGCTGTCCACCTTCGACGAGCGGCTTTCCGTGCTGGCGCAGCCCATCTTCGAGCGGCGCAACGCCTTCTGCGAGCGGCTCGTGCCCGTGGTGCAGCAGTACTACGCGGAGATCTCCGGCGGCCGCGAGCAGGTCGGGATCGAATACCGCTCCGACCTGCAGAAAGGCAGCCTGGCGGAGATTCTGCGCGAGAAGCGCGACCGCGACCAGGTCTTCAAATTCACGACGGCAGGCGTCCAGCGCGACGATTTCCTCTTCACGATGGACGGGCACCCGATCCGCCGCTGCGGCTCGCAGGGCCAGCAGAAATCCTTCCTGGTCGCCCTCAAGTTCGCCCAGTACGAGGTGATGAAAGCCGCCTGCGGCTTCCCGCCCATCATGCTGCTGGACGACCTCTTCGACAAGCTCGACATGAACCGCGTGGGCAACCTGCTCCGCGTGGTTGCGGACAAGGAATTCGGCCAGATCTTCCTGTCCGACTCCAACAAGGTCCGCACGGAATCCATCGTGGACAAGCTCACGGCGGACCGCAGCTATTTCGAGACGGCAGGAGGCGTCTTCACTCCCAGGCAATGAGTCGTGTCGCCCGCAAAACCGCCGTTTCCCTCTCCGAGGCCATCCAGGAATACCTCAAGGTCGCCAAGCTCTCCGCCGGCCTCAACACCCAGCGGATCTTCGCCGCCTGGGACGCCGCTTCGGGCGCCGGCCGCTACACGGTACGCCGCTTCTTCCGCGACGGCAAGCTCTACATCACGGTGGACTCTTCCGTGGTGCGCAGCCAGCTGTCGTTCCAGCGCGACGTCCTGATCGAGAAAATCAACGCCCTGCTTGCGCAGGACGAACTGTTTACCCGGGACGACGCCCGCGTGGGCATCGTCAAAGAATTGATTCTGAAATGAAATTCGTCATCGACAAGGCCATCCCCTTCATCGAGGGCGTCTTCGAGCCGCTGGGCGCCGAAGTGATCTATAAAGAAGGCCCCGACATCGTCCACGCCGACATCGTGGACGCCGACGCGCTCGTCATCCGCACCCGCACGCGCTGCGACGCGGCGATGCTGGAGGGGACCTCCGTCAAACTCATCGCTACGGCCACCGCGAGCATGGACAACATCGACCAGGCCTGGTGCAAGGAGCACGGCATCTTCGTGCAGAACGCCTCCGGCTGCAACGCCGGCGGCGTGACCAACTACGTTTTCTCCGCCCTCTTCGGGACGGCTTCCCGCAAGAGCATTCCCCTGATGGGCAAGAAGATCGGCATCATCGGCCTCGGCGCCGCCGGCCAGCGCGTCGAGGAGATGGCCCTGGCCCTGGGCTTCAAGACGCTCCGCTACGACCCCCTGCGGGCCGAGAAGGAGGGCCCGGCCGAATTCCACGACCTCGACACCGTCCTCTCCGGAGCCGACATCGTCACGATGCACATCCCCGTCAACGACACCACCCGCGGCATGGCGGACGCCAGTTTCTTCGCCAAGATGAAGCCCGGCGCCTTCTTCATCAACACCGCACAGGGCGAACTCGTCGTAGAGCAGGACCTGATCGACGCCATTCCCCGCCTCGGGCCGGTGGCCCTCGACACCTGGTGCCACGAGCCCGACATCAACCGGCAGCTGCTCGACCTGGTGGACATCGCCACGCCGCACATTGCCGGCTACACGCTGCAGGGCAAGCAGATCGGCACCTCGATGGCCATCCGCGCCGTCGCGCGCTTCTTCTCGCTGAGCTCGCTCTACGATTTCTTCCCGACCACGGAAATCGTCGAATACCAGGCCGTGCACATCGACGCCCACGAAAAGACGCAGGGCGAGATCGCCTCGGTCATCCAGTACAACTACCCGATCTTCACGGACGACTTCATGTTCCGGATGAACCCGGACCGCTTCAAGGAGTTGCGCATCAACTACAGCTACCGTCGGGAATTCTATTTCTGATCAACCACAAACTGACACGATATGGACAAGATAACCATGAAAGCTCAGCTCGAGCGCTTCCGCAAGGGTTTTCCCTGGCTGGATATCATTGCCCCGGCCACGCCGGCGCGCGGCATCGAGGTCTTGACCGAAGCGCAGCAGGACGCCGCCATCCGCTATGCGGACAAGGCGGAAGTCCACGGCCGCTGCAAGTTCGTGCCGGCCTCCGGCGCCGCTTCCCGTATGTTCAAGGACATCTTCGCGGGCCTGGAGACGCCCAACGCCGCCACGGAGCAGCTGGCCGCCCACCTCAACTATTTCCCGTTCTACACGCCCGAAGTATTCGGCACGGCTCCCTTCGACCCGGTCAAGACCGCCCGCAGGCTGCTGGCCGACGAGGGACTCGGCTACGGCAGCAAGCCCAAGGGCGTGCTGAAGTTCCACCGCTATCCGGACGAGACGCGCACCGCGCTCGCGGAGCATTTCGTCGAAGGCCAGGCCTATATGCGCAACGCCGACGGTTCCGTGGACCTGGTCGTGACCATCTCCCCGGAGCACCGCGCGCTCTTTGAGGCCGCCGTGAAGGAGATCCAGGCGACCTACGAGCAGCGCTACGGCGTGAAATACAACATCAAGTTCACCTACCAGTCCAAGGACACCGACACGGTCGCCGTGGACGCGGACGGCAATCCTTTCCGCAAGGACGACGGCGAGATCCTCACCCGCCCGGCCGGCCACGGCGCGCTGATCTACAACCTGAATGAACTGGACGCGGAACTCGTGTCCATCAAGAACATCGACAACGTGTGCGTGGAGCGGATGCAGCCGCTCACCTACCGCTGGAAGAAGATCCTGATGGGCCGCGCGCTGGAGCTGCGCGACCGCATCCGCGGCTACATCTTCGCGCTGGACCAGCTCACGGAGATGCGCCGGAGCATGAACGATTTCTCCTACATCCCCGCATATAAAATGAATCTCGACGATCCTTTCGCCACGCCCGAATGTCAGGAACTCTGCAACGAGATCGAGACCTTCCTGCGCGACGAGCTCTGCATCGAGATCCCCGAGCCCAAGGACAGCCGCGACCGCGCCGAACTGCTGCGCGCCAAGCTCGACCGCCCCATCCGCGTGTGCGGCATGGTCAAGAACGAGGGCGAGCCAGGCGGCGGCCCCTTCATCATCCGCGACAAGGACGGTTCCACCTCCCTGCAGATCCTGGAGGGCGCCCAGATCAATCCGGACGACCCGAAGGCCGTGGCCGCGCTGAAGGCCGCCACGCACTTCAACCCGGTGGACCTCGTATGCGCTATCCGCGACTACGAAGGCAAACCGTTTGACCTGCCTAAGTACGTTGACCCGCAGACAGGATTCATCTCCAATAAGTCCAAAGATGGCAAGGAGCTGCTGGCGCTCGAGTTACCGGGTCTGTGGAACGGCGCAATGAGCCGTTGGAACACGATCTTCGTTGAAGTGCCGGTAAGCACCTTCAACCCCGTGAAGACGGTCAACGACCTCTTGCGAGAACAACATCAAGCTTGAGCTAAGGCTCGTTACGACTCGCGACTCCATCGCTCAATGGAAACTCGCCTTGCTCTACGCTTCCCCCACTGCATGCTTCGCATACATTGGGGACCCCTCCAAAAGAAAAAGGCTGCCGGTTGAAATGAACCCCGAAAGTTAGACAAAAAACTTTTGGGGTTTATTTTATGTATAAGAAACACACTTATGAAGAACGGCTGTTAGCTGTAGAAAAATGTTTATCTGGCATAGCGCCCAAAACAGTAGCACGTCAAATGGGGATTGAACCTAACGATGTAAGAGTATGGTTCGCTCGCTATCAAGCAGAAGGTCCTATAGGTTTACTAA
>ONQP01000071.1 GCA_900319975.1 uncultured Bacteroidales bacterium | reverse complement strand
CTCGCCCCTGCGGCGCTCCTTGTGGAGGTTGCAGCCGATGTTGAGCCTGTGGCTCGGAGGGATGCGGAAGTTGTTGCGGTGATCGACGTATTGGGCGTCCCAGATGTTCCCGTCCGGCAATTGGACAGCAACCTGTCTGACAGGCACCGTCGTGGTTCCGCCTGTGGCGAATGACCAGGTGGCGTTGATACCCCATTTCTTATTGAACCGGTGGTCCACGCTTAAGTCTATGCTGTGGCGGCGGTCGTATTTGTAGGGGAATCGCTCCCCGTTGTTGATTGACCCGTCCGGGAATATCCTATCCGTCTTAGCGAGAGTATAAGCCAGCCAACCGGTTGTTTTCCCCGCGGTTTTTTGGACCAGGAATTCTATGCCTTTAGCGGTTCCTTCTCCCATCTCGACCCGTTTCTCCCAGCCCTCGGAGGTGCCCAGCATAAGTGTGCCGTCTTTGTACTCGAGGATGTTCCTCATGTTCTTCAGGTAAGCCTCGACGGAGAATTCCCAGCCTTTGATCCCGTCGTAGTAAGCGCCGATTGAGTACTGGTCAGACGTCACAGGGCGGATGTCCTTGGTGATAGGTACCCACAGATCGACAGGCAGGGAGATCTGCGCTGAGCTCAGCAGGTGGACATATTGCGCCATCCTGGCGTAACCTGCTTTGAATGAATATCCTGTGCCTGTCGAGAATTTGGCGGAGACTCGTGGTTGCAGACTCCAGTAAGTTCTTCCCTCAGTGTTGAACATGGAAAGATGTACTCCTGGGTTGAAGGTCAGATGCTCTCCGACGCTGAAGTCATCCTCGGCATAGAAAGACAATTCATGACCTCTATATTTTTTCTTCGGGTCAGCGAAATGGATGGTAGTGTCAACCTGGACCTCAGCTCCGTTGACTTCCCTGTCCACGGCCGACATACGCTCCGGGATGAAGGTGTGCCAGAGATATTCAGTACCGAATTTCACAAGGTGTTTTGGGGAAGGGGTATAGTCAAAGTCAGCCCTGATTCCGAAATCTCGTATTCCGGAGTGGTAGTCGAGGTGGTACCGGCTGGACGTAGTCACTCCGTCCACAATGTCGGTTTCCGCCGAACCGGCTCCCATTACCATCCGGTAGCGGTTGTAGGAGAGGGTGGTGTTGGCGAATAACTTGCTGTTAAACACATGGTTCCATCTTGCGGACCCGACCGTGTTGCCCCAAAACACCCCGACATCAGTCCTATCCTTGTACTTATGGTGGGTGGTTTGCGCGCCAATAGTCTCGGTTCCTTCGCCCTCGTTCTTCTCATCGTAAACGAATCGGTCACGTCCGTGGTAAGCGCCGAAATAAAACCGGTCCCGGTCGCTCAACCGCCATGTGACCTTCCCGTTCAGGTCATAAAAATAATAGTTGGCGTAGGCGTCCTTCAGCGCTATCTTGATCAGCGGCGCATACAGCACGGTGTGCATTCCCCTGGCGCTGACGGAGTAGGCTAGTTTATCCTTGATTATCGGCCCTTCGAGATGGAGTTTGTCGCTGATGAGTCCGATGCTGACGGTACCGTGGTTCTCCTTCATGTTGCCGTCGTTGGTGCGGATGTCCACGATGCTGGAGATGCGTCCGCCGTAACGCGCGGGGAAGGAGCCTTTGTAGAGGGTGACGTTCTTGACGGCTTCCGGCTGGAAGATGGAGAAGAGCCCCAGCATGTGGTCCATGTTGTAGACGGACACGCCGTCGAGCATGACCAGGTTCTCTTCCGGGCCGCCGCCCCGGACATACAGGCCCGTGAAGCCTTCCGGGCCGCCCTGGACGCCCGGAAGCAGCTGCAGGGACTTGATGACGTCGGCTTCGCCGAACAGGGACGGCGAGTTCTGGATCTGGACCAGCGGCACTTCGATCGAGCCGAGATAGGCGGACTGCAGGCCGGCGTCCTTGCGCGCGACGATGCGGGCGGCGTCCAGTTCGGCGTTGCTCCGCAGGGCGAAATTGACGGTGGTGTCGCGCCGCAGGTCGAGTTCGAGGGTGGCCGTGTCGTAGCCGATGTAGGCGATCTGCAGGTGGTGCCGGCCGGCCGGTAAGGTTAAGGAGTAGTAGCCGAACTCGTTGGTGGCGGCGCCGTCCTTGCCCGAAAGGACGCCGGCGCCGATGAGCGTCTCGCCCGAGACGGCGTCGGTGATGAAGCCGTTGAGGGTGAAGCGGGCCTTCCTGGACGCCGCTTTCAGCACGACGTTGCGTCCGCGCAGCTGCCAGGTGACGGGGGCCCCGTCGAAAGTCTGCTGCAGTGCATCTTCGAGCGTGGCGGCGGTCGCCGGTGCGGCTTGGGCCAGGGTGGAACCGAGCGTCTCCTGGAGGGACGCATCATAGATGAAGTGGATGCCGTAGCGCTCCTGCAGTTGCGCCATGCGGCTGATCAGGGCGTCCTGCGCCTGTGCGGGCAGTAAGCCGGAGAGGAGCAGGGCGGTGAAGAGGATCACCGCCCGCCAAGTGCTGAAGTTTCTCATAATGTGTTGATTTCTATCTGGATACCGAGCGCTTCCTCGATGAGGAAGACGATCTCGTCAAGTTCTTCGCCTTCAAACTGTCCGGTGAGGCGGCGGTCGGTGTCCGCCGTGCTGAGGGTGCACCCGAACTGGGCGCCGAGCTCGCGCAGCACGTCTGTCAGCGGAGTGTTGTCGTATTGGTAGGAATGGGTGGCCCAGCCGGCGGGGTTGGGGCTGTCTGCCGGGCAGAAGCGGGGCGCAGCGGCCCCGGCGGCGAGCTCTGCGTGCTTGCCGCGCGTCAGGACGATGCCTCCGGTTTCGGGACAGGAAGCGGAGAAGAACACACGTCCGTCCACGACGTCCACCCGGGTGCCCGTCTCGTCGGTCGCGACCTGGAAACGGGTGCCGAGCACGCGGATGAAGCCTTCGCCCGCCGTGATCTCGAAGGGCAGCGCCTCATTGCGCTCCACGGAGAAGTAGACGGTGCCTTCCATCCGCAGCTCGCGGTCGCGGCGGCCGAAGCCGTGGCGGTGGAAGGAGAGGGTGGCGCCGGGGGCCAGGACGGCGCGGCTGCCGTCCGGCAGCTGCAGCTCCTGGACCGTCTGCGCCACCGTGGTGGTGGTCCAGCGGCGGGATTCGCGGGTGAAGAGGAAGAGTCCGATCAGGGCGACGGCGCAGGCGCAGGCCAGGGCATAGCCCCAGACGGGGCGGCCGTAGCCGGACCGGAGGGCGTTTGCGGCGCGGAAGCGCTTCCAGGCGCGGGCCGGATCGAAGAGACCCCGGCGGAAAAACCGTGCGACAAACGAGAGTTCTTTTTCGTTGAGTTCTTGCATCTTTTCTTGT
The DNA here is from genome assembly GCA_900319975.1 of uncultured Bacteroidales bacterium. Classification (GTDB taxonomy): domain Bacteria; phylum Bacteroidota; class Bacteroidia; order Bacteroidales; family UBA932; genus Cryptobacteroides. The sequence goes on along the minus strand of ONQP01000071.1, from coordinate 12,237 downwards.
TCTCTGCCCTTATGACGCAGAAAACAGGAAAAAGTACCACGCGGAAATGAGATTTTTTTTGCGGAGGCCTAAAAATAGAGGAGAAGGCTGTGCAGGTCGGCGGAATGGTCCGGATTCAGGCCGGAGCGGAGGGCCTGCAGCGCCCGGCTGATCTGGTTGCGTACCGTGTTGACAGACAGCTTGGTAGCCTCGGCGATGGCTTCGTAGCTCATCCCGTCGCGCTTGCTCATCAGCAGCAGCTCGCGCCGCTTGCCGGGCAGGCGCTCCACCGCGGCCCAGAGGCGGGCTTCCAGCTCGGCGCGCTCTTCCGCCTGGCTGTCTTCGATCACGCCGGCGGCGTCTTCGGCGCGGACTTGCTCCGGGTCCCGGCCCGCGCGGCGCAGCGCGTCGATGCAGCGGTTGCGGACCATCGCATACAGGTAGGATTTGGGGTTGTCGGGGGCGTCGTCGCCGTGCCTCTGCCAGTAGGCCGTGAACGCTTCCTGGACCACGTCTTCCACGGCGTCAGCATCTTTGAGATAATGCAGCGCGTAGAGGCAGAGCGGCCGGTAGTGGAGAAAGAAAAGCTCGCGTATGGCGGCGTTGGCGTTCATGGGTCGCAAAGGTACGAAAAAAAGGCGAATAAACATTTTACCCTGAATAGTTTGTATCTTTTACAAAAAATTGTATTTTTGGAAAAATTTCGAACATTTTTACTATCAATACTATGAGAAAATGGCTTCATCGCGCGCTGAAGGGAGCCTCGCTCACCGCTGCGCTTTTTGTCTTCCAGGCATGCTACGGCACGTACCCGGGACCTTTAGATATTGAGGAGCCCCAGGATTCCGGTACGATGGAACAGGTCGAGGAACCGACCAAAGCCCAGGCCGAAGCCCCCGCGTCTGGGGAGGAAACCGTGGGAGCGGAGCAGATAAACGCCGAGGCTGAATGATCGGACGTTTGCTCCACCGCGCTTTCCGCGCCAATGAAACGGCAGTACACGAGCTGAATTATCTGTTTTGGGAGTGTACGACCCGCTGTAACCTTCACTGCCGCCATTGCGGCAGTGATTGTTTTACGGTGAGCCGCGACGTCGACATGCCCCTGGAGGACTTCCTCCGGGCGTTGGACAGCGTTCCCGTCAAGGGCCGCGCCAATCCGTTCACCGTCGTGCTGACGGGCGGCGAGCCGCTGCTGCGCCCCGACATCGCCGATGTCGGCCGCGCGCTGCGCAGCCGCCACGTCAGCTGGGGCGTCGTCTCCAACGGCTGGTTCTACGACGAGGCGATGCATGCCAGACTGATGGCCGCCGGGCTCGGCGCGCTGACGATCAGCCTGGACGGGCTGGCGGAGTCGCACGACTGGATGCGCGGCCATCCGGGCAGCTTCCAGCGTGCGGAGCGCGCCATCGCGCTCGCGGCCGCCGAAGGCCCGAAGCTCCATTTCGACGTGGTCAGCTGCATCAACAAACGCAATTTCCACGAACTCGATGCGCTGTATGACCGCCTGCAGGCGCTGGGCGTCCGCCATTGGCGCATCTTCACGATCATCCCGATCGGCCGCGCCGCGACGGACCCTGACATGCATCTCTCAGACGAGGAGTTTACCGCGCTGATGGATTTCATCGAGCGCAAGCGGGCGGACAAGGACGCTCCGGTGCGCGTGACCTTCTCCTGCGAAGGCTACCTGGGGCGCTACGAGAACCGCGTCCGCAACGTGCCGTATTTCTGCCACGCCGGCATCAACATCGCGTCCGTGCTGATCGACGGGCGCATCTGCGCCTGCCCCAACGTCGACCGCGACGTCTTCAGCCAGGGCAACATCTACGAGGACAACTTCTTCCAGGTGTGGGAGGAACGCTTCCAGCCCTTCCGGGACCGTCGCTGGACCCGCAGGGGCCGCTGCGCGGACTGCAAGGTCTGGCGCGACTGCCTGGGCAACGGCATGCACAATTGGCACGGCGACTGCGCCGAAGTGCTCAACTGCCACTACGGCAAGATCCTTCCCTAAAAGTATGTAGAGCCTTCTATGAGAGGCAGGGTGATGACCTGCGTCGAGGCGGAGGCGACGGAGACGAATCCATGTCCTCCCTCGACATTGCCCGGGATGTGGACGGGCTCCTCCAGGACGCCCAGGTCCAAAGACCTGTGGAGGCTTTTGTTGAGTTGGGCCAGGTAATCGTATTCTTCCTTCGTGATGGTCAGAAGCGTGAACTTCAATTTCGCTGTCATGACGATGGTGTGACTCACGTAGGTCTGCGTTTCAAAATCATAGAAAGTGTAGGTAGAATAGTGGCTGTTATTTACGAGGGGGAGTTGGATCTCGACTTCCGCGGAGCCGTCGGAAAAAGGTTCGTCCTTGAACGAACAATATGCATTGCTGGTGGTCCCGGAAAACAGCCGCGTAAAATCATTAGGCCGTTCCGCTTCCGCCTGATAACCGTCCCGGAGGATCGGGTCCTCCAGGAATCCGAAATTGAGGGGGTCCTGCCGGTAGTCGCCATAGTCGAAGATATTCTTGAAACGTTCCCTCTCGTATCGGACGGAGAGCCGGTACCAGTTGTCCTGATCGGGAAGGTCCTGCAGTTGCAGTTTGCAACGGATCCCGTCCGAATGGCTGTAGTGGCCGTCTTTGACGTACGCGGTGTCGACGGAGACGAGCGGTGCCGCTTCGGGTGCCGTGACCGTGGCGCTTGCCCGCAGGGAGCCGTCGACGGCTTCCAGCCGGACTTCGTCGCCGGGCTTGATTTTGGCCGGGAACTCGAACCGGCTGGTATGGAGCTCTTTCTCCTGCGGGATACAAGTCCCCTCGGCGACAAGCGTGCCATTGACAAAGCAGCGCAGCTGCGCGTTCGGAGCCGGCAAGACTTCGTCGATCTGGCCCCGGCTCACCAAGGCGAAGTGGACCGTGTCGTCAGTCCGCAGCATCGCGTTGAGGATGATGACTTCCGGCGCCTGGTAGAAATCGATTTCAAGCGGATTCGTGCAGGCGCCTGCGAGCAGCGCCAGGAAAGATATTATCGGGAGTGTCTTTTTCATTTTTTTAGAAATTGTAGGTATAGCTGAAGGCGGGAATGATGGGCAGGATGGTCAGCTTCTTGAGCTGACGTTTTTCCCTGTATGCTTCGATAGTATCGTCCCACTCGATAGTCTGGTCGTCGAAGATGAAGTTGGGATTCATCGCGTTGTAGACATTGTAGATGGAGAAGTTCCAGACGGCCTCGTTGCCGCGGCGCGTGCGGTGGCGCAGGTTGATGCCGAGGTTGAGCCGGTGGGTGGGCGGCAGGCGGTAGTTGTTGCGCTTCTCGATGTAGTGGGAGTATTGTCCGCCAGGCTCCTTCGCAAATGCGGAGTGCGTCCTTTCGTTGTATTCGATTGCCCCCGGATCGATGACGACGACGGGCCTTTCCGCGACCGTCATCGTGGAACCGGAGGAAAACACCCAGGAGAGGGAGACATCCACCTTTTCCGAGAACTTGTGATTCAGCATCAGGTTGAACGTATGCGGCCGGTCGTATTTGTAGGGGAAAGGCCGTCCGAGGTTGATGGACCCGTCGGGGAACCAGCGTTCGCTCTTGGACAGGGTGTAGGAAATCCAGCCGGTAGTCTTGCCCGTCGTTTTCTGGACGAGGAACTCCAACCCGGTTGCGCGGCCGCGCCCGGTCCGGACCATATCCTCCCAACCCTCCGAAATATAGATGAATTGCACGCCTTCTATGTATTCAAGCAGGTTGAACATCTCTTTCCAGTACCCTTCGACGGAAAACTCCCAACCCGGGAGACCGTCGTAATAGACGCCCAGGGAATAGTGGTCGGCCATGACCGGGCTGATGTCTTTGGTAATCGGGACCCAGAGGTCGAGCGGGAGCGAGATGATGGTGGAAGAAAGCAGGTGGACATACTGAGCCATCCGGGAGTAGCCGGCCTTGAAGGCCAGTCCGCCGTCCAGGCTCAGTCTGGTTGCGAAACGGGGTTGCAGGGAGTAGTAGCTCTTCCCCTGGGTGTTGAACCAGGTAAAGCGCAGGCCGGGATTGAGGGTGAGGTGGCGGCCCAGCGAGATGTTGTCTTCCGCATAGAGAGACGCGTCGTGACCGCTATAGTGGGAACCCGTGTAGGGCGCTGCTACCTGTTCCGGTTCCTGGTTGTCCTGATGGTAGCTCGAGACCTCCGGCAGGAAATCGTGCCAGGTGTAATCAGCACCGAACTTGACCAGGTGACTGGGTGAGGGGGTCCAGTCGAAATCGGTCCGGAAGCCGAAATCCTGGATGCCGGATCTGAATGAGGCGCTCATTACAGACCTGAAATGATCGCGCTCGCTCTCTCCTATACGCTCGAAGTCATCGCCGGCGTCTATCTGTGCCCGGTATCTGTTGTAAGAAAGGGTGGTGTTGGAAAAGAGCTTGCCGTTGAAGATGTGGTTCCAGCGCAGCGCCCCTATGGTATTGCCCCAGTTGACACCCAGATGCTCTTTGAGTTCGTCGTTAAAATGTTCCGTTGTCCGCGCCGTGGTAGACACTTAGGTAGAAACGGTCCTGGTCCGTGGCGCGCCAGGTCAGCTTGCCGTTGAGGTCGTAGAAAAAGTAGTTGACATACTTGTCCTTGAGAAAGAGGCGCAAGAGCGGCTCCGCGATGACGGTGTGCAGGCCGCGGGCGCTCAGCGAGTAGCTGAGTTTGTCCTTGGCGATGGGACCCTCGAGGTGGAAGCGGTCGTTGAGCAGGCCGACGGTGAACGATCCGTGCGTCTCCTTCATGTTGCCGTCGTTGGTGCGGATGTCCAGGGTGCTGGAGATGCGCCCGCCGTAACGTGCAGGGAAGGATCCTTTGTAGAGGGTGACGTTCTTGACGGCCTCCGGCTGGAAGATGGAGAAGAGCCCCAGCATGTGGTCCATGTTGTAGACGGATACGCCGTCGAGCATGACCAGGTTCTCTTCCGGCCCACCGCCGCGGACATACAGGCCGCTCAGTCCCTCCTGACCGCCCTGGACGCCTGGTAGCATCTGCAGGGACTTGATCAGGTCGGCTTCACCGAACAGGACGGGGGTGTTGCGGATCTGGACCAGCGGCACTTCTACCGAACCGAGGTAGACGGACTGCAGGCCGGCGTCCTTGCGCGCGACGATGCGGGCGGCGTCCAGCTCCGCCGTGTTTTTGAGGCTGAAGTTGAGGACGGTGTCGCGCTGCAGGTCGAGCTCAAGCGTGACCTGCTCGTAGCCGATGTAGGCAACCTGCAGCTGGTGACGTCCGGCGGACAGGGGCAGGGAGTAGAAGCCGTATTCGTTGGTGACGGCACCGGCCTGGCCCGAGAGGATGCCGGCGCCGATCAGGGTCTCGCCCGTCTCGGCATCGGTGATGTGGCCGCTGATGGCGTAACGACGCGGTTTGGCGGGCTCGACGACGCTTTTCAACACGACGTTGTTCCCGCGCAGCTGCCAGCTGACGGAGGTCCCGTTGAAAGCCCGACGGAGCGCCTCTTCGAGCGGGATGGTAGCCGCAGGGGCGGATTGCGTCCGGGTGGTATTGAGCGTCCCTGTAAGGGTCGCGTCGTAAATAAAGTGTATGCCGTAGCTCTTGCGAAGCTGCTCCATGCGTCCCAGCAAGGTGTCTTGTGCCATTGAGGATAATGAGGCGAAGCAGAGCAGGACGGAGCAGACGGCCGCTGAAAGAATTCTCTTTTGGATGTTTTTCATGATTTCCAGTATTCTGCCCATATGACGCAGAAAACAGGAAATCGTACCACTCGGTTTAAAGAAAAAAATGAACTTTTTTCACGGTACAGGCGAATGTGCCTGCTAGAAAGTGAATTGCGCGATCCTGCGCTCCAGGTGGGCCTTCAGGTCAGACCAGCGGTAGTAGGGGCCCAGGACGGGCGTGAGCCCGCGGACCAGGGTTTCTTCTTCGTTGTAATAGATCTTGACGAGGGGCTCGGCGCCCTTCTTGCGGAAGAAGACCAGCTGGAGGTTGGAGCCCATGCACACGCGGCGGTAGCTCTGCCAGCTGTCGGCGGCGTCCGCATTGTGGACGCGGTCGCCCGCGCCGACGAGGTCCATCAGGCCCGCGAGCGGGAGGATGCCGGAGTCGTGGCCGAAGCGCAGGTCCGCGGCGATGTCCGAGCCGTCCGCGAGGGCGGCGTCGGCCCGGTCGATGATGTCCTGCGCGAGGTCGCGGGCGGCCCAGAGGTGGTTGTCGCCCCACTCGGCGGAATTGCCCATCGAATTGTAGATGCTTGCATTATAGCAGCGGTACAGGGCGATGAGCTCGTCGATGGTGAAGAAGCGCGTGAAGATGTCGTCGCCGGGCGTTTCCGTGCACTGCTGCATCCCGGCGAAAGCCCAGACCACATACATGAAGGAAATGACGTCCGGTACGACGGCGGCGACGCGCTCCGGATCGTCTACGAAGATGGCCTTCCTGAAGCGGCTCGGATCGACGGTCGCGCGGATCATCGAGTCGCGCAGGGCGCTGCTGGCAGCGGAAATCTTGTCGTCGTCATAATAGTCGTGCGCCATCAGGTCGAGGTATTTGTCGCCCGTGATGAAATCGAAGCGGAGCTGCGGGGCGTTGTCGTCCAGGCTGGACGTGAAGTTGGCCATGCTGACCAGGCAGCGCGGGACGTTGCTGGACTGGACATAGACGTTGGGGCGGGACTTGTCGCGCCAGATGCGCGGATAGCGGTCGTAGAGGCGCTGGGCGATGCCGCGGTGCTCGCGGCCGCCGCGGGCGGTCAGCTCGCCGACCATCCCCACGTGGTCGGCGTAGAGGGCGCCGATGGCGGCATAGAGCGCCTCGCCTTCGGCGGTCAGGATGTCGGCGTCGTGGACGACGTCGATGTATTGGGAGACCGCCTTGAAGGTGCTATTGGTCGCCCGACGGGAGCCGTGGCGGCCGTAGTGGCTGACATAGAATGGCTTATAGCCTTTCGGGGCCGGCGTCTCGGCGGAGGGGATGTATTCGTAGGCGTGGTGGACGCCGGCGGCGCGGGAGGGATCCTCGCGGATGGCGTCTTCGTAACCGGTCTGGGCGGACAGTGTCAGGCTGCACAGAAAAAGCGCGTTGAGGAGAGTTATGCGGCGTGAAAACTTCATGGAATCGGTGTTTGTATTAGCAAAGATAATTTTTATTTTTGCAAAATAGTAGTGTATTTACCGGTCTTATGGAGAATCTGGAAGAAATCAGGAAGGAGGTCGATGCCGTAGACGCGCAGCTCGCTCCGCTCTTTGAGCGGCGGATGGAACTCATCCGCCGGATCGCTGCGTACAAGAAGGCGCACGGCCTGGGTGTCTCCGATCCCGCCCGCGAACAGAACGTCGTCCTGCGGGGCGCGGAGCGGGTCAAGGACCGCGACATCCGGGAATATTACGTCTCTTTCCAGCAGGAAATGATCGCCCTTTCCCGCGACTGGCAGCGCCGGCTCAATTCGGGCCTGCGCGTGGCCTACAGCGGGGTTCCGGGGGCGTTTGCCTATATTGCCGCCTCGCGCCTGTATCCGGGCGCCGAGCTCGTGTCCTATCCCGGTTTCGAGCAGGCCTACCTGGCCTGCGAGGCGGGGGAGGCCGACGTGGCCGTGCTGCCGTTCGAGAACAGCTCCGCCGGCGAGGTCGCTTCCGTGACGGACCTGATGTTCAACGGCTCGCTCTATGTCAACCAGGTGATCGAGGTGGAGGCGGAGCAGAACCTGCTCGGCCTGCCCGGCGCCGACCGCTCGCAGATCCGCAAGGTCTACAGCCATCCGCAGGCGCTCGCCCAGTGCGACGAATACATCCAGCGCAACGGCTTCATCGTCAAGGAGTACGCCAACACCGCCCTGGCCGCGAAGCACGTGGCGGAGAAGCAGGACGTCACCTGCGCCGCGATCGGCTCCGCCGAGTCCGCGGAGATCTACGGACTGCAAGTCCTGGAGCCGCGCATCAACACCAGCCGCACCAACACTACGCGTTTCGCCGCGTTCTCGCGGATGCTCCGCCTGGACAAGGAGAACAAGCGCAAGATGGACAAGCACTTCATCCTGATGTATACCGTCAAGAATGAAGCCGGCGCCCTGGCGCAGACGCTCAACATCATCGGCGCCCACAATTTCAATATGTACAACCTCCACAGCCGCCCGATGAAGGAGCTGTTGTGGAACTATTATTTCTTCGTCGAACTCGACGGCGACATCGCCACGGACGAGGGCAGCAGCCTGCTGCGCGAACTCGCCCCGCTGTGCGACCGGCTCAAGCTCGTCGGCTCGTTCTACACCCATTAGCGTATGAAGAATTCGATCGGTACCAGCGTCATCCTGACGGTCTTCGGCGAAAGCCACGGACCGGCGGTCGGCGTCGTGCTGGACGGTCTCGCGCCGGGCCTGCCCGTGGATGAAGCATACATCGCGGAGCAGCTCGCCCGCCGCCGGCCCGCCGGCCCCGCCGACACCGCCCGCGTGGAGCCGGACCGCTTCCAGCTGGTCAGCGGCGTCTATGAGGGCCGCACGACCGGCACGCCCCTGACCATCCTCATCCCCAATGAGAATGTCCGCAGCGCGGACTACGCCGCCGTGCAGACGGTCGCGCGTCCTTCGCATGCGGATTATACGGCGCAGGCCAAGTACCACGGATTCCAGGACCCGCGCGGCGGCGGACACTTCTCCGGCCGCGTGACGGCCGGGATCGTGGCCGCCGGCGCCATCTGCCGGCAGGCGCTGGCCGCCAGGGGCATCCGCCTGGGCACGCACATCCTGCGCTGCGCCGGCGTGGAGGACGCGCCGTTCACGGACGTGGTGTCCGAACTGGACCGCATCGAGGCGAAACGCTTCCCGCTCATCCTGGACCTGGAGGAGCAGGTGGAGGCGGCCGTGCTGGCCGCCAAATCCGAGCAGGACTCCGTCGGCGGCGTGATCCAGACCGGCATCAGCGGCCTGCCCGCCGGGCTGGGGGAGCCCTGGTTCGACTCGCTGGAAGGCGTGCTCGCCCGCGCGGCTTTCGCCGTGGGCGGGGTCAAGGGCATCGAGTTCGGCGACGGATTCGGCCTGGCCGCCCTGCGCGGCTCGCAGGCCAATGACCCCTTCCGGATGCAGGACGGCCGCGTGGTCACGTCCACTAACCGCAACGGCGGCATCAACGGCGGCATCACCAACGGCATGCCCGTCGTCTTCAACCTCGCCGTCAAGCCCACGCCGTCCATCTCCCGTCCCCAGCAGACCGTGGACTTCGTCCAGGGCAGGGACGTGGAGCTCGCCCTGACCGGGCGGCACGACCCGGCCATCATCCGCCGGATCTGTCCGGTGGTGACGGCCCTGACCGCCGTGGTGCTGTGCGACCAGCTCGCCCTGCGCTTCGGCACCGATTATCTCGCAACCGTATGACGAAAGGATTTATCAATTACCGCAAGATCCTCATCGTGGGTCTCGGCATGATCGGCGGCTCGTACGCCGAGAAGCTCAGCGCGCTGGGCTTCGAGGTGGGCGCGCTGGCCCGTCGCCAGTCCACGCTCGACTATGCCCTGGAGCACGGCCTGATCGCCCACGGGCAGACGGAAGTCACGCGGGAATACGTCTCGCAGTTCGACCTGGTGGTCTTCGCGCTGTATCCCAAGGCCTTCGTGGAGTGGATCCGGCAATATCAGGATTATTTCCGGCCGGGCGCCGTGATCACGGACGTGACCGGCGTCAAGCGGGCGGTCGTCCCGACCGTGCAGGGGATGCTGCGCCCGGACGTGGAGTTCGTGCCGGCGCACCCGATGGCCGGCCGCGAGCGCTCCGGCGTGGAGTACGCCGACTGCCGCGTGTTCGCCGACGCCAACTTCATCATCACGCCCACGGAGCGCAACACGCCCGAAGGGATCGAGCTGGTGCGTACGCTGGGCTGCATCCTGGGCTTCCGGCACATCGCCGTGCTCTCGCTCGAGGCGCACGACGAGATGATCGGCTTCCTCTCGCAGCTGACGCACTGCATCGCCGTGGCGCTGATGGACTGCAAGGAGTCCGAGCACCTGGCCGAATACACGGGCGACTCGTTCCGCGACCTCACGCGCATCGCCCGGATCAACGAGAACATGTGGACGGAGCTGTTCGAGGAGAACAAAGACGAGCTCCTGTCGCAGATGGACCTGTTCCTCGGCAAGTTCACCCAGCTGCGCGACGCGCTGGCGGCCGACGACGAGGACACGATGAAGGAGATGATGCGCCTGTCGTCGTACCGGCGCTCTTTTTTCGACAAAAAGAAGTAGAAAGATATGAACATGATTTTCAAGCGCAAGCTGCTGATCCCCAAGGAGATCAAGGAAATGTACCCGATCTCCGAGGAGGGGGCGCTTGCCAGACAGCGCAACGACGCCATGATCCGTTCGGTCCTGGGCGGGGAGAGCGACAAGCTCCTGCTTGTCATCGGCCCCTGCTCGGCCGACCGCGAGGATGCGGTGATCGAATACATTTCCCGCCTGCGCGGGCTGCAGGAGAAGGTGGCGGACAAGATCGTGATCGTGCCGCGCATCTACACCAACAAGCCGCGCACCACGGGCGTCGGCTACAAGGGCATGCTGCACCAGCCCAACCCGCTTGCCGAGTCGGACATGCTCCGCGGCCTGATCGCGATCCGCAAGCTGCACATGCGCGCGATCAACGAGACGGGCTTCTCCTGCGCGGACGAGATGCTGTATCCCGAGAACCACCGCTTCCTGGACGACGTGCTGTCGTACGTGGCCGTCGGCGCGCGCTCCGTGGAGGACCAGCAGCACCGCATGACGGCGAGCGGCCTGGACATCCCGGTCGGCATGAAGAACCCGACGGGCGGCGACCTGTCCGTGATGATGAATTCGCTGAAGGCGGCGCAGAGCGCGCATATGTTCATCTACCGCAACTGGGAGGTGGAGACCAAGGGCAATCCCTACGCCCACGCCATCCTGCGCGGCTATATGGACTCGCACGGCATCACGCACGCCAACTATCATTATGAGGATCTCGCACATCTGTGCGAGCTTTACGATGCAACCAAGCTGAAGAATCCCGCCGTGGTCGTGGACACGAACCACTGCAACTCGGGCAAGCAGCCGCTGGAGCAGGTCCGTATCGCCAAGGAGGTGCTGCACTGCACCCGCCACAGCAGCGACATCCGCCGCCTGGTCAAGGGCCTGATGGTCGAGTCCTATCTCGAGGACGGCTGCCAGAAGCCCGACGGCGGCGTCTAGCGGCGTCTACGGCAAGTCCATCACCGATCCCTGCCTGGGCTGGGACAAGACCGAGCGCCTCGTCCTCGACCTCGCCGACCTCTGGGTCTAGCGTCCGGATTTCGCCACATAACGGGCGGATTTCGCCACATTGGCGCGCGGGGCACGCGTAGAAAGCGTATTTTTGTCGGCGAAAAAACCGAAACCGACATTATGCATATTCAATCGAACACCGTCCTGATCACCGGAGCCTGCTCCGGTATCGGCAAGATCATGGCACGCATCTGCCTCGAGAAGGGTGCGCGCCAGGTCGTCATCTGGGATATCAACGAGAAGGCCATCGACGCCACGGTCGCCGAACTCTCCCCGCTGGGGAGCATCTGCGGCTTCCGCGCGGACATTTCCGACGCGCAGTCGGTGCAGGCTGCCTACGAGCAGACCAAGGCCGCCTGCGGCGACGTGGACATCCTCATCAACAACGCCGGTATCGTGGCCAACAACAGGAACTTCGCCGAGCAGACCGACGCCGACATCGACCGCACCGTCGACATCAACACCAAAGGCGCGATGTACGTCGCCTTGCGCTGCATCAAGGACATGAAGGCGCGCGGCCGCGGCCACATCTGCAACGTCACTTCCTCCGCCGGCATGCTCGCCCTGCCCCGGATGGCGCTCTACAGCGCCTCCAAGTGGGCCGCCATCGGCTGGTCGCAGTCCGTGCGGATCGAACTCACCCGCGAGAAGAGCCCGGTGCGCGTTACCACCATCGCCCCGTACTTCATCAACACGGGCATGTTCGACGGCATCCGCTCCTTCTTCAAGATCCAGGAGCCGGAGAAGGTCGCGCGGAAGGCGCTGCGCGCCGTGGAGCGCGACCGGTGGTACCGGGGCATCCCCTTCGGCCAGCATTTCATCCGCCTGATGCAGGGCATTTTCCCGCAGACCTGGTTCGATTTCATCTTCGGCGACGTCTGCGGACTCTACACGGTGATGGACCACTTCACCGGCCGACAGATCACGCACAAAGAACAAGCACGATAACCCATGGAAAACACCGCTCTCGAGCGCATCCAGGAGCTGCATCGGCTCCAGCGCGACTATTTCGCCTCCGGCGTCACCCTTG
>ONQP01000120.1 GCA_900319975.1 uncultured Bacteroidales bacterium | reverse complement strand
CGGACCTCGTCCAGCCACACGCGCTTGGCGTCGGAGAGGAATTCCACCTCGGGATGGTTCTTGCGGATGGCGGCCGCGGCGTTCTCGCAGGACGCGCGGCGCTTGTTGTACGCGCTGGAGGCGAGCTCATGCTTCACGCAGGAATCCACGAGGACCAGGCGGTAGCCTTCCGGCTTGAAGGGGAAGTACTTGTACTCCAGGGTCTTGCAGTTCAGGCGGATGAGGGAGCCGGCCTTGCCGAAGATGGAGGCGAACTGGTCCATGATGCCGCACTTGACGCCGCAGTAGTTGTGCTCGGTGCTCTGGCCGATCTTCGCGAGGTCGAACTTGTCGATGCCGTTGCCGAAGATGTCGTTCAGGGCGAAGGCGAAGGTGCTCTCGAGGGCCGCGCTGGAGCTCAGGCCGGCGCCCAGGGGCACGTCACCCGCGAACACGGTGTCGAAGCCCTCGACCTTGCCGCCGCGCTTGACCGTCTCGCGGCACACGCCGAAGATGTAGCGGGCCCACTGCTGGCCGGGCGCATCCTCCTCCTGGAGGCCGAATTCCACGAACTCGTCGAAGTCGATGGAATAGGCCCGCACCTTCTGGGTGCCGTTGACCTTGATTTCGGCCATGATGCCGCAGTCGATGGCGCCCGGGAACACGTAACCGCCGTTGTAGTCGGTGTGCTCGCCGATGAGGTTGATACGGCCGGCGGAGGCGTACAGGTCGCCGGCTTCGCCGAAGAGGGTCTGGAACTTTTCCTGGATTTTCGCTTTCATATCGATTGTCGTTTAGTGTCAATTCACAAAGATACGCAATTTTTACCGGCTACGGATACCCCAGACGGAGAAATCATAGCGGGATTCGGTATCCTTTTCGAGGTCGTCGGGGAGGGCGGGGTAGAAGTCGAGGCCGGTGCGCTTTTCCAGCTCGTCCACGGTCAGGGCGCAGTCCTGCAGCCAGTACCGCTCGGCGTCGTTGCCCATCACGAAGGCGATGGACTGGTACTGCTTGCCGTCATGGACCATCACCACCTTGTAGAAGGCGTCCGGCACGACCACGTGGTCCTTGCCGATGGTGCCGTAGATGTTGTCGCCGACGATGGGCCCGGACACCACCCAGACCTTGCCGTACTTGCGGGCCCAGGCGCGTACCTGCTTCTCCAGGTACTGCCAGTCCTTGTTGTTCAGTTCCTCCCGCTGCGGGCAGATGTTCATGAAATAGAACGTCTCCGACATGGCCTCGTCGTCCCACATGAAGTCCCCTGCCGGGGCCATGTGCCCGCGGGTCCAGCCGCTGCCGTTGTAGTCCTCCCGCATGGCCTGCTTCCCCCGGTAGTTCATGTCCATGGAAAAGCCCTTGTCCTGCCGCGTCGCATCGCCGTGGGTCTCCTCCTCCGTGAGTTCGTAGGCGACCCAGTCGGGAATCAGGGTCTCCGGATTATAGGAGCTGACGTACCCTTTGTAGGTCATGATCCGGTCGCCGGGGCGTTCTGCAGGGAGCTCCAGCTGGCCGTCCGGCATCTCCACCAGGGGTGTCGCGGTTCCACCGCCGAGCAGGCCCGTGCGCTGAACGATCAGCCACGCGGCAAAAATCACGACCAGCGCCAGCGCTGAAAGGATGGGTTTATTGCTCTTTTTCATCTTCGCATCATTTGGTGCGAAGATACGAAATATTTATGGCTCTTGGAACGCCCGGCCTAGAAGACCATGTTGAGGGCGGCCTGCTGCGCGCGGGCGCTGTGGCCGGCGTTCATCTTGCCGAAGTTCCACTTGACGCCGAACAGGACGTAACGGCCCATCACGAGGCGGTAGGAATCCTCCTCGTAATTGGCGGTCACCGTATGCGTGAGGTTCCGGGTCTGGTTCAGGATGTCATGGACGCTGAGGCTCAGGTTGAAAGCGCCGATGCTCTTGGTGATTTCCGCGTTCCATTGCCATTCCGGGAGGCCGTAGCCGGCCGAATACCCTTTGTAGAAGACATAGTCCAGGTCGCTTTCGATCTCGAACTCGTGCTTGGTCGTATAGGAGACCTCTCCCCCGAAGCGGGTGTCCAGCGTGTTCATGTTGACGCTCGGATCC
>ONQP01000028.1 GCA_900319975.1 uncultured Bacteroidales bacterium | reverse complement strand
GTCCTGGTAGTTCTTCAGGCCGGTACCGGCAGGGATGAGGTGACCGCAGATCACGTTCTCCTTCAGACCCTCGAGGTGGTCGACACGGCCGCGGATGGCGGCCTCGCTGAGCACCTTCGTGGTCTCCTGGAAGGAAGCCGCGGAGATGAAGCTGTCAGTCTTGAGGGCGGCGCGGGTGATACCCTGGAGGATCAGGCGGGCCGTCGCAGGCTGCGTCGGACGGGTGACCATCAGCGGCTGGCCCTGACGCTCGAGCGAGGCGTTCTCGCTGCGCATCTCACGGGCGCCGATGATCTGGCCGGCCTCGTACTTCTGGGAGCCACCGGCGTCCACCACGACGAGCTTGCCGTAGATCTGGTCGTTGACATCCATGAAGCGCCACTTGTCCACCATCTCCTCGGAGAGGAACTCGGTGTCGCCCGGGAAGGTGATTTCGACCTTGCGCATCATCTGGCGTACGATGATCTCGAAGTGCTTGTCGTTGATCTTCACACCCTGGAGGCGGTAGACGGCCTGCACCTCATTGACGATGTACTCCTGCGCCTTGACCGGACCGAGGATGGACAGGATGTCGCTCGGCGACACGCCACCATCGGACAGCGGGGAGCCTGCGCGGACATAGTCGTTGTCCTGCACGAGGATCTGCTTGGTCAGCGGAACGAGATAGGACTTCTTGGCGCCGGACTTGTTGATGACGCTGATCTCACGGTTACCGCGCTTGACGTTGCCCATCTTGACCTCACCGTTGATCTCGGAGAGAATGGCGGGGTTGGACGGGTTGCGGGCCTCGAAGAGCTCGGTGACACGCGGCAGACCACCAGTAATATCGCTGGCCTTGCCGATGGCGCGCGGGATCTTCATGATCACGTCACCGACCTTGACCACGTTGCCGCTCTCGGCCATGACGTGGGCGCCGACAGGCAGGTTGTACTGCTTGAGGATGTTGGCGTTCTCGTCGACGATGAGCATGACGGGGCTCTTGGTCTTGTCCTTGGATTCGATGATCACCTTGTCGGTGCTGACGGAGAACTCGTCGGCGGCGTCCTTCTGGAAGGTAGAGCCTTCGATCATGTTCTCGAAGCGGACCGTACCGGCGGTCTCGACGATGGTCGTAGCGTTGTAGGCATCCCACTCGCAGATCAGGTCGCCCTTGACCACCTTCTCACCATCCTTCTTGTACAGCACGGCGCCGTAGGGGACATCGTACTGGGAGAAGGTGATGCCGGTGTTCTCGTCCATGATGCGGAGCTCGGTCATGCGGCTCACGACGACGCTCTCGATGGTGCCGTCTTCCTTGACACGGTCGATGGTACGGAGTTCGTCGAACTTGAGGACGCCCTCGTACTTGGACTCGATGGAGGAATCGGCTGCAGAGGAGGAAGCGGTACCACCGACGTGGAAGGTACGGAGGGTCAGCTGCGTACCCGGCTCACCGATGGACTGGGCGGCGATGACGCCGACCACTTCGCCCTTCTCGACCATGCGGGAGGTCGCGAGGTTGCGGCCGTAGCACTTGGCGCAGACGCCCTTGCGGCTCTCGCAGGTGAGCACCGAACGGATCTCCACCTGCTCGATCGGCAGGGAGTCGATCAGGTCGGCTTCCTTCTCACGGATCTCCTCACCGGCCTTGATGATGAGCTCACCGGTCAGCGGGTTGAAGATGTCGTGGACGGAAGTACGGCCCAGGATGCGCTCGCCGAGGGACTCGACGACTTCGTCCTTGTTCTTGATCGCGGTGGCGATCAGACCGCGGAGCGTGCCGCAATCCTCTTCCGTGATGATCACGTCGTGGGACACGTCCACCAGACGGCGGGTCAGGTAACCGGCGTCAGCCGTCTTGAGGGCGGTATCGGCCAGACCCTTACGGGCACCGTGGGTGGAGATGAAGTATTCGAGCACGGTCATACCCTCCTTCAGGTTGGACACGATCGGGTTCTCGATAATGTCCGCACCGGAGGCACCGGCCTTCTGCGGCTTGGCCATAAGGCCACGCATACCGCAGAGCTGCTTGATCTGGGTGGTGGAACCACGGGCACCGGAGTCCAGCATCATGAACACGGGGTTGAATCCCTGCTGGTCGGCGGAGATCTGCTTCGTGACGATGCCGGTCAGGCGGTTGTCCACGGAGGACCAGAGGTCGATGACCTTGTTGTAGCGCTCGTTGTTGGTGATGAAGCCCATGTCGTAGTCGTCGCGGATGGCGGCAACCTGCTTGTAGGCCTCGTCCACGAGGGTGGTCTTCTCCGCCGGGACGAGCACGTCGCCCAGGTTGAAGGAGATACCGGCGCGGAACGCCTGGTCGTAACCGAGGTTCTTGATATCGTCGAGGAAGTGGGCGGTGCGGGTCACGCCGGTGTGCTTGATGACATCGGTGATGATCTTGCGCAGGGCCTTCTTGCCGAGGACCTCATTGACATAGGGGACCTCGTCCGGAACGTACTGGTTCACGATGATGCGGCCAGCGGTGGTCTCGACCATCTGCGTGCCCTTGGAGGCGTCCTGCTTGTCCTTGGGCAGGCGGACGCTGATCTTGGCGTGCATGTCGAGGGCCTTCTCGTTGTAGGCCACGATGACCTCCTCGGGGGAGTAGAAGCTCTTGCCCTCGCCCTTGGCACCCGGACGGATCTTGGTGATGTAGTACAGACCGAGAACCATATCCTGGGAAGGCACCGTGATAGGCGCGCCGTTGGCAGGGTTGAGGATGTTCTGCGAACCGAGCATCAGCAGCTGGGCCTCCATGATGGCGGCGTTGCCGAGCGGAAGGTGGACAGCCATCTGGTCACCGTCGAAGTCGGCGTTGAAAGCCGTACAGGCGAGCGGGTGCAGCTGGATGGCCTTGCCCTCGATCATACGCGGCTGGAAGGCCTGGATACCGAGACGGTGCAGGGTAGGTGCACGGTTGAGGAGCACGGGATGGCCCTTCATCACGTTCTCGAGGATGTCCCAGATGACCGGGTCCTTGCGGTCCACGATCTTCTTGGCGGACTTGACCGTCTTGACGATGCCGCGCTCGATGAGCTTGCGGATGATGAACGGCTTGTAGAGCTCGGCAGCCATGAACTTCGGCAGACCGCACTCGTGCATGTTGAGCTCCGGACCGACGACGATGACCGAACGGGCGGAGTAGTCGACACGCTTACCGAGGAGGTTCTGGCGGAAGCGGCCCTGCTTGCCCTTGAGGGAGTCGGACAGGGACTTGAGGGCCCGGTTGGACTCGCTCTTGACAGCGGAAGACTTCTTGGAGTTGTCGAACAGGGAGTCGACAGCCTCCTGAAGCATACGCTTCTCGTTGCGCAGAATCACCTCAGGAGCCTTGATCTCGATGAGTTTCTTGAGGCGGTTGTTGCGGATGATCACACGACGGTAGAGGTCGTTGAGGTCGGAGGTGGCGAAACGGCCGCCGTCGAGGGGGACGAGCGGACGGAGATCCGGCGGAATCACGGGGATGACCTTCATGACCATCCACTCCGGGCGGTTGACGCCCTTGGACTCCTGGAACCACTTGACCACCTGGAGGCGCTTGAGGATCTCGGCCTTGCGCTGCTGGGACCCTTCGGTCAGCATGCGCTGGCGGAGCTCCTTGCCCAGCTCCTCGATATCGATCTCACGAAGCAGGTCGTAGATACCTTCGGCACCCATCTTGGCGATGAACTTGTCCGGATCGCTGTCCGGCAGGTTCTCGTTGCCCGGGATGCGGGCGAGGGCGTCGAGGTACTCATCCTCCGAGAGAAGTTCCATCTTGTTGACGTCGCTGGCACCCGGACGCACCACGATGTATTTCTCGTAGTAGATCACGGACTCGAGCTTCTTGGCCGGCAGGCCGAGGAGCGCGGAGATCTTGTTGGGCGCACTCTTGAAGTACCAGATGTGGGCCACCGGAACGGTGAGGGCGATGTGGCCCATCCGCTCGCGGCGCACTTTCTTCTCGGTGACTTCGACGTTGCAGCGGTCGCAGACGATGCCGCGGTAGCGGATCCTCTTGTACTTGCCGCAATAGCACTCGTAATCCTTGGTCGGACCGAAAATCTTCTCGCAGAAGAGGCCGTCACGCTCCGGTTTGTAGGTGCGGTAGTTGACGGTTTCCGGCTTGAGGACCTCGCCGCACGAACGCTCGGTGATGTCCTCCGGCGACGCAAGCGAGATGCTGATCGTCTGGAAGTTGCTCTTTACCTTATTGTCTTTGTTATTGAAAGTAGGCATATTACGTTTCGTTCAAACCAATTTAATCCAAAGTAACCTTGAGACCGAGTCCACGGAGTTCGTGGAGAAGCACGTTGAGGGACTCAGGGATGCCTGCGGGCGGCATCGGGTCGCCCTTGACGATCGCCTCGTAAGTCTTGGACCGTCCGACGACGTCGTCGGACTTGACGGTCAGGATCTCCTGCAGGGCATTGGCTGCGCCGAAGGCCTCGAGGGCCCAGACTTCCATTTCACCGAAACGCTGGCCACCGAACTGGGCCTTACCGCCGAGCGGCTGCTGGGTGATGAGGGAGTAGGGACCGATGGAACGGGCGTGCATCTTGTCGTCGACCATGTGGCCGAGCTTGATCATGTAGATGACACCCACGGTCGCGGGCTGGTCGAAGTAGTCGCCGGTGCCGCCGTCGCGGAGCTGCGTCTTACCGAAACGGGGAACGCCTGCCTTGTCGGTGTAGGCACAGATCTCGTCGATGCTCGCACCGTCGAAGATCGGGGTGCTGAACTTCAGGCCCAGACGGGCGCCGGCCCAGCCGAGCACCGTCTCGTAGATCTGACCGAGGTTCATTCGGGAAGGCACGCCCAGCGGGTTCAGCACGATATCCACAGGAGTACCGTCCTCGAGGAACGGCATGTCCTCCTGGCGGACGATCTTGGCAACGATACCCTTGTTACCATGGCGGCCGGCCATCTTGTCACCGACGGTGATCTTGCGCTTCTTGGCAATGTACACCTTGGCAAGCTGCATCACGCCGTTGGGGAGTTCGTCGCCCACCTTGATCTTGTCCATCTCACGCTTGCAGATCGCCTGCTCGGTCTTGAGGGCGATGCAGTAGTTGTTGATCAGGTCGCGGATCAGGAGGTTGGCGTCCTTGTCGGTCGTCCACTTGGCGGACGTGATGTTGGTATAGTCGATGCTCTTGAGCATCTCGGTGGTGATCTTCTTGTCCTTGGCGATGACCTCGACGCCGTAGAGGTCGGAAATACCGGCGCTCTTGCGGTTCTTCGTCAGGATCACGAGCTTCTGGATGAAGTCGGCGTAGAGCTTCTCGGCCTTGCGGTCGAACTCGGCCTGACGCATCTCCAGGCGGGTCTTCTGGTCGTTCTTGGCCTGGCTCTTCTTGCCGGTCTCCTTGGAGAGCTTGGCATAGAGCGCGGTGCCGATGACCGTACCGCTCAGGGACGGGTTGGCCTTGAGGGAAGCGTCCTTGACATCGCCGGCCTTGTCACCGAAGATGGCCTTGAGGAGCTTCTCTTCCGGAGAAGGATCGCTCTCGCCCTTCGGGGTGATCTTGCCGATCATGATGTCACCCGGCTCGATGTGCGCACCGATGCGGACGATACCGTCTTCGCCGAGGTTTCGGGTGGCGTCCTCGCTGACATTCGGAATGTCGGAGGTGAGCTCTTCCATGCCGCGCTTGGTGTCGCGGACCTCGGTGAGGTATTCGTCCACGTGGACGGAAGTGAGGACATCCCACTTCACCATCTCCTCGGAGAGGACGATGGCATCCTCGTAGTTGTAACCCTTCCAAGGCATGAAGGCGACCATGAGGTTGCGGCCGAGGGCGAGCTCTCCCTTCTGGGAGGCGTAGCCCTGGGTCAGCACCTGGCCCTTCTCGACCTTGTCGCCCTTCGCCACGATCGGGGAGAGGGTGATGGTCGTGCTCTGGTTGGTCCTGCGGTAGATCGGGAGCTTGTAGACAGTCTCCTCGGGGGAGAAGCTGACGAAGCGCTCGTCTTCGGTCTGCTCGTAGCGGATGCGGATCTCGTTGGCGTCCACGTAGGTGACTTCGCCGCGGCGCTCAGCGATGAACTGGGTGCGGGAGTCGATACAGACGCGCTCTTCCAGACCGGTACCCACGATCGGGGACTCGGGCTTGAGGAGCGGCACGGCCTGACGCATCATGTTCGCACCCATGAGGGCGCGGTGGGCGTCGTCGTGCTCCAGGAACGGGATGAGGGAGGCGGCGACCGAAGCCATCTGGTTCGGAGCCACGTCCATATAGTTGACCTCTTCCTTCGTGACGACCGGGAAGTCAGCCTCGAGACGGCACTGGATGCGGTCCTCGAGGATGTTGCCCTCGTCGTCCATATGGACATTGGCCAGGGAGACGAGTTTGTTCTCTTCCTCCTCGGCGCTCATATAGTGGCAGCCGGCGGCGGAGAGATCCACCTTGCCGTCCTTCACGTCGCGGTACGGAGTCTCGATGAAGCCCAGGGCGTCGATGCGGGCATAGACGCAGAGGGAGGAGATCAGACCGATGTTCGGTCCTTCCGGAGACTCGATCGGGCAGAGGCGGCCGTAGTGCGTGTAGTGCACGTCTCGGACTTCGAAACCGGCGCGGTCGCGGCTCAGACCGCCGGGACCGAGAGCGGAGAGACGGCGCTTGTGCGTGATCTCCGCCAGCGGGTTGGTCTGGTCCATGAACTGGGACAGCTGGCTGGTGCCGAAGAAGGAGTTGATCACCGAGGAGAGCGTCTTGGCGTTGATCAGGTCGATCGGGTTGAACTGCTCGCTGTCGCGGACGTTCATGCGCTCGCGGATCGTACGCGCCATACGGCTCAGACCCACGCTGAACTGGTTGGCAAGCTGCTCGCCGACCGTGCGGACACGGCGGTTGGACAGGTGGTCGATATCGTCGACCGAGGCCTTGGAGTTGATCAGCTGGATCAGGTACTTGATGATCTCGATGATGTCGGTGTTGGTGAGGACCCGGGTGTCCGGGGCGATCGACAGGCCGAGCTTCTTGTTGAGACGGAAGCGGCCGACGTTGCCCAGGTCGTATCTCTTCTCGGAGAAGAAGAGCTTGTCGATGACGTCGCGGGCCGTGCTCTCATCCGGCGGTTCCGAGTTGCGGAGCTGCTTGTAGATGTAGTTGACGGCCTCGATCTCGGTATTGGTCGGGTCTTTCTGCAGGGTGTTGAAGATGATGGCGTACTCGTTGGAGTTGGCCTCATCCTTCTGGACAAGGATGCTCTTCTCGTCAGCCTCGAGGATGGCCGCGATGGTGTCGTCGTCGAGCAGCTCGCCACGGTTGACGATGATCTCGATACGCTCCACGGGGGTCACCTCTCCGGTGTCCTCGTCGATGAAGTCTTCGAACTTGGTCTTCAGCACGTTGTTGGCGAGCTTGCGACCCTTGGCGGCTTCGAGATTCTCGGCGGTAACCTCGATCTCGTCGGCCAGGTCGAAGATGTCGATGATGTCCTTGTCAGCGTTGTAACCGATAGCCCTGAGGAGGGTGGTCACAGGCAGTTTCTTCTTACGGTCGATGTACGCGTACATGACATTGTTGATGTCAGTCGCGAACTCGATCCAGGATCCCTTGAACGGAATGATACGGGCGGAATAAAGCTTCGTTCCGTTGGCGTGCATGCTCTGGTCAAAGAACACGCCGGGGGATCTGTGGAGCTGGGACACGATGATACGCTCCGAGCCGTTGATCACGAACGTGCCGGCAGGCGTCATGTACGGGATGTTCCCGAGATAGACGTCCTGGACGCGGGTATCAAAGTCCTCGTGCTCCGGGTCAGTACAGGAAAGGCGGAGCTTGGCCTTGAGCGGGACGTTGTACGTCAGTCCGCGCTGCAGGCACTCCTCGATGGAATACTGAGGGGGATCGATGAAATAATCGATGAACTCCAGTTTGTAGTTGTTCCTCGTATCCTCAATCGGGAAGATCTCCTGGAATACCTGGTAGAGGCCTTCGTCCTTACGGTTTTCAGGCGTCGTTTCCAGCTGGAAGAAGTCCTTGAAGGACTTGAGTTGCACTTCCAGCAGGTCCGGATACTCCAAGATCTTGGATGTTGCGAAGTTAATGCGCTTGTTTGTTGCCTTTTTTGACATATTCTGCCGTTGGAAACGTTGGAAATGGAGAAAAACTTAAATACGGAAAAAAGGTTTAGAGCCAATGGAAGGCTCTAAACCTGTTTGTCCCCGAAAGCAGGGAGAGGTTGGTCTTATTTAATCTCAACCTCGGCGCCAGCCTCCTCAAGAGCAGCCTTGAGGGCCTCGGCCTCTGCCTTGGAAATCTTCTCTTTCACCGTGGCGGGAGCACCGTCAACGAGATCCTTCGCTTCCTTCAGACCGAGACCGAGCTCAGTCTTCACGACCTTGATCACATTGAGCTTGGCCTGGCCAGCGTTCTTGAGGATGACGTCGAACTCGGTCTGCTCGGCCTCAGCGGCGCCGGCGGCACCACCTTCAGCAGCGACGACCACAGCGGCGGCTGCAGGCTCGATACCATACTCTTCCTTGAGGATCTTTGCAAGTTCCTGGACGTCTTTCACAGAGAGATTTACCAACTCTTCTGCAAGGGCTTTAACATCTGCCATAATTTTATAATTTTTTAATTGTTAATATTTTGCTTATTCTGCTGCAGGAGCCTCAGCTGCGGGGGCAGCCTCTTCTGCGGGAGCGGCCTCGGCCTCGACGGCCGGAGCCTCTGCGGCCGCGGGCTTCGCGGACGCGATCTTCTCGTCGTCCGCCTTGCCCTCGGATGCATTCTGGAGACCGCTGACGACGCGCTGGATCGGGCTCTGGAGGAGGGCGATGATATCGCCGATGAGCTCTTCCTTGGTCTTGATGGCAGCGAGCTGGTCGAGTTTGTCTTCACCGATGAAGACGCAATCCTGCACATAGGCACCCTTCACAATCGGTTTCGCGAAGCCTTCGCGCTGGAGCTTCTTGATGAGCTTGCCAGGAGCGGAGGGAACGGTGGTGTACATGATGGCGGTGTTGCCGACCAGGGTCTCGGAGAGGGTCTTGATCTCCTCGTTCTCCAGTCCTTTCAGGACGTGGGCGAACAGCGTGTTCTTGACAACGTTCAGGACGATGCCTTCGTTGAAGCACTCGCGACGGAGTCTGCTAGTCTGTCCAGCATTCAGGCCAGCGATATCCGTGATGTAAAAGTTGGGATACTGCTGCAGCTGTGCCGAGATGCTTTCAATAATTTGACCTTTTGCTTCTTTTTTCATAATATTGAATTTTTACTCAGCACTGTTGAGGAATGCTTTGATATCGATTTTGACACCAGGGCTCATGGTGGAGCACAGGGCTGCGCTCTTCATGTAGGTGCCCTTGAGGGACTGCGGCTTCAGCTTGGCGATCGCGTTGAGCACTTCAGCTGCGTTCTCGCAGAGCTGCTCAGCGGTGAAGGAAGCTTTGCCGATGCCCGTGTGGACAATACCGGTCTTGTCGACTTTGAAGTCGATCTTACCGCCCTTGGAGGCTTTGACGGCGGCGCCGATCTCCATGGTGACCGTACCGGTCTTGGGGTTCGGCATGAGGCCGCGGGGACCGAGGACTTTACCCAGGGCACCGACCTTGGCCATCACGGAAGGAGTACAGACGATGACGTCGACATCCGTCCAGCCACCTTTGATCTTCTCGATGTACTCGTCGAGACCCACGTAGTCGGCACCGGCTTCCTTGGCCTCAGCCTCCTTGTCAGGAGTACAGAGGGCGAGGACGCGGACCACCTTACCCGTTCCGTGAGGAAGGGTGACCACGCCGCGGATCATCTGGTTGGCCTTACGCGGGTCAACACCGAGGTTCGCGGAGAGCTCGACGGTAGCGTCGAATTTGGTATAAGTGATATCCTTTACAACCTGGCACGCCTCAGCGAGCTGGTACAGTTTGTGAGAATCGAACTTCTCAGCAACTGCCTTCTGATTCTTAGTCATTCTTGCCATAATGCGTGTTGTTTTTAAAGGTTCTCGGGGAATTCACCGGTAACGGTGATACCCATGCTTCTAGCGGTGCCTGCCACCATGCGCATAGCGGATGCGAGGGTGAAGCAGTTGAGGTCCGGCATCTTGCCTTCGGCAATCGTCTTGATCTGGTCCCAGGTGACGGTAGCGACCTTCTTGCGGTTCGGCTCACCGGAAGCCTTGTCAATCTTGGCGGCTTCTTTCAGGGACACAGCCACAGGCGGCTGCTTGACTTCGAAGGTGAAGGACTTGTCGGAATAGACCGTGATCACGACGGGCAGGATCTTGCCCGCGCTGGCCTGCGTGGCTGCATTGAAAGCCTTGCAGAAATCCATGATGTTCAAGCCTTTGGAACCGAGTGCAGGTCCTACCGGAGGTGCAGGATTAGCAGCTCCGCCTTTGATTTGGAGCTTGATGAATCCGGTAACTTCTTTTGCCATGTTGAATGTTATTCTTTAGTTACTTGTGTAAAGCTGAGCTCGAGTTGTGTCTTCCTTCCGAAGATCACGACAATTACCTTGACCTTGCTCCGGTCTTCCAGAATCTCGTCGACGACGCCGCTGAAACCACTGAACGGACCGTCCGTGATGCGCACGGATTCTCCGATTTCGTAGTTGACCAGCGTCTCCGCCGCGTTGTCCGCATTTTCATCTTGGACGCCGAGGATCCGCTGTGCTTCCTCCTCGCGGAGGGGCACCGGGATGCGCTCGAACTGGGCTCCCGTGGTGGTCTTTTTCTCAGTAAGGAAACCGGACATGCCGGGGACAAGGTTGCGGATGATGTTCTCAAGCTTGGCACTCAGTTCGGCCTGGATAAGTACATAACCAGGGAAAAGCAGCTTGTCGACTGCCTTTCTTTTGCCGTTTTTCGTGACAATTTCCTTTTTTACGGGAACGAGTACTTGAGCAACTTGATCCTGAAGTCCGCTTCTCTCAATCTCTTTTTCGAGATATTCTTTGGCCTTCTTTTCCTTCCCTCCAGCTGCCCGCAGAACGTACCATTTCATATCGCCCATAACGAGTCAAGATTACAGTGTGTAGATTCCGGTCATCAGAGATTGGAAAGCATAATCTATCACCCAGAGCACAGCAGCCAGGAGGACGGTCGTGACAATGACGAGGAGCGCGGAGCTTTGCAGCTTCGCCCAGGTCGGCCAAGTCGTCTTCTTGAAGAGCTCGGTGAAAGACTCTTTGCAGTAATTGATAAACTTTCTCATCTTTACATTTAATGGACGCTGCTATATGGAAGCGGGAGGGCAGCGTCTGTTAAACAATTACCAAATCGTAACCTTTGATATTTGCAGGGGAAGCAGGAATCGAACCCACATTGACGGTTTTGGAGACCGCTGAATTACCATTATTCTATTCCCCTGTATAACGGAGCGGGTCTTGCTCCCGCTCCGTTTTGAACTAATCGGAATTAGTCAAGGATCTTGATGACCTGACCGGCACCGACCGTACGGCCACCCTCGCGGATAGCGAAACGGAGGTTCTCGTTCAGAGCAACCGGGGTGATCAGCTGAACGTCGATCTCCACGTTGTCACCAGGCATGACCATCTCGACACCGGCCGGGAGGGTGATCTCACCGGTAACATCCAGCGTACGGATGAAGAACTGAGGACGATACTTGTTGTGGAACGGCGTGTGACGGCCACCCTCTTCCTTCTTCAGAACGTAGATCTGACCGAGGAAGTGCTTGTGCGGAGTGATGGAACCCGGCTTGGCGATAACCTCACCACGCTTGACTTCCTTCTTGTCGATACCACGGAGGAGGAGACCCACGTTGTCACCAGCCTCACCCTGATCGAGGAGCTTGCGGAACATCTCGACGCCAGTGACGACGGTGTTCTTCGGCTTGTCGTTGAAACCGACGATCTCAGCAGGGTCGTTGACGTGGATGGTACCAGTCTCGATACGGCCGGTAACCACGGTACCACGACCGGTGATGGAGAAGATGTCCTCGATAGGCATCAGGAACGGCTTCTCGTTCTCACGGACAGGAAGGGGAATGTACTCGTCGACAGCGTCCATGAGCTCCATGACCTTGGCCTCCCACTGCGGCTCACCGTTGAGGGCGCCGAGGGCGGAACCACGGATGATCGGGGCGTTGTCACCGTCGAAATCGTACTTGTTGAGGAGGTCGCGGACTTCCATCTCGACGAGGTCGAGCATCTCCTCATCCTCCACGAGGTCAACCTTGTTCAGGAAGACGACCATCTTCGGGACGTTCACCTGCTTGGCGAGGAGGACGTGCTCGTTGGTCTGGGGCATCGGACCGTCAGTGGCGGCGACGACGAGGATAGCACCGTCCATCTGGGCAGCACCGGTAACCATGTTCTTCACATAGTCAGCGTGACCCGGGCAATCGACATGCGCATAGTGACGATTGGCGGTCTGGTACTCGACGTGAGCGGTGTTGATGGTGATACCACGCTCCTTCTCTTCCGGGGCGTTGTCAATCTGATCGAAGGACTTGACCTCGCTCAGACCCTTGGAAGCGAGCACCTTGGTGATCGCGGCGGTCAGAGTGGTCTTGCCATGGTCAACGTGGCCGATCGTGCCAATGTTGACATGCGGTTTATCCCGCTTGAAAACTTCTTTTGCCATAATATTACGTTATAAAGTTTGTTTACAAAATTAAACCGGCTTTTCAACCGGCTTTTGAGCCGATGATGGGATTTGAACTCATGACCTCATCCTTACCAAGGATGCGCTCTACCCCTGAGCTACATCGGCAATATTTGAGCGGGGTAGGAGAATCGAACTCCCATTTCCAGCTTGGAAGGCTGGCATAATAGCCATTATACGAACCCCGCTTGGAGGGAAAGTCTCTTTCGACCTATCCGCTTTTTGTGGGCAAGGATGGATTCGAACCACCGAAGGTAAAACCAGCAGATTTACAGTCTGCCCCATTTGGCCACTCTGGTACTTGCCCAATTTATCTTACATTGCTGATCGTGAGCCGATGGAGGGAATCGAACCCACGACCTTGAGATTACAAATCACACGCTCTAGCCAACTGAGCTACATCGGCAATGTATTATTTCAAAGTCCCCGTTTTTTGGGACTGCAAAGATATGAATAATTTCCTATTCTACAAAAACTTTTTTCAAACTTTTTGCAATCCCTGCTGCATCGATTCCGCATTCGGCGTATTGTTCCGACTGGCGGGCCTGCGGGATGATCCGGTCGGGGATGCCGATCCCCTCCAGCGTGGCGCCGGTGGGATGGGCGGACAACCACTCGCTGACGGCCCCGTAGAGGCCTCCGGCGAGGCATCCGTCCTCGACGGTGATCAGGTGGCGGTAGCGTCCCGCCACGTCCGCGAGCATCCGCTCGTCGAGCGGCTTGAGGAAGCGTACGTCGAACACGCCCACGCGTCCGGGCCAGCCCTGCGCCGCTTCCAGGGCGCGGTTGGCGACCGGGCCGAGGGCCAGGACCGCGACCGTGCCGTCGCCCTCCAGGAGCGTCTCGGCGCGGCCGGTCTCCAGGACCTTGCCTTCGGTCTCCCGCCAGGGGGCGCCTTCGCCCATCCCGCGCGGGTACCTTATTATGAAGGGGCCGGTTTCGTGCTTCCAGGCCGTATACATCAGGTGCTTGAGCTGCACTTCGTCGCGGGGGGAGCTGATGATGACGTCGGGGATGCTCCGGTAGGCCGCGAGGTCGAAGGCGCCGTGGTGCGTGGCGCCGTCTTCGCCGACCAGGCCGGCGCGGTCGAAGCAGAGCACGACCGGCAGGCGCTGGAGCGCGACGTCGTGGATGATCTGGTCATACGCGCGTTGCGCGAACGCGGAATATAGGTTGCAGAACGGTTTCATCCCGCCGGCGGCGAGGCCGGCCGAGAAGGTCACCGCATGCTCCTCCTCGATGCCCACGTCGAAGAAGCGCTCGGGGTGCGCGGCGGCCAGCAGATTCATGCCGCAGCCCTGCGCCATGGCGGGCGTGACGCCTACCACCAGCGGGTCGGCTTCGGCGAGCTCGCAGAGCACGCCGCCAAAGACGTCCTGGTAGCGGTCCCGCGTGTGCGGGGCGTGGATGCGCTTGCCCGTGAGCGGGTCGAAGCGGCCAGGCGCGTGCCAGGTCACGGGGTCGGCCTCGGCCGGGGCGTAGCCCTTGCCCTTGACCGTGAAACAGTGCAGGATGCGCGGGCCCGGGAGCCCGTGCAGCTTGCGGAGCGTCCGCACGACTTCCTCGATGTCGTTGCCGTCGATCGGACCGAAATAGCGGAATCCGAGCGACTCGAACAGCGCGCCGCCGGGCTTGCCCACGAACCACGACTTGAGCGCGCGCACCCAGCGCTGCAGGAAGCGGCGGAAGCCGTTGTCACCGAGCAGGTTCCAGATGCGGTTCTTGAAGCGGTTGTAGGACTGGCTGGTCGTGATGTTCAGCAGGTAGCGGTGCATGGCGCCCGTGTTGCCCTCGATGGACTGGTTGTTGTCGTTGAGGATGACGAGCAGGTCGGCGCGGCTCGCGCCGGCGTTGTTGAGCCCCTCGAAGGCGAGGCCGCCGGTCATGGCGCCGTCGCCGATCAGGGCCACGACCTTGTCGTGCCGGCCCTGCATCCGCGCCGCCTCGGCGAGGCCCAGGGCGGCGGAGACGGAAGTCGACGAATGCCCGACGCCGAACGCGTCATACGGGCTCTCGCTCCGGTTGGGGAAGCCGCTGATGCCGTCTTTGGTGCGCATCGTCCTGAACGCCTCGCGGCGTCCGGTGAGCACCTTGTGCGCATAGGCCTGGTGGCCCACGTCGAAGACGAACTGGTCCGCCGGCGTGTCGTAGACATAGTGCACGCCCACGATGAGCTCCACGGCGCCCAGGCTGGCGGCGAGGTGCCCCGGATTGGTGGCACAGGTCTCGATGATGTACTGCCGGAGCTCCGCGCACAGGGTGCGCAGCTGCCCGGTGGTCAGCCCTTTGATGTCGGCCGGCGATTCTATTTTATCGAGGAGTTCGTACATGTCATTGTCTGTTGGGGGTGTCGAGCTCCAGCTCCGGATGTCTCCGGGAGGAGCGGACGAAAAGCAGCGCGGTGAGCACCGCGGCGACGCACAGGCCGGTGAACATCAGCTCCACGCTGACGGCGCCTTGCAGCACGTCTCCGGAGCGGCCCAGGATCTTGCCTGCAATCATCTTGAAGGAGAGCAGGCCGAGATTCTGCACCCAGTACACCAGCGCAAAAGTGGTGCCGAGGACCTTGTCGGGGACGATCTTGGGCACGGACGGCCACAGGGCGGCCGGCACCAGTGAATAGCCGAAGCCGAGCAGCACCATGGCGAGGTAGCCGAACGCCGGCACGCCCTGCGGGGCGAAGGCCAGCAGCAGGTGCGCGAGCAGCGCGAGCAGCGATCCGAGCAGCATCCAGCGCGTCCCGCGGCCGAAGCGGTCGACCAGCAGGCCGAAGAGCGGTGCGAAGATGACCGTCGCGAAGGGCAGCATCGAGACCATCCAGCCGGCGGTCTCCGCCGGAATGGCGAAACGCGGGATCAGGATGGCGCCCGCAAATTTCTTGAAGGCGATGATGCTGCTGTAGAACAGCACGCAGAGGATGCTTACCAGCCAGAAATTCGGATTCTTCAGGACACCGACTACGTCAGCGAAGCGGAACGGCTCTTCGGTGGCGCCGCCGCCCCCCTGCCCGACCAGCCGGTCGCGCCGGGCGTCCATCGCCACGAACAGGCCCCAGAGGAGGATGCCGGCGGCCATCAGCCCCAGCCCGAAGACGGCCGGGCGGGCCGTCTCGGAGAGGCTGTACACATGACCGGCGTTCTCGACGACCAGGCGCGGGGTGGCCACCAGGGCGAGCGCCGTGCCCAGCCGGGCGACCGCCAGCTGCAGGCCCATCGCCAGGGCCATGGGCCCGTGGCGGAACCACTTGGCGATCGAGCGCGTGACCGCCGTGCCGGCGATCTCGCTGCCCAGGCCGAAGAACATGCAGCCGACGTAGGCGATGCGCAGCGAGCGCTCCGGTGCGAAGCCCGCCGTGATGGCGTACAGCACCGTTGCCGCGCCCGCGGCCATCATTCCCACGAAAATGGATCCCGTGATCCGGACGCCCCACTTGTCGAGCAGGATGCCGCACACCACCAGCCCGCCGAAGACGCACAGCACGGAATAGCCGCTGGCATACAGGCCGTATCCGGCCGCATCCCAGCCCAGCTGCGTGCGGGCAGGATCTTCGAACAGGTAGGAGATCGTCGAGAACATGTCGTCGAAGAAGTACGATGCGAACATCGGTACGACGAGACACGCCAGGGCGATCCAGCAGGCGGTTTTGCGCGGGGCCGTCCGTTCCATGAGCGGAAATTACTTGATGTTGGGTTCTTCCAGGCCGAGGTGTTTCTTCTTGTCCACCACCTTCAGCACGAGGCCGAGCACGAGGGCTGCCACGCCGAGGCAGGCGAGCATCACGAGCGGGGCGGTGTAGTTGAACTGCGTCGGGTCGGTCACGCCCGGGTTGGTCTTGTCCAGCACCTTGCCGATCAGCAGCGGGAAGAGCCACAGACCGATGTTCTGGATCCAGAAGATCAGGGCGTAGGCGGAGCCGATCACCTTGGCGTCCACGAGCTTCGGCACGGACGGCCAGAGCGCTGCGGGAACCAGCGAGAAGCTGGCGCCGAGCACCAGGATGGTGGCGTAGGCCACGATGACGCCGCCGACGGCGCTGCCCTTGAAGGCCGGCAGCACGAACGCGAAGGTCAGGTGGCAGGCGATCAGCAGGATGGAGCCGAGGACGAGCATCGAGGCGCCCTTGCCGTGGTGGTCGAGGTAATTGCCGAGGATCGGGGTGATGAGCACCGCGAGGAGCGGGAACACCGCGAAGATGGACTCGGCGGACTGGCGCATGAAGCCCATGTAGCAGTAGGTGACGAGCGCGATGAAGGAGACGCCGAGCAGGATATACTGGTTGGTCTTCTTCTTCTGGAAGTTGCTGGCGAAACCGGCCGCGGCGACCAGGAGCATGATGACGTACTG
Organism: uncultured Bacteroidales bacterium; assembly: GCA_900319975.1. GTDB lineage: Bacteria > Bacteroidota > Bacteroidia > Bacteroidales > UBA932 > Cryptobacteroides. The sequence goes on along the minus strand of ONQP01000028.1, from coordinate 1,280 downwards.
GATGATGGTCACGTTGCCGCCCGCCCAGAAGGAGCCGGCGTCAGGAGGCGTGAGGGTCAGGTTGCACTGGAGCATGTTGACCGCATACTTCTGGAACGGGAAGATGGCGCTGTAGTACAGCACGCAGAGCAGGGCCACGATCCAGAAACCGCCGTCGGAAAGGATCTTGCCGATGTCGCTGACCTTGAACGGGTCGTCCTTCTCTTCGGCCTCGCCGGTCTGGCTGTCGAGCTTCTTGTCCATGAAGAAGTAGACGATGGTCATGATGAGGGCGATGCAGAGGAGCACCACGCCGAAGGCGACCGAACGGGAAACCTCCACCTGGCCGCCGAGCTTGGCGAAGAAGGGCGAGAAGATCATGCACGTGGCGACGCCGAGGCGGGCGAGGGCCATCTCGGAGCCCATCGCGAGGGCCATCTCACGGCCCTTGAACCACTTGACGATACCGCGGCTGACCGTGATGCCGGCCATCTCGCAGCCGCATCCGAAGATCATGAAGCCGCAGGCGGCCAGCTTGGCCGACGCGGGCATCCCGCGATAGAACGGCGACACGCCGAGCTCGTCGAAGCCCGGGATGTAGTTGAGGTTCTCGGTGAACCAGGTCTCCAGGCCGCTGCCTGCGAAGCCCGGGGCCACGGCGTACCACTTGACGACGGCGCCGACGAGCATCACGCCGGCCGAGAGGACGGCGGTGAAGCGGACGCCCATCTTGTCAAGGATGATACCCGCGAAGATGAGGAAGAAGACGAATACGTTGAGGAACACCTCGGAGCCCTGCATCGTGCCGAATGCGGTGGAGTCCCAGCCGCGGGTCTCCTGCATCAGGTCCTTGATCGGGGAGAGGATGTCCATGAAAATGTACGAACAGAACATCGCCAGCGCAAGCAGCAGCAAGGCGGTCCAACGCATGCCCGTGGAATCGCGCAGGGTCTTTTGGATTTTGTCAGCCATCATTTAAGCTTTTAAACCCGGCCTGGAGAATGGAGCCAGGCCGGGAAGAATGTGAATTTCTGGATTAGAACGGGAGATCGTCGGTCGGACCTTCGTCCACGACGGGTGCTGCGGGCGCGGCCGGGGCCGGCTGCTGATAAGCGGGCTGCTGGTAGGCCGGCTGCTGCGGCGGGGCGGGCGCGGGCTGCTGATAGCCGCCCTGGCGCTGGTAGCCGCCGCCCTGCTGGTATCCGCCGTCGCCGGAACCGTCGCTGTCGCGGCGACCCAGCAGCTGCAGGGTGTCGACGTTGATCTCGGTGGTGTATTTCTCCTGGCCGTTGCGGTCAGTA
>ONQP01000078.1 GCA_900319975.1 uncultured Bacteroidales bacterium | reverse complement strand
GTCCGTGGCAAACGGGACCACGCCGGCCGCAGCCGTCCAGTCCACGCCGCCGAAGGCGAACGGGACGCTGGCCTCGAGGTAGCTGCTGAAGGCGCGCTTACCGTCAGGGGTCAAGCCGTCGTTGCCGGCGAAATTGGTGTACCACTGCAGGGAGGCGAAGCCGAAATCATAGCCCACGGTGGCCTCGAAAACATGGTTCGTCCGGTCGGAAGCGTACGCGAAGTAGCGGTTCTCCGGTTCGAGCCCGGCATTGAACCAGTAATCCGTGACACCGATGTTGAAGCCGCCGATTTCATAAGCCAGCGTCAGGTCGAACTCCTTCGTATCAGCAGGATTGGACAGGCCGACGGAACCCCAGGCCGACAGGCTCAGGCCCTTGTAGCTGACGCCGAGGGTCGGTTGCACCGACACGCCGCCCAGCTCCAGGCCGCGCCAGACATACTGGCTCACGACGTCGGCACCCACGGATGCCTCCACTTTGTCTTGTGCCTCGGCTGCAGCGAGGTTGGCGAGAAACAGTGCAGTGACGGAAAGTATTTTGACAAGCTTTTTCATAATGATTTCATTTTTAATGGTTAAACACTAGTTGTAGCAGCTTTCGCCGTGCTCGTAGATATCGAGGCCTTCCTCTTCCACGCGCTTGCCCACACGCAGGCCGTGGAGCTTCTTGATGCCGAAGAAGAGCAGGACGCCGGTCAAGGCAGCCCAGAGGTCGATGACCACGATGCCGAGGGTCTGTACGCCGAGGAAATGCCAGCCGCCGCCATAGAAGAGGCCGCCGTCCGTAGCCAGCAGGCCGGTCATCAGCGTGCCGAGGATACCGCAGACGCCGTGGACGCTGGACGCACCCACCGGGTCGTCGATGTGCAGCTTGCGGTCAATGAATTCGATCGCGTAGACCAGCACGATGCCGCAGACCAGGCCGATGATCACCGCGCCGAGCGGAGAGACCACGTCGCAGCCCGCCGTGATGCCGACCAGGCCGGCCAGCACGCCGTTGAGCGTCAGGGAGAGGGACGGCTTGCCGTACTTGATCCAGGTGAGGAACATCGTCGCAATGCCGCCGGCGGCAGCCGCCAGGTTGGTGGTCAGGAACACGTGGGAGATCGCCGTGCGGTTGACTTCGCCGGAAGCGGCCAGCTGGCTGCCCGGGTTGAAGCCGAACCAACCCATCCAGAGGATGAAGACACCGAGTGCCGCCATCGTCAGGTTGTGGCCGGGGATGGCGCGGCTCTTGCCGTCCGTGCCGTACTTGCCCAGCCGGGGTCCGAGCGCGATGGCGCCGATCAGGGCGAGCACGCCGCCCACGCTGTGGACGATCGCCGAGCCGGCGAAATCGTGGAAGCCCAGCTCGCTGAGCCAACCGCCGCCCCAGGTCCAGTGACCCTCGATCGGGTAGATGAAGAGCGAGATGAACGCGCTGTAGACCAGGTACATGGAGAACTTGGTCCGCTCGGCCATCGCACCGCTCACGATCGTGGCGGAAGTGGCGCAGAAGACGGTCTGGAAGATGAGGAAGCCCTCGACGGGCAGTTCACTCTTGTAGAAAGACAGGCTGCCCCAGTTGGGCGCGCCGATGAAGCCGGCGCCTTCGCTGCCGAACATGAAGCCGAAACCGACGAACCAGAACAGCAGGGAGCCGAACATGAAATCAACGAAATTCTTCATCAGGATGTTCGCCGTGTTCTTGCTGCGGGTGAATCCCGCCTCGCACAGCGCGAAGCCCGGTTGCATGAAGAAGACCAGCATGGCGGCCAACAACATCCATACAGTATCGAGAGAAATAGCTAATTCTTCCATAAGGCATTAATTTTAAACATTCTAACCAACTTGATTCTTTTACTTCTTGTCCCGCAGGACCGTGTCGCCGTGCTCGCCGGTACGGATGGACCAGGTGTCGATCACGTCGCTGATAAAGATACGGCCGTCTCCGATCTCACCCGTCGACGCCGTCTTGAGGATCACCTGGACGGTCGGATCGACGAACTGGTCACGGCACACGATGGTCAGCGCCACGCGCTCGATCACGTCCGTGGAATACTGGACGCCACGGTAGATGCGCTCCTGGCGGCTCTGGCCGATACCGTGCACGTTGTGGTATTCGAACCAGTTGATGTCTGCTCCGAGCAAGGCCTCCTTGACCTCCTCGAATTTCGTCTTGCGGACGATGGCTTCAATTTTTTTCATAACACTACTAATAACTATTGGGTTGATCTTACTTTCGGATTGGAACGAAATCCCCCCCTGCATGCGAACTCTGAGAATTCGCAAGTAAGTAGATTTCAATATTTTAGATTAAAGCTTACCCGGCCTTTACTGTCGGTTCAAGTCGGCGGCCTGGGTGATGCAGGCCTTGACGAAGCTGACGAAGAGCGGGTGCGGATGGAGCACCGTGGAGGAATATTCCGGGTGGAACTGCGTGCCGATGTACCAGCGCAGCGTCGGGATCTCGACGATCTCCACCAGGTCGGCGTCGGGATTCACGCCCACGCACTGCATGCCGGCCTTCTCGTAGTCCTTGCGGTAGCGGTTGTTGAACTCGTAGCGGTGGCGGTGGCGCTCCCGGATGGAGTCCTTCTGTCCGTAGGCTTCCCACGCGCGGCTGTCGGGACGGAGCGTGCAGGGATACTCGCCCAGGCGCATCGTGCCGCCCATCTGGGTGATGTTCTTCTGCTCCTCCATGATGTCGATGACGTTGTGCGGCGTGTCGGGATTCATCTCGCTGCTGTCGGCGTCGGCGAGGCCGAGGACGTCGCGGGCGAACTCGATCACCATCATCTGCATGCCCAGGCAGATGCCGAAGCACGGCACGTCGTGCGTGCGGGCATACTCCGCGGCGACGATCTTGCCCTCGATGCCGCGCTGGCCGAAGCCCGGGCAGATCACGAGGCCCGCCTTGCCGGCGAGGCGCTCCGCGACGTTCTCACGCGTGAGGCCCTCGCTGCCCACGAAGTCGATCTTCACCTTCACGTCGTCGTAGATGCCGGCCAGGTTGAGGCTCTCGCGGATGCTCTTGTAGGCGTCCTGCAGGTCGTATTTGCCGACCAAAGCCACGTGCAGCTCGCGCGTCGCCCGGCGCTGCCTGTCCAGGAAATCGTGCCAGGACGTCATCGCGGGCGTCTCTCCCACGGGGATGCCGATCTTGCGCAGGATGGCGGCGTCGAGGCCCTGGCGCTGCATGTTGACGGGCACGTCATAGATGCTCGGCAGGTCTTCGCTCTGCACCACGCACTCCAGGTCCACGTTGCAGAAGGAAGCGACCTTCATCCGGACGGAATCGTCCAGGTGGCGCTCGGTGCGCAGGACCAGGATGTCCGGCTGGATGCCCATCCCCTGCAGCTCCTTGACGGAGTGCTGCGTCGGCTTGGTCTTGAGCTCGCCGGCGGCCTTGAGGTACGGCACGTAGGTCAGGTGGACGCACACCGCGTCGCGGCCGAGCTGCCAGCGCAGCTGGCGGATCGCCTCCATGAACGGCGCGCTCTCGATGTCGCCGATGGTACCGCCCACTTCCGTGATCACGAAGTCCAGCTCCTCCCCTTTCACGTCCTTGCGGAGCATCCGGCGCTTGATCTCGTCGGTGATGTGGGGCACGACCTGGATGGTCTTGCCCAGGTAGTCGCCCCGCCGCTCGCGGTCGATGACGGTCTTGTAGATGCGGCCGGTGGTGATGGAGTTGTCACGCGTGGTGTGGATGCCCGTGAAGCGCTCGTAGTGTCCGAGGTCGAGGTCGGTCTCCATGCCGTCCGTGGTCACGTAGCATTCCCCGTGTTCGTAGGGGTTGAGCGTCCCCGGATCGATGTTGATATAGGGATCGAACTTCTGGATCGTGACCTTGAAGCCGCGCGCCTGCAGCAGCTTGCCGAGACTGGCGGAGATGATGCCCTTGCCCAGGGATGAGACCACGCCGCCCGTGATGAAGATATACTTGGTTGCCATTTGTTGTTATTTCAGTTTTTTGCAGTATGCGTCCAGGGCGTCGGCGGCGGCGTGGCCCGAAGCCATCGCGCGCACCACCAGGGAAGCCCCGCTCTGCACGTCACCTGCAAAGAATACATTCTCTCCCACTTCGGGCAGCTGGGGCTTCAGGAAGCCCATTGCCAGCAGCACGATTTCCGCCTTGACCACCTCCGGTTCGCCGGCCGTGACCATCAGCGGGCGTCCGCCTTCCGGATTCGGCTTCCAGTCGATCGGCTGGATCTCGACCCCCGTCAGCTGGCCGTTCTCGCCCAGGAAACGCAGGGTGTTGATGTTCCAGCGGCGCTCGCAGCCCTCCTCGTGCGAAGACGAGGTCTTGAGGGTGCGCGGCCAGTTCGGCCAGGGATTCGCCGGATCGTCCGGTCCCACGGGCGGCTTGGGCATGATCTCGATCTGCATCACGGACTTGCAGCCCTGCCGGTGCGCCGTGCCAATGCAGTCGGATCCGGTGTCGCCGCCGCCGATGACCAGGACGTTCTTGCCCTTGCAGGTCACGCGGTCCTTCGCGGCCACCTCGGTGCCGTACAGCACGCGGTTCTGCTGCGAGAGCAGCTCGAGCGCGAAATGCACGCCCTTCAGCTCGCGGCCGGGCACGCTGAGGTCGCGTGCGGTCGGCGTGCCGGTGGCGATGACGTAGGCGTCAAATCCCTTCGGCAGCGCGTCCGGCGCCACTTCCGCGCCATAGCGGAAGCTGATGCCCTCCTGCTCCATCACGGCGATGCGGCGGTCGATCACGGCCTTGTTGAGCTTGAAGTTCGGGATGCCGAAACGGAGCAGGCCGCCGGCTTTCTCGTTCTTCTCGAAGACGGTCACCGTATAACCCTTGCGGTTGAGCCGGTTGGCGGCGGCCAGGCCCGCAGGGCCCGCGCCGATCACGGCCACCTTGCGGCCGTTGCGCTCCGGCGAGACGGGACGGACATAATTCTCGCGGTAGGCGATCTCGGTGATCGCCGCCTCGTTCTCGCGGTTCGTCGTCGGCTCGTGCATCGTCAGGTTCAGCACGCAGGCCTTCTCGCAGAGCGCCGGGCACACGCGTCCGGTGAACTCCGGGAAATCGTTGGTCGCGTTGAGCAGGCGGTAGGCCAGCTCGAAATCACCTTTGTACACGGCGTCGTTCCACTCCGGCGGGCGGTTGCCCAGCGGGCAGGCCCAGTTGCAGAACGGGACGCCGCAGTCCATGCAGCGGGACGCCTGAAGGCGGCGGTCGCCTTCGTTGAGCGTCTGTTCCACTTCCCCGAAATCCTGGATGCGGTCGTGGACCGGCCGGTAGCCGGCCTCCTTGCGGGGTATTGTCAAAAATGCTTTGTAGTCTCCCATAAGGCGTCAATATTGGATTTGGAGGTGTTGAACTTTCTCAGCCAGGCTGCGCAGGCGCTCCTGCTCGAGGACGTGCTTGTATTCGATCGGGATGACCTTGATGAAGTCGTCCACCGAACGGGTCCAGTCGTCCAGCAGGGTCCGCGCCAGGGCGGAACCCGTGTAGAGGTAGTGCTGGCGGATCAGCTCATGCAGCTCCTTGCGGTCGAGTTTGTCGTCCACCAGGGAGATTTCGACCATGTCGAGGTTGCAGTAGTAATCGAAGGTGTGCGAAGGGTCGTAGACGTAGGCCACGCCGCCGGACATACCCGCGGCGAAGTTGCGGCCCACGGGACCCAGGACGACCACGCGGCCGCCGGTCATGTATTCGCAGCAGTGGTCGCCCGCGCCTTCCACCACGGCCTTGGCGCCGGAGTTGCGGACCGCGAAGCGCTGGCCCGCACGGCCGGCGACGTACATCTCGCCGCCCGTGGCGCCGTAGAGGCAGGTGTTGCCGGCGATGATGTTGTCCTCCGCCTTGAACGTGGCGCGCGCGGACGGGCGGATGGCCACCCGGCCGCCGCTCAGGCCCTTGCCCACGTAGTCGTTGGCCTCACCCTCCAGGCGCACGTTGACGCCCGCGGCGAGGAAGGCGCAGAAGCTCTGGCCGGCCGATCCCTTGAACTTGATGTTCAGGGTCGAGTCGGGCAGGCCCTCGGCGCCGTATTTGGCCGCGATGCGGCCGCTGAGCATCGTACAGGTCGCACGGTCGGTGTTGGCGATGGGATACTCGAGGCTGATCTCCTCCTTCCACTCGATGGCGGGCTGGGCGGCCTTGATGATCTCCAGGTCGCGCACCGGCGCCAGGGCGTGCAGCGGGCCGCCGGCCCAGCAGGACGCGCCCTGCTCACGGAAGAGCAAGCGGGACAGGTCCACGTGCGAGGCCTTGGAGCCCTGCGGGTCCGGCTTGCGGACGAGCAGCTCCGTATGGCCGATGATGTCGGAAAGCTTCGTATAGCCCATCTCGGCGAGGTATTCCCGCACTTCCTGGGCCAGGTAGGTGAAGTAGTTGACGAGGTAGTCGGCCTTGCCGAGGAAATGCTTGCGCAGCTCGGGATCCTGCGTGGCCACGCCCGTAGGACAGGTGTTGAGGCTGCACTTGCGCATCATCACGCAGCCGAGCACGATCAGCGGCAGGGTGCCGAAGCCGAACTCGTCGGCGCCGAGCAGCGACATCAGGATGACGTCGCGGCCGGTCTTGAGCTGGCCGTCCACCTGCAGGCGGACCTGGCTGCGCAGGCCGTTGCGGACCAGCGTCTGCTGGGCCTCGGCCAGGCCGATCTCCGGGCTGATGCCCGCAAAGCGCATCGAGGACGCCGGGGACGCACCGGTGCCGCCCTCGGCGCCGGACACGACGATCAGGTCGGCCTTGGCCTTGGCCACGCCGGCGGCGATCGTGCCCACGCCGCTCTCGGACACCAGCTTGACGCTGATGGCGGCGGCCGGGTTGACGTTCTTGAGGTCGAAGATCAGCTGCGAGAGGTCCTCGATGGAGTAGATGTCATGGTGCGGCGGCGGGGAGATCAGGGAGATGCCCGGGATGGAGTTGCGGGTCTTGGCGATGATGGCGTTGACCTTGAATCCCGGCAGCTGGCCGCCCTCGCCGGGCTTCGCGCCCTGGGCGACCTTGATCTGGATCTCCTCGGCGTTGACGAGGTATTCCGCCGTCACGCCGAAGCGGCCGGATGCCACCTGCTTGGTCTTGCTGGACAGCGACACGCCGTCCACCTCGCTGTGGTAGCGCTCGTTGTCCTCGCCGCCCTCGCCCGTGTTGGAGCGCGAGCCGAGGCGGTTCA
>ONQP01000021.1 GCA_900319975.1 uncultured Bacteroidales bacterium | reverse complement strand
TGGTTCCGCGTGAGTTATGATCCGAAAGCGCAGCCGGCGACGAAGGCCGCGATGGACTTCTCTGCCGTGGAGGGCGTGGTGTTCGCCGAGCCGCAGCGCAGGATGCGTTCAGCGTCTTTTTTCAATGACCCTTATGAGTCACGACAGTGGGCGCTTTACAATGACGGGTCGCTGGGCCCTAATTATCTGGCCGGATGTGATATTAATGTGGAACCGGTCTGGGCTACCTACACGGGAGGCTCCCCCAATGTAATCGTGGCGATATTAGACGACGGCGTCCAATTGAATCATCCCGACCTGGTAGCTGTTACCATCCCCGGAGGCCCCAATGGAAGCAGGAGTTTCGTGAATGATTTACCGGGTTATGATATTTATCCGGACGACCATGCTACGCATGTGGCCGGTGCCATCGCGGCCGTTAGTAACAACGGGATTGGAATCAGTGGCATTGCCGGCGGTCTGGACGGAAAAGGTGGTGTCCGGGTTCTAGCCTGCCCGTTCATGCACAAGAACCCTGATGATCCGAGTCATACCATGCAAGGCAATCCGTACGAGGCGATGGTCTGGGCGGCGGATCACGGTGCCGTAATCTGCAACAATAGCTGGGGACGTGATTACGCTACGGAGGCCGAAGCTATGGCAGACAATGTCGGTTCTATGGGACCGGCCATCGACTACTTCATCCAGTATGCAGGTTGTGATATGGATGGCAACCAGCGGGCGGACAGCCCGATGAAGGGCGGTGTGGTATTCTTCAGCGCAGGCAATGAAGGCTGGCGCGCTGCCTGGCCGGCAGCTTACGAGAAAGTGATTGCCGTGGGCGCCGTGAGTGCCAGATACACCAAGGCGTATTATTCCAATTATGGTGATTGGGTGGATATCTGTGCTCCGGGCGGAGACTATAAACTTGATGCCGAAATTCTTTCTACAGTTTCTGATGGAGGATATGCTTATATGCAAGGCACTTCCATGGCCTGTCCTCAAGTGACGGGTGTGGCTGCATTGCTCGTGTCGCATTTTGGTGGCCCCGGTTTTACCAACGAGAAACTCAAGGAACGGCTGCTGGGCGGAGCGGATCCCAACAAGATTTCCCAAAATGAGAAGATTGGTCCGATGTTGGATGCATTGGGCGCTTTTGTGTATGGTGGCACTGAAGCTCCTGAAACAGCGAAAATTATTTCTTCTTCCGTCAGTACCAACAACATCACCTTGAATTGGAAGGTTACGTCGGACCCCGATGACGGCAAGTGTTTCGGTTATCTCGCCCTCGCGACGAAGGACGCTTCCGATCTTTCGGATCTGAATCCGAGGAACCTGCCTTCTTCCGTCCGGAGCGTTTCGGTCGAAGTTGGCGCGCTCGCCGTGGGTGAGACCATCTCGGCGACCCTGAAAGACCTGGAATTCGATACGCAGTATTATACGGCAGTCATTGCGTATGATTATGCCGGCAATTATTCTGCCATATCTCCGATCAAGGAGGTCAAGACGCCGGTCAATCAAGCTCCGGTTGTCAAGACGGAGTATACGGGTGATTACCGTGTGAAATCATTCGAAACGCTATCCGTAGACTATACTGTCAGCGATCCTGACGGGCACCGTTTCAGGATTGAGGTAACCCCCGGGTCGGACGCCCTGGCTTATGAGTGCATGAACGCCTCGTGCTCCATCCGTATTGTTGGAAATGCTGCTCCTGCCGGCAAATATACGGCCCATATCATTGCGACGGACAACTTCGGTGCGTCGACGGACTATGCGGTTCCCTACGAGATTCTCCCGAACCACGCCCCTGTGGCAACTGCGCAGATTGCGGACATGCAGTTCGGCGCGGCCGGCGAGAATGTGACGCTCAATCTGCCGGATTACATTACGGACGAAGACGGCGAGCCCCTGAAGTATTCGGCTTCGGTTTCCGAGGCGAATGTGGCCCATCCGTTCATTTCTGAGAACAAACTGACGATTACGACATTGGGCTATGGCTTGACGACGGTCACGGTCACGGCGACGGATGCCTGCGGCAAGAGCTGCAGCCTTTCGTTCCGGGTGCTCGTCCGGGACGAGTCCCGGCCGGTGGACCTCTATCCCAACCCGGTCGTCAAGATCTTGAACATCCGCCCTGGCGAGGAAGGACAGATCGAAGTCGCCATCACCAACAAGGCGGGGGCTACGGTCTGGTCCGGTACGGAGAACGCTTCGCCGTTCGCTCCGCTTGCCATAGATATGTCCGGCATGGCCGGTGGCACCTATTATGTCAGCATCAAGGGTGCCGGAATTGATGATGTTTATACCATAGCAAAACGTTAGTGTTATTATGAAAAGACTTTTTTTCATTGCCTCTTTATTGATTTCCATAGCGGCTCCTGCCGCATTCGCCCAGTCCGGCAGTGCCCTGCTGATTCCCTCCGACACCCGCGCGATGTCGATGGGCGGCGTGGCGCTCCGTCCGGATGCCGGGAAGCTTGACGTCAAGGCTTTCTATGGCTCCTGGGCGCCGAAGACGGCCGACAATACGATGTTCGGCGGCGATGTGTTCTTCCGCGCTTCCGAGCGTCTGGGTCTGAGCCTGGAGGGCCGCGTCTTCCAGGATAAGCCGTATGACATCTCCTCTGCCCAGGGTATGGCCAGAGGCCAGTTCCGTCCCTCCGAGATGGTCCTTGGCCTGGGTGCCAGCTTTGCCGCTACGGATTTCCTGTCCATCGACGTCAAGGCCCGGATGTTCTCTTCGACCATCGCCGAGAACTATAAGGGCAACGCCTTCTGCGGCGACCTGCGTGTCGGCTACGAGCAGGAGATGTTCTCCGTGGGCCTGTCCGGACGCAATCTGGGCTCGAAGCTCAGCTACGGCGCCGACAGCTACGCGCTGCCTGCCCTCGCGGCCCTTGACGCTTCCGTCCGCCCTGTCGCGGGCCTGACCGTCGCCGCGGAGGCCGATTACCTTTTCTCCGGCGCGCTGATGGCTGCCCTGGGTGTGGAATACACCATCGCCGAGATCGTCTCCCTGCGGGGCGGTTTCCATTATGGCGACGCCGCCAAGGCCCTTCCGACCTTCGCTTCGCTCGGCCTGGGCGTTCAGTTCGCGGGCGTCCATCTCGACGCCGCTTTCCTGCTGGGCTCCAAGACTCTCGGCAATACGATGATGTTCGGCCTGGGCTATTCTTTCTAATCCATTCTTTATGAAAAACTTCCAGAGACTTTTAGCACTGGGCCTGCTTGTGGCGGGCCTGTGCTCCTGCAACCAGCTCGGGTGGCTGACGGGTTCCCGCCGCGGCTCGCTGGAGGAGCGTGGAGATTATTATCTCAACATGTTCTCCAGAAACCTGATGCAGACCACCTACCTGTGGCGCGATGAGGTCTTCCCGGACCTTGCGGCCTGGGACATGCAGGCGGATCCGTACGCTCAGGTTCTGGGCGCGCGCTACCACGATGCGGCCGGCAATGAGGTGGACCGCTGGACCCAGATGGCCCCCAATTATGATTCGTTCGTGAATCTGGTCAACGGCGTGAGTCCGGCCACGTTTGGCATGGAGATGCAGTTGATGTATGCGGACGAGCGCAAGGCGGAGGTCGTCGCCACCGTGCTCTTCACCTATGATGGCGGCCCGGCCCGGGCGGCCGGCCTCAAGCGGGGCGACGTGATCGTGCAGGTCAACGGCGTCACGATGACGCCGGACAATTATGCAGATGTGCTGACGGAGGGCCTGGCGGGCGGAGAATCCGTGTCGCTGACCCTCAAGGACGGCCGCAGACTCTCGCTGGCCGCCGCCTATATGTATGAGAATCCCGTCGGGCAGGTCCGGATCTTTGATTGCGGAGGCCGGAAGGCGGGCTATCTGTTCTATTCGAGCTTCACGATCGAATCCTGCAACGAGCTGATCAGTATCTGCCGGGACTTCCGCAATGCGGGCGTCACGGACCTGATCCTGGACCTGCGTTACAATACGGGCGGTTATGTGCTGACGGAGGAGGTGCTGGCCTCGCTGATCGCGCCGGAAGCGTCGGTGCGGGCCGGCGAACTGCTCTCGATAGACATATACAATGACTTGGTGATGGAAATCCTGGCGGAAAACGGCCAGCAGACGCGCAGCTATTTCCAGCAGGATTTCGACGTCGAATTCGAGCACGGGGACCATTACCGGTTCAATACGGCTGGCGCCAATGTCGGTTGCCAGCGTGTCATTGCGCTCGTGGGCCCGAACACGGCTTCCGCATCGGAGGCGCTTCTCTGTGTCCTGAAGCCGTATATGCCTGTCTACCTGATCGGCACGAAGACGCACGGCAAGTTCTGCGGCGGTACGGTGAACTCCTCTGCCGACTATTTCAAAGATGCGCAGGAATCGGGGACGATCACTGCGGCTGAGGCCAAGGAGGTCCAGAAGTGTATGCCCAATGCGGCGCTTTATCTGATGGTTTCCCGCTATGCCGACAAGAACGGCGTGACGCTCAGCATGCCGGACGGCATGACGCCGGATGTGGTCCTGGAAGACAATCCGAACGACGGCGCCCAGCTCGGCGATGCCGACGAGACGCTGCTCGCCCGGGCGCTCGCCCTGTGCGGCTACCGGCCCGCCAAGACGGCGGCACGGCGTGGCGTGCAGCCGCAGCAGCGCCTGGAGCCCGTTCCCGGTGCTCCGGCCCGCGGTGGCGCAGGCTACCGCATCCTCTCCGCCAATCCGGCGAAATAGGTATTTGGCGTTGAGATAAAGTTAGATGGCGTCCGGGTCCACCCAATGGATCCGGACGCCGCTGCGTTCCATGCCGCGCCACCAGGTCATCTGCCGCTTGGCAAACTGGTGGATGGCGGTGGCGAGCTGCGTCCGCATCTGGTCGTAGGACAGCTCTCCCTGCAGATAGAGGGTGACGAACTTGTATTCGAGGCCGTAGGCGAGGAGCGCCTCGGCGGGGACGCCGCGCTCCAGCAGCCCGCGGATCTCGTCCACCATGCCTTCCTGCAGGCGGGCGTCCAGGCGGGCGTCGATGCGCGCGTTGCGCGTGTCGCGGTCGACCAGGGTGCCGATGAAGAAGGGCCGCTGCGGGAGGTCGGCGCGGCCGGAATTCCCTTCGCGCGCTGCGCTCAGGGGCACTTTCTCCGAGAAATCATAACCGCGCGTGACGGCGTTGACGTACATCCCCGTGCCGCCGCAGAGCACGGGCACGGCGCCGCGGGCGCGGATGTCCGCCCAGGAGCGCGCGAAGTCCTGCTGGTACTGCCAGACGTTGTACTGCGTGCCGGGCTCGGCGATGTCGATGAGGTGGTAGGGGATGGAGCCGTATTCGGCGAGGTCCTTGCCCGTGCCGATGTCCATCCCGCGGTAGACCTGGCGGGAATCCGCCGAAAGGATCTCGCCGCCCAGCCGCTCCGCGAGCCGCACGGCGTAGCGGGTCTTGCCGGAGGCCGTGGGGCCGACGACGGCGACGAGGTCGCAGGCGCCGGAGGCGCAGTCGCGCGCAAGCTGCACGACGTCCAGCTGCTCGGGGGCGGGCAGCTCGGCGACGATGCTATGCTTGAGGCGGGGCATGGGGCGGGGGATTATTCTCTCTCCATTTCGCGGCGGATGTCCTTCTCCTTGATGGTCGCGCGCTTGTCGTACTCCTTCTTGCCCTTGGCGAGCGCGATGCGGAGCTTGGCGAAGCCGTTGTCGGCGATGTAGAGACGCACGGCCACGATGGTCAGGCCTTTGGTCTTGACGGCCTGCGCGAGGTGCTTGAGCTCACGTCTGGTCAGCAGGAGCTTGCGGTCGCGCATCGGTTCGTGGCTGCTCCAGGCGGAAGCCCAGAAATAGGTCGCGACGTTCATCCCGCGCACGTAGAGGTCTCCGCCGGAGAAATAGCAATAGGCATCCTGCAGGGAGGCCTTGCCGGCGCGGATGGACTTGATCTCCGTGCCTACGAGCACGATGCCGGCGTCGTACTCCTCGAGAAACTCGTAGTCGTACGACGCCCGCTTGTTGTTGATGCGGACCTGCTGGGGCTTCTTGTCCCGGGAACTCATAGGCCGAAGGCTTCCTTGATGCAATCCACGCCGTCCAGCAGCTCCCAGCCGAAGAACTGGATGCCGTCCTTGACGTAGGGCTTGCGGCCCATGTGGCCGTAGGCGGCGGTGGGCTCGTAGATCGGGTTCTTGAGACCGAACTTCCTGGTGATGGCGGCCGGGCGGAGGTCGAAGAGCTCACGCAGCTTCTGGGCGATCTCGGCGTCGGACTCGCCGGCGTGGCGCGTGCCGTAGGTGTCCACGAACACGCTGACCGGCTCGGCCACGCCGATGGCGTAGGCCAGCTGCACCAGCGCCTCGTCCGCGACGCCCGCGGCCACGAGGTTCTTGGCGAGGTAGCGCGCGGCGTAGGCGGCGCTGCGGTCCACCTTGGACGGGTCCTTGCCGGAGAAGGCGCCGCCGCCGTGCGCGCCGCGACCACCGTAGGTGTCCACGATGATCTTGCGGCCGGTCAGGCCGGTGTCGCCGGCAGGGCCGCCGATGACGAACTTGCCCGTCGGGTTGACGTGCAGGATGAAGCTGCCGTCGAAAAGCTTCGCCGTGCGCTCGGGGAGCGAGGCGATCAGGCGCGGGAGGACGATCTCCCGCACATCTTTCTCTATACGCGCGTGCATGCGCTCGTCCGTGTCGAACTCGTCGTGTTGCGTGCTCAGGACAATGGTGTGCACGCGCACGGGCGTGCGGCGGCCGGTGAATTCGATGGTGAACTGGGACTTGGCGTCCGGACGCAGGTAGGGCATCAGCTCCGGCTCGTTGTGGCGGATGTCCGCGAGCGTCTGCAGGAGCTTGTGCGAGAGGGACAGCGCGAGCGGCATGTATTCTTCCGTGTCCGTGCTGGCATAGCCGAACATCATGCCCTGGTCGCCGGCGCCCTGCTCGGCCGGCTCTTCGCGGGCCACGCCGCGGTCGATGTCCGCGCTCTGCTCGTGGATGGTGGAGATGACGCCGCACGAGGAGGCGTCGAAGCCGTATTCGGCCTTGGTGTAGCCAATGCGCGCGATCACGCGGCGCACGGTGGCGGGGATGTCGACGTAGGCGTTGTCGGAATTGACCTCGCCGCCCACGACCACCAGGCCGGAGGTGCAGAAGGTCTCACAGGCGACGTGTGCCTCCGGGTCCTGCCGGAGGAATTCGTCGAGAATGGCGTCGGAAATCTGGTCAGCGACTTTGTCGGGGTGACCTTCGGAGACGGACTCCGATGTGAAAAGGTGATTCATTTTTTTAGCATTTTTGACGAGGTTGCAAGCAATCAAATCTCTCCTCGTTTGGTTAATATTCGGCTGCAAAGGTAGCAATAAAAGTTGATAAAAAATGGAAAAAGGGTTTGTCCAATTCAATTTAGTAAGCTATCTTTGCGGCGCGTACTTGAACCTGACTATAGTATTGACAGTTAAGTAACTCAATTTTACTTTATTATCAACATGATGAATCATTTTTGCAAGCGTGTGTTGCTGTCTTTCGCAGCAATGCTTTTTGTCGTATCTGCCGCTGCGCAGGTGACGACCTCCACGCTGAACGGAAAGGTCACTGATGCACAGGGTGAGCCTGTCGTCGGCGCCACCGTCGTGGCAGTCCACACGCCTTCCGGCACGCAGTATTACTCTGTGGCCAACGCCGAAGGCCGTTTCTTCATCAACGGTATGCGTGCGGGTGGCCCGTACACCGTTGAGGTCAGCTGCCTTGGCTACAACTCCGTGACGTACACGGACGTGACGCTCCAGCTCGCTGAAGCGTTCTCGCTGGACGCCACGCTCACCGACGATGCCGAGATGCTCGGCGAGGCCATCGTGATCTCCACCGCCTCCTCCCGTTTCGCTACTGTCGAGAAGACCGGCGCTGCGACCAACATCAATTCCCGTCAGATCGTGAATATGCCTACGGTCAGCAGAAGCATCACCGACATCGCGAAGCTCTCTCCTTACGGAGGCAACGGCATGAACTTCTCCGGTAGCTCCGGCCGTTCCACCAACTTCACGCTGGACGGCGCGAACGTCAACAACAACTTCGGTCTGAGCGCTTCGCTCCCCGGCGGCGGCAACCCGATCTCCCTCGACGCCATCGAGGAAATGCAGATCGTGATTTCCCCGTTTGACGTCCGTCAGTACAACTTCATCGGCGGCGGTATCAACGCCGTCACCAAGTCGGGTACCAACACGCTCAAGGGTACCGCCTATGTGTACCACCAGAATGAGAACATGCACGGCAGCCGCGTCGACGGTGTCGACCTGGAGCGTACGAGCTCCCGCGAGACCACGTACGGCTTCACCCTGGGTGGTCCGATCGTGAAGAACAAGCTCTTCTTCTTCGTGAGCGGCGAAATCCTCCCGTCCAACAGCGAGATCAACCACTGGCGTCCTTCCCAGGACGGCGTGGCCGACGCTACCCACCAGCTCACGCGTGTGAGCGTCGCCGAGGCCGAGCGGATGCGCAACTTCCTCAAGAGCAACTACGGCTATGATCCGGGTGCATACGACGACTACAACAAGAGCAACAACACTGTCAAGCTCCTCGGCCGTATCGACTGGAACATCAGCGACAGCCATAAGCTGGCCGTCCGTTACAACTACACGACCAGCAACCAGTGGAAGCTTCCTTCCACCTCCCGTGACGCTTCGGGCATGACCTTCGACATGGCTTCCCAGTACGGTCTGGTGTTCGCCAACTCGATGTACAACCAGAAGAACAACGTGACCACCATCTCCGCCGACCTCAACAGCCGGCTGTCCGCCAACGTGTCCAACCAGCTCCTTGTCACCTACTCCAACATCCAGGATGTCCGTGGCAACGACGGTGGCTTCTTCCCCTTCGTGGAGATCCTGGCCGGCGACCTGGGCGAGGGCCACGAGATGGAGCCTTACATGGACTTCGGTACCGAGCTCTTCACCTATCGCAACAACGTCCAGAACACCATCCTCAACATCAAGGACGACGTGACCTGGTATGCGGGCGACCACAAAGTGACCGCCGGTCTGAGCTTCGAGTCCCAGATGGCTCTCAACACCTATATGCGTAACGGTACCGGTATGTTCCGTTTCGCTTCCCTGAGCGACTTCTACGCCGGCAACGCGCCTGTCGAAATGGCTTTCGACTGGGGCTTCGACGGCGACGAGTATCCTTCCGCCAAGGTCCGCTTCATGCAGCTCGGCGCTTATGCGCAGGATGAGTACACGGTCAACGACCGCCTCAAGGTCACCTACGGCCTCCGTCTGGACAACCTGTCCTTCAACAACGCGGACGTCATGACCAACAACGCTACCCTGGCCATCGACTACGGCGGACGTCACATCGACACCGGCAAGTGGCCCAAGACCAGCATCCAGGTCAGCCCGCGCGTCGGCTTCTCCTATGACGTGTTCGGCGACAAGCGCTTCAAGATCCGTGGCGGTACCGGCCTCTTCTCCGGCCGTCTCCCGCTCGTGTTCTTCACCAACATGCCGACCAATGCCGGTATCGTGAAGGGCCGCGACACCAAGGACAAGGACAGCAAATTCCTCTCTGCCATGATCCAGAACGGCAAGCTCGTGACCGACCGCTGGCAGATGCTCGACATCCTCAACTCCATCGATCCTGCCAAGTTCCCCAAGTCCGTCACGCCGGAGAGCGCTCCCGCTCCTTCCGAGGTGGCCGGTGTGGACCGCAACTTCAAGATGCCGATGGTCTGGAAGAGCTCCATCGCTTTCGACTGGAACGTTCCCGTGTCCTTCCCGTTCACCATCACGGGTGAGTTCATCTACAACAAGACCATCCACGGCGTGATGCTCAGCAACTACGCCATTCCTGCCGACAACGCCGGCTGGGGTACGTTCAACGGTGCTGACGAGCGTCATATCTATCCTTCGAACTACAAGTACAACAAGGTCGACGCTTACGTGCTGTCCAACACCAGCAAGGGTTACGGTACGATGGCGACCATCTCCCTGAACGCCACGCCGGTCGAGCGGCTCAACATCACCGCCGCCTACACGCACACCGTCAGCAAGGAGATCACCGGTATGCCGGGTTCCAACGCCTCCGCCGCCTGGAAGTACATTCCTTCCGTGGATGGCCCGAACTTCAACATCCTCCACAACTCCAGCTACAACCTGCCTGACCGTGTGATGGCTTCCGTGAGCTACTCCGATCTGTCCAACAACCACTTCAGCCTGTTCTACGAGGGTGTGCGCTATTCCGGCAACAGCTACATCTACTCCAACGACATGAATGGCGACGGCAATGCCTACGACCTGATGTACATCCCGAAGGACGAGACGGAGATCCGCTTCGCCACGCCTGACGATGCCGCCAACTATTGGGCTTTCGCCGCCCAGGACAAGTACCTGAGCGCCAACAAGGGCAAGTATGCCGAGGCTTACGCCGTCGACCGTCCTTTCCGTCACGTGTTCGACTTCCGCTACGCCCACGACTTCAAGCTCCAGCTTGGCCGTACCGTCAACACGCTCCAGGTCAGCCTCGACATCCAGAATGTCGGCAACCTCTTCGACTCCCGCTGGGGCGTCGCGAAGGACTGGGCTCCGGACGTGCCTCACGACAGCAACGGCAACGCCAAGATCCTGAAGTTCGAGCGCGTCGATCCTGACGGCGTCCCCGTGTTCTCCACCACCGTGGGTCAGGAGGTTCCTACCTTCGACTTCATCCACTCCCTGTCCAACTGCTGGTACATGCAGATCGGTATCAAATATATGTTCAACTAATAAACCGGACACGAAATGAAACTCAAACATATCATTGCATCCTTTGTCGCATCGGTCGCCCTCCTGGCCGGCTGTATGCCTCAACTGGAGCCTGTTTCCGTGCTCGAAGGTCTGGAAGTTTCCAACGACTACTTTACGCTCGCCGCAGACGAGGGTTCCACCGCGACCATCACGGTCAAGGGTGACGAGCCCTGGCGCATCGCGATCGATGAGAAGACCGGCAACTGGCTTGCTGCCGATCCTATGTCCGGCGCCGCCGGCGACGAGGTGCTGGTGACCTTCAAGGCGCTCTCCGCCTCCACCGCTGCCCGCAAGACCGAAGTGAAGATCCTGCTGGGCGACGAGAAGACCGGTCTCCGGACCAAGATCCTCAATGTCAACCAGGCCGCGCCCCAGGGCGTCGAGACCCCGCTCGCTACCGTTGCCGAGGTCATCGCCGGCCCGGATGTCACCTACAAGGTGCGCGGTACCGTGACGAGCGTCGTCAATACGGCCTATGGCAACTGGTATCTGGCTGACGATACGGGCGTCCTCTATATCTACGGTACGTTCAACGCCAAGAGCCAGTATCCCAAGGACGCCGAAGGCGGCTGGGCCAGCTTCGGCATCGAGCCCGGTGACATCGTGACCGTCGAGGGTCCCAAGACCGTGTATCAGGGCACCGTCGAACTCGTCGACGTGAGCATCATCAGCATCGAGAAGTCCAAGATCGACGTCGCTCCGTTCGACTTCGAGAAGCTCCCTTGCGAGGGCGCCACGTTCAGCATGACCGTGACCGCCAAGGAGAGCCCGCTGCTCGTGACCTCCAACGCCGACTGGCTCCAGATCATCAGCGTCAACGCTGACGGCAGCTACCAGCTCCAGGCTCTGGAGAATCCCCGCACCGCCGAGCGCACCGCCACCATCACCATCAAGGGTCCCACCGCCATGAAGAGCGTGACCGTGACCCAGGAAGGCCAGCCTGCCACCGGCGCCACCGTGACCGAGATCATCGCGAACGAGGATGGCTCCGCCGTGCAGACCCTGCCTTCGACGGTCGTCGTGGCCCTGACCACCAAGGGTGCAGTCCTCTCTGACGGCACCAACGCCATCTATGCCTACGGCGCCTCCGCTGCCGCCCTCTCCCTGGGCGACGGCGTGAAGATGTCCGCTACCAAGACCACCTACAACGGCGTGCCTGAGCTGACGGATATCACCGACGTGTTCGTGGACAGCAAGAACAATTCCTACAGCTATCCTACCGCCAAGGACATCACCGCTGCGTTTGCTTCCTACGAGGCCGCCACGGCTGAGTACATCAAGTTCAGCGGCACCCTGTCCGTGTCCGGCAACTACTACAACGTGACCATCGACGGCGTGGACGCCGAGTCCCGTCAGGGCAGCATCGTCTACCCGGTCGACGCCCTCGACGCCAAGAGCTTCGACGGCAAGAAGGTCACCATCAGCGGCTACTTCAACGGTATCAGCGGCAAGGGCAAGTATGTCAATGTCGTCGCTACCAAGATCGTGGAATACGTGGAGAACCCGAAGGGTACCGCCACCAACCCTTACACCGCCTCCGAGATTGCGAAGCTGCTTACTGCAGGCACCACCTTCGACGAGGACATCTATGTGAAGGGTAAGGTCTCCGCGATCCTCTACACCTTCAGCGCCTCCTACGGCACCGGTACCTTCTGGATCTCCGACGACGGCGTCGCCAACGGCGTCTCCGACGACAAGAAGAGCACCAGCGCTACCGACAAGGATTTCGAGTGCTACAGCGTGTACTGGCTCAACAACCAGCCGTGGGCCGAGGGCAACGCCCAGATCGAAGTGGGCGACGAGGTGGTCCTCTGCGGTAAGACGACGGTTTACAACGGCATCGCCGAGACCGCCAGCAAGAAGGCCTTCGTGTACAGCGTGAACGGTGCCACCACCGACGCCAACGGCGTGGGCAACACCAACGCTCCGTTCAACGTGGCCGGCGCCGAGGCTTTCATCGACCGGATGGAAGAGGCCAAGGCTGCTGCCACGGCTGCCGGCGAGCCGGCTCCGGTCTTCCCGGATGTCTGCGTCAAGGGTAAGGTCTCCGCGATCCTCTACACCTTCAGCGCCTCCTACGGCACCGGCACCTTCTGGATCTCCGACGACGGTGTCGCCAACGGCATCGCTGCCGACAAGAAGTCCACGACCGCTCCGGACAAGGACTTCGAGTGCTACAGCGCCTACTGGTTCAACAACCAGCCGTGGGCCGAGGGCAACGCCCAGATCGCCGAGGGTGACGAGGTGATCGTCAAGGGCCAGCTGACCAAGTATGGCAGCACCTACGAGACCGCCAGCAAGAAGGCCTGGGTGTACTCGCTCAACGGTGCTACTGAATAGTTTAGACTAGATTCCTCTATGGGGAGCCGGCCACTTTGAGGGCCGGCTCCCTTTTTTGTTTTCCAAAAAAGCCGTAACTTCGGGGATTATGAAACAGTTGAAGATTTTTTCCTTATTGCTGATATCGGCGGCCCTGTTCCTGGTCGCCTGCAACAAGACGGACCCGACCAATCTGATCCTGATGTCCACGTCCGTCTCCGTCGGTTATGACGGCGGTCAGGAGAACGTTTCCTTCATGACGAACCACGACTGGACGGTGCAGTCTTCCGAGACCTGGGCCAGCGTCGCGCCCACCTATGGCAGCGCCTCCGCCTCCACCCAGACCGTCAAGGTCACCGTGTCGGAGAACCCGGGCGCGACGGAGCGCAAGGCCTATCTGACCATTTCTGCGGGCAACGTGTCCAAGCAGGTGGCTGTAGTCCAGGCCGGGATGCCCGCCGCGACCCTGACCCTGAAGACCGACGCCGTCACGCTGGAGAGCAAGGCCGGTTCCGCCCAGGTCTCCTTCCAGACCAACAGGGGCTGGACGGCCTCGTCCGATGCCGCCTGGCTCGAGGTGTCGCCGGCTTCCGGCGAGGGCTCCACGCAGTACCAGACCCTGACGCTCACGGCGCAGGAGAATACGGGAGAGAACGCGCGGGAAGCGAAGGTGCGCATCCAGGCCGGCGACAAGTCGGCCGAGGTCAGCGTCACCCAGCTGGTCGGCGCGCAGCTCACCATCAGCGCGTTCAAGTCCAAACCCGCCAATACGACCACCTGGTACAGGCTGACCGGCGAGATCGCCGCGATCGAGAATGAGGAGTACGGCAACTTCTTCCTCTTCGACGAGACCGGTTTCGTCTATGTGTATGGCCTCAGCAAGACCCAGGTCTCCAAGAACGACCAGACTTTCAAGCAGCTGGGCCTGAAGGTCGGCGACAAGCTCACGATGATGACCCTGCGCAGCGAGCACGAAGGCATGGCGCAGGCGGGCGGCGATACGCCGGCCTATTTCGTGTCCAGCACGCCCGGCGAATACAAGCTGGGCCGCAAGGTCGCCTCGACCAAGGCCGCCTGGATGGAGCTCCCGGCCACGAAGGCCGACGACGGCCAGGACCTGCTGATCCATTCTTTCCCGGACGGGAAGCGCAGCTACGCCGCCTACTATGACTACGACCATTTCGTGTCCACCTGGGTGGCCTATCCGCTGTGTTCGGGCAACATCGGCTCCGGCGACCGCACGGAGAAATTCACGCTGGACCCGATCCTCCCGCGCGACAAGCAGCAGTATCTCCCCAAGGGCTACAGGACGGGCAACGGCAGCAGCAATGAACGCTTCGACCGCGGCCACCAGATCGCGTCCGCCGACCGGCTCGACTACCGCGTCAACCTGGAGACCTTCTTCGGCACCAACATGACGCCGCAGGACCACACGCTCAACACCGACCTCTGGGGCACGCTGGAGAAGCGCGTGCGCGGCTGGGCCAAGAAGTCCGACACGGACACGCTCTACGTCGTCACGGGCTGCGTCGTCGAGGGCAGCACCAAATATGTCCTGGATTCGGACAACAAGCATATCACCGTCCCGGTGGGCTACTACAAGGCCTTGCTGCGCCTGGCCAAGGACAAGAGCTATTCCGCCGTGGGCTTCTGGTTCGACAACAAGTCCAACAGCGCCCCCAGCGTCCAGAAGTCGATGTCGATGAGCATCGACGACCTGGAGAAGAAGGTGGGCGTGGACTTCTTCGTCAACCTCCCCGCCGACGTCCAGGCCAGCGTGGAGGCGCAGAATCCCGCCGACGTCGACTGGTGGTGGAACAACTAGGCGCATGAAGAAGTTTTTCCTGATCCTGGGTGCAGCCCTCCTGCTGGCGGGCTGCGCGCCCGTCATCCCCGACGATGCATACGTGGTCGGCTTCTACAACGTGGAGAATCTCTTCGATACGGAGCACGACCGGGGCAAGAACGACCAGGCCTTCACCCCGCAGGGGGAGAACGCCTGGACGCCCGACAAGTATGAGAAGAAGCTCTCCAACATCGCTTCGGTGATCCGCGCGATGTCGGAGAAGAACGGCCGCTGGCACGCCCTGCTGGGTCTCGCCGAGGTCGAGAACGCCCGCGTGCTCGCGGATCTCGTCGCGCGCGAAGAGATCGCGGAAGCGGGCTATAAGTTCGTCCATGTGGAGGGTCCGGACACGCGCGGCATCGACTGCGCGCTGCTCTACCGGCCTGACCTCTTCAAGCTGGTCGAGACCCGCACCCTGCCGTACGATTTCAAGACGCGCAGCGGCATCGTCTTCGAGAAGACGCCCGAGGAGCAGCGCGCGTTCAAGACGCGCGACGTGCTCTGCGTGCGCGGCGAACTGGCCGGCGAGCCGCTGGCCGTCTACGTCTGCCACTGGCCTTCGCGCACGGGCGGCAAGGGGAGCGACCTGCGCTGCCGGGCCGCGGAGATCGTCCGCGACGACATCCTGGCCCTGGAGAAGCGTTTCCCTGGCATCAACGTCGTGGTGATGGGCGACATGAACGACAATCCGGAAGACGTCTGCATGACGGACTACCTGCGCGGCCGCGAGACCATCGCGGAGATGCAGGAAGGCGACCTGTT
Organism: uncultured Bacteroidales bacterium; assembly: GCA_900319975.1. Lineage (GTDB taxonomy): Bacteria > Bacteroidota > Bacteroidia > Bacteroidales > UBA932 > Cryptobacteroides. The sequence goes on along the minus strand of ONQP01000021.1, from coordinate 8,215 downwards.
CTCGCCGTTCCTGCGGATGCACAAGGACGGCTTCGGCACGGAAGAATACCACGGCGAGTGGAACATCTTCGACTGCATCTTCGTGGGCGCCGCCCTGACGGACGTCGACGCGCAGGGCAGCCTGCACATCCTCCGGAGCGACGCCACGCACTACGGCTACGTCTTCAATCCGCCCTTCCTCACGCAGCAGGAGGGCCGCTACGCCGGCACGCCCTTCCGGACCTTCTCCGGCGGGCAGTTCATCAATGGCTATTCCGACCACTATCCCACGTATATCATCTTGAGTAAATAAATGAAAAGAATCATCGCTTCCGCAGCCATCATCCTTGCCATGACAGCCTGCCAGAACAACCGCACCAATCCCTTCCTCACCGAATGGGACACCCCCTACGGCATCCCGCCGTTCGAGCAGATCCTTCCTTCCGACTTCATCCCGGCCGTCAAGGCCGGCATCGAGCAGCAGAACGCCGAGATCGACGCCATCACCGCCAATCCGGACGCGCCGACCTTCGAGAATACCATCGTGCCGCTGGAGCTCTCCGGCGACATCCTCGCCAAGGTCACGGGCGTGTTCTACAACATCACCGAGACTGACCGCAACGACGCGCTGGCCGCCATCGAGGACGAGTTCATCTCGCTGATGAGCGAGCACGAGAACAACCTTTCCTTCAACAAGGCCCTCTACAACCGCATCGCGGCCGTCTACCACGGCGACCAGAGCAATCTGACCCGCGAGCAGCAGATGGCGCTCAAGAAGCACTTCGACGGCTTCGAGCGCGAGGGTATCGGCCTGCCGGAGGAACAGCAGGCCCGCCTGCGCCAGATCAACGCCGACATCGCCGCCAAGACCCAGAAGATCGGCAACAACATCCTCGCCGAGTCCAACGACTTCCTGGAGCGATTCGGCTTCAGCGTGGCCGCCTATCCCGACAAGATGACCACCACGGAGGACCGCGAACTGCGCCGCCAGTACAACGAGGCTTACACTTCCCGCGGCCACCGCGGCAATGAATACGACAATCGCCAGCTCCTGCTGGAGGTCCTCGACCTGCGCGCCGAGAAGGCCCGGATCCTGGGCTATCCCAACGCGGCCGCCTATATCCTGTCCAACAAGATGGCCGGCACCCCGGAGACGGTGGACAACTTCCTCGCCGGCATCATGAAGGCCGCCGTGGCCAAGGCCAAGGTGGAACTCGCCGACATGCAGGCCGTGATGGACCAGGACGTCAAGGCGGGCAAACTGCCGGCCGGTTCCAAGATCGAGCCCTGGGACTGGTGGTACTACGCCGAGAAGGTCCGCAAGGCCAAATACGACCTGGACGAGTCGCTGACCAAGCCCTACTTCCAGATCGACAGCGTTGTCAACGGCATCTTCACCAACGCCCACATCCTCTACGGCGTCAACTTCGAGCGCCTCGAGGACGTGCCCGTGTACAACCCGGAGGTCCGCGCCTATAAGGTCACGGCCGAGGACGGCTCGCTGCTGGGCATCTTCACGACCGACTATAAGCCCCGCGCCAGCAAGCGCGGCGGCGCGTGGATGAACAACGTCCGCGAGCAGTATGTCGATGCCGAAGGCAACGAAGTCCGCCCGATCATCGTCAACGTCTGCAACTTCTCCGACGACCAGCTCTCCATCGACGACGTCGAGACTGCCTTCCACGAGTTTGGCCACGCCCTGCACGGGCTGCTGACCAAGTGCCACTACGCTTCGGTGAGCGGCACCAACGTCACCCGCGACTTCGTGGAGATGTTCTCCCAGTTCAACGAGAACTGGGCCTTCCGGCCCGAAATGCTCGCCCGCTACGCCAAGAACGCGCAGGGCGAGACCATCCCCGAGGAGCTCGTCCAGAAGATCCTCGCCGCCAAGAAGTTCAACCAGGGCTTCATGACCTCGGAGCTCTGCGCCGCCTCCATCCTCGACATGCGCTGGCATGAGCTGTCTTCGACGAAGGGTGTCGACATCGACGCCTTCGAGAAGCAGATCGCCGATGAGATCGGCCTGATCCCGGAGATCACCTTCCGCTACCGTTCGACCTACTTCAACCACATCTTCTCCAGCGGCTATGCCGCCGGCTACTATGGCTACCTGTGGTCCGAGGTGCTCGACAAGGACGCCTTCAGCATCTTCGCCGCTTCGCCCGACGGTCCGTACGACCTCACGCTTGCGAAGAAGTTCAAGGAGACCTTCCTGGAGAAGGGCGGCTCCGAGGAGCCGATGACGCTCTACAAGAGCTTCGCCGGCCGCGAGCCGGACAACACGGCCGCCCTCCGCGCCCGTGGCCTGATCGACTAGCCGGTTCGGGTAAATAGCTACAAATAAGGATTGTTTCCCGCGGGAAGCAATCCTTATTTTTGTTATCTTTGCAGGATAGATCCGCCGTGTGCCGGCGGCTACGGTTAGTTAATACAAAAATACGACAGATATGAACAGAAAAGTACTTCTGATGATCCTCGACGGTTGGGGCGAGGGCAAGCACGATTATTCCAATGCCATCTGGACGCAGGGCACGCCGGTGATTGACGGCCTGCGCGCCAAATATCCTGCCGGCCACCTGCAGGCCTGCGGCGAGTATGTCGGTCTGCCTGACGGGCAGATGGGCAACTCCGAGGTCGGTCATATGAACCTCGGCGCCGGCCGCGTGGTGTACCAGGACCTCGTCAAGATCAACATGGCGGTCCGCGACCACAAATTCCTCGACAATCCCGAGATCAAGGCGGTTTACGACTACGTCAAGAACTCCGGCAAGAAGCTCCACCTGATGGGCCTCACCTCCGCCGGCGGCGTGCACTCCTCCCTGGAGCATGTCTATGAGTTCCTCCGCGTCGCCAAGGAGTACGGCCTGGACCAGGTCTATGTCCACGCCTTCATGGACGGCCGCGACACCGACCCGCGCAGCGGCAAGGGCTTCCTCGAGGAGCTCGAGCAGAAGATGGCCGAGACCACGGGCAAGATCGCTACCGTGTGCGGCCGCTTCTACGCGATGGACCGCGACAAGCGCTGGGCCCGCGTCAAGGAGGCCTACGACCTGCTCGTCGAGGGCAAGGGCGCGGCTTTCGAGTCCGCCATCGACGGCATCCAGGCGTCCTACGACGCCGACGTGACCGACGAGTTCGTCAAGCCGATCGTGATCACCAAGGACGGCGCGCCCCTCGCCAAGATCGAGGAAGGCGACGCCATCATCTTCTACAATTTCCGCAACGACCGCGCCCGTGAGCTGACCTCCGTGCTGACGCAGAAGGACATGCCGGAAGAGGGAATGCACACCATTCCGCTCTACTACTGCTGCCTCACGCCGTACGACGCCTCCTTCACCGGCGTGCACATCCTCTTCGACAAAGAGCTGGTCGGCGACACCCTGGGCGAGACGGTCTCCAAGGCCGGCAAGCGCCAGCTGCGCATCGCCGAGACGGAGAAATACGCCCACGTGACCTTCTTCTTCAACGGCGGCCGCGAGCTGCAGTTCGAGGGTGAGGACCGAATCCTGGTCAACTCCCCGAAGGTCCCGACCTACGACCTCCTGCCGCAGATGAGCGCCCCCGAGGTGGCCGAGAAGCTGATCGACGCCATCAACACCGACAAGGAGGACCTCATCATCCTCAACTTCGCCAACGGCGACATGGTGGGCCACACCGGCGTCTACACCGCCGTCACCAAGACGGTCGAGTGCATCGACAAGCTCGTCGGCAAGGTGGTCGAGGCGGCCATCGCCCACGACTACGTCGTCCTGCTGACCGCCGACCACGGCAACGCCGACTTCGAGGTCAACCCGGACGGTACGCCCAACACGGCCCACTCCCTCAACACCGTACAGTTCGTCGTGATGAACGCCGGCGACGAGGTGAAGACCGTCAAGGACGGCGCCCTGTGCAACGTGGCGCCGACCATCCTCAAGCTGATGGGTATCCCGCAGCCTGCCGCGATGACGGCCGAACCGCTCATCTAAAGGAATATGTACAAATTCACGCCGATACTCAAGACGTTGGTCTGGGGCACGGAGAGCTGGGTGCTCTCCGGTGTCCCTGGCGACGAATCGGTGGTGGCGGAAGGCCCCGAAGCGGGCAAGAAGATCACCGAAATCTACCCCGGTCAGTTCCCACTGCTGATCAAGTTCATCGACACCAAGCAGGACCTGAGCGTCCAGGTGCATCCTGACGACAAGCTGGCTATGGCCCGGTACGGCCTCAACGGCAAGACGGAGATGTGGTATGTGATCGACGCCGCGCCCGGCGCCAGCCTGATGTCCGGGCTCAAGGAGCAGATCACCCCGGACGACTACGTCCGCCTGGTGGAGGAAGACCGCATCACTGACGTGCTCGCCCGGCATGCCGTGGCGCCCGGCGACGTCTTTTTCCTGCCTGCCGGCCGCATCCACGCCATCGGCGGCGGCTGCTTCCTGGCCGAGATCCAGCAGACCTCCGACCTCACCTACCGCATCTATGACTACGGCCGCCTCGGCCTGGACGGCAAGCCGCGCCAGCTGCACACGCAGGAGGCCAAGGATGCGATCGACTATCGGGTGTATCCGGAATACCGGACGCAATACGAGATGCGGCGCGACGCGGCCGTGGAGCTGGTCCGCTGCCCGTATTTCACCACGGAGCTCTTCGAGCTCACGCGGGAAATGGAAATCCCCGGCAGGGCCGGGGACGACAAAGGTTTCCTGATTCTGATCGGCGTGTCCGGTCAGGTCCGGCTGCGCACGGCGCAGGACGAGACCGTCCTGTCGCCCGGCGAGGCCGTGCTCGTGCCGGCGGCCGACGGCGCCCTATCTGCGCTTCCGCTTCCGGGCGACGGGGGCGACGGGAGCGTGCGCTTCCTCACGACCCACCTCTGATGCCTGCTCCGCCGGAGCCGCGGGCTCGACGAGTTCGTAGTCGAGCAGGCGCTGCTCCAGGTTGGCGCTCTTGACCTTGATCCGCACGGGATCTCCCAGGCAGAACTGCTTGTGACGACGCTTTCCGACGAGCCGGTACCGCGGCTCGTCGAATTCGTAGAAGTCGGACTTGATGTCGCGCACGGAGATCATGCCCTCGATCTTGGTCGGCTCGATCTCGACGTACATACCCCATTCGGTGATGCCGGACACGTGGCCGTCGTATTCCTCTCCGATCTTGTCCATCATGAATTCCACGAGCTTGTATTTCGTGGAGGTGCGCTCGGCGTCCGCGGCCACGAGCTCGCGCTCGGAGGCGTAGCGGCATTCGTCCTCGAACTTGTCCTTCTTGCGGCTCTCCGCGCCGTCCAGGTACAGCGCCAGCAGGCGGTGGACCATCAGGTCGGGGTAGCGGCGGATCGGGGAAGTGAAGTGCGTATAGAACTTGAACGCCAGGCCGTAGTGGCCGATGTTGTCGGTGCTGTAGCAGGCCTTGGCCATCGCCCGCAGGGCGAGGTTCTCCAGGGCGGCGAATTCGGGCTTGCCCTTGGCCGACTCGAGGAGCTCGTTGAGGGCCTTGGCCGTGGCGTGGCCGCCCTGCTGCTCGGTCGGGATGCGGTAGCCGAATCCCTTGGCGAAGGTGTAGAGGTTCTCGAGCTTGATCTCGTTGGGCTCGCCGTGGACGCGGTAGACGAAGGTCTTGGCGTTCTTCTGCGGCACGCCGTTCATCTGGCCGCCCGTGGCCACGAATTCGGCCACCGTGCGGTTGGCGAGGAGCATGAACTCCTCGATCAGCCAGTTGGCCTCCTTGGATATCTTCTGATAGACGCGGACCGGCTTGCCCTTCTCGTCCACCTCGACCTTCATCTCGGGACGGTCGAAGTCGATCGCGCCGTTCTTGCGCTCGTTCTGCTTCAGGATTGTCGCCAGCTTGTGCAGCGTCTGGATGGCCTCGACCAGCTTCGGCTCGGCGTCCGTGGCTTTCTCTTCGATGATCTCCTGCGCCTGGTCGTAGTTGAGGCGGTAGTCGGAGTTGATGACGGCGCGGCCGATCCAGCGCGAGCGGATCTCGGCCTTGGGCGTCATCTCGAAGACCGCCGAGAAGACCAGCTTCTCCTCGTGCGGGCGCAGCGAGCAGAGCTTGTTGCAGAGCTTCTCCGGCAGCATCGGGACCGTGCGGTCCACCAGATAGACGGAGGTGCCGCGGTCGCGCGCTTCCTTGTCCACGAGGGAGCCGGGACGCACATAATATGACACGTCGGCGATGTGCACGCCGACCTCATAGTTGCCGTTGGGCAGCGGCTTGAACGACAGCGCGTCGTCGAAGTCCTTGGCGTCGGCAGGGTCGATGGTGAACGTAAACGTATCGCGGAAATCCTTGCGGCCCTTGCGGTCGGCGTCCGTGATCTCGTCGGAAATCTTGTCGGCGGCGTTCTCCACCTCGGACGAGAACCGGTAGGGGAGATTGAACTCCGCCAGGATGGCGTGCATCTCGGTGTCGTTGTCTCCCGGCACGCCGAGCACGTCGGTCACGTGGCCCCAGGGACCCGGCTCGCGCCGCTCCCAATGGTCCACGACCGCCGCGACCTTCATCCCGGCCTGTGCGCCGAGGGCCGCGGCCGCTTCGGCATCCACCTGGATGTCGTACGGCATCGTCTTGCTCTGCATCAGGACCCAGGCCTGGGCCCCGACGGTATGATAATAGCCCACGAAAGGCTTCTGCGAGCGCTCGAGGATCTCGACCACCTCGCCTTCGCGGCGCTTGTCCCCGGCCTTCTGCCGGGTCACGGCCACGCGCACGGTGTCGCCGTGCAGCGCGTGGCGGGTCTTGGGGGCCTTGACGAAGACATCGTCGTCCTGGCCGTCAATCATAACGAAGATGTACCCTTCGCGGGTCATCTGCACGCGTCCGACGAACATCGGACACTCTTTCTTGCTTGCGCCGGATCTCTTTCTGGGGGATGTCTTCCGGCCTTTACTACTTCTTTTCTGCATAATCATCACAAAGATAAGCATTCTTGCCGAACGGCGCATATTGGGTGCCGAAAAACGTATCGGGGCGGATGGTTTTCTCGCAGAAAAGCGTTATCTTCGTATGTTGTTAGTATTATCTTATGAGTGTTGAAAATTTGAAAGCCAACCTCCGGACCGTTCCGGATTTCCCTGTGAAGGGCATTTTGTTTTGGGATGTGAGCACCATGTTCAAGAACGCAGAGTGTCTGCGCGAGCTGGACGATATCCTCTACGAACTCTACAAGGACAAGGGCATCACCAAGGTGGTGGGCATGGAGTCCCGCGGATTCGTGATGGGTCCGTCGCTGGCCGTCCGCCTGGGCGCCGGCTTCGTGATGGCCCGCAAGCCGGGCAAGCTCCCCGCCGACACGCTCAGCGAGACCTACGACAAGGAATACGGTCACGACACGATTGAGATCCATCGCGATGCGATCACGCCCGACGACGTGGTCCTGATCCACGACGATCTCCTCGCCACCGGCGGCACGGTAGCCGCTGCAGCCCGCCTGGTAGCGCAGTTCCATCCCAAGAAGACGATGATCAACTTCATCATCGAGATCGAGGAGCTGAAGGGCCGGGCCGCCTTGCCCGAGGGCGTGGAGGTGGACTCCGTGATCAAGGTTTGACAAGACACTAAACCCATATAATTACAACACCATGAAAAAAGTAATCCTGATGGCGGTCTCAGCGGCCGCAATGCTGTTTGCTCAAGGAGCGAAAGCGCAGACCAATCTCCAGATCTTCTATGATTTCGGCCCGGACCGGCAGCATGTGACCACGACCCTCGAAGGCTTCTACAACGACAACTGGGGCAACACCTTCTTCTTCGTCGACCACGATTTCGGCAAGGACCTCAACGGCAAGGTGCTCTCTCCGAGCGGCACTTATCTTGAAATCGCCCGTTGCCTCAACTTCTGGCAGGACAGCGCCCTCGCTCCGCTCAGCCTCCAGGTCGAGTACAACGGTGGCGTGTACAACGGCTATGGCATCAACAACGCCTTCCTCGCCGGTATCGACTATTTCGTGCACAACTCCGACTTCAGCAACACCTTCAACTTCAAGGTGCTCTACAAGAAGATCCAGAATACCGCCCAGAACGCCCCGCTGCAGTTTACCTTCGTGTGGGGCATGCAGGATATCTTCGGTGTCAAGGGTCTCCGCTTCAGCGGCTTCGCCGATTTCTGGTGGGAGGACCATCACCTCTACAGCGACCACAACGGCACCATCCTGCCTGAGCACGCACATACCGTATTCATCTCCGAGCCTCAGCTCTGGTACAACCTCGGACAGCACTTCGGCTGCGACAACTTCAACATCGGCGGCGA